>JALYGJ010000108.1 GCA_030777155.1 Chloroflexota bacterium | reverse complement strand
GGCCGAGCAGGCGCGCGGACGGGCGCGCCGGGGACAGTCGGTTCAAGACGGCCCTGAAGGTACACTGAACGCCCGATGTCAGTTGAACCGCTCACGCCACCCGCATCCGCGCCGACCAAGGCTACGGCCGGCGAGCGTGTCGCGCGCGCAGTGCAGGCGCCGTTCGCGCGCCGGGCGCTCAACGCGACCCTGCAGCGCGTCACCGACGAGCTGGCCAGCCACTACCCGCAGGCCGACGCCGGCATAGTGCGCCAGGCGTTCGAGTTCGCCGTCGAGGCACACGGCGACCAGCGCCGAGCGAGCGGTGAACCGTACGTCTCGCACCCGCTCGCCGTCGCCCAGACACTGGCCGAGCTCGGTCTTGACCCGGTGGCCATCTGTGCCGGGCTGCTGCATGACATCCCCGAGGACACCGACTTCTCGCTCGACGACATAGAGCACCGCTTCGGGGCGGAGGTCGCACGCCTCGTCGACGGCGTAACGAAGCTGTCCAAGTTCGGCGCGCGGAGTCACGAGGAGCAGCAGGCAGAGAACATCCGCAAGATGCTGCTGGCGATGGCGGAGGACATCCGCGTCGTGCTGATCAAGCTCGCCGATCGGCTGCACAACATGCGCACGATCTCGGCGCTGCCGCCCGACAAGCAGCAGCGCATCGCGCGTCAGACGGCTGAGATCTATGCGCCGCTGGCCGAGCGCCTGGGCATCTGGCAGATCAAGTGGGAGCTCGAGGACCTCTCGTTCAAGGTGCTCGAGCCCGAGCAGTACCGCCAGCTCGCGACCCAGCTCGAGAGCCACCGCAAGGAGCGCGAGGCGTACGTGCGACGGGCGATGGCCATCCTCCGCGATGCGCTCGCCAAAGCCGGCATCAAGGCGGAGCTATCGGGCCGGCCCAAGCACATCTATAGCATCTGGAAGAAGATGCAGCGCAAGGGCGCCGGCTTCACCGAGATCTACGACGTCCACGCCGTGCGCGTGCTGGTCGACGACGTCCGCGACTGCTACGCCGCGCTGGGCGTCGTTCACTCGCTCTGGCGGCCCATCCCGGGGCAGTTCGACGACTACATCGCCATGCCCAAGAACAACATGTACCAGAGCCTCCACACGGCCGTGATCGCGCTCGATGGCAAGCCACTGGAGGTGCAGATCCGGACGCAGGCGATGCACCGATTGAGCGAGGTCGGCATCGCCGCCCACTGGCGGTACAAGGACGGCTCCAAGATCGATCGCGACTACGACGCCAAGCTGGCGTGGGTGCGCCAGTTGATGGAGTGGCAGCGCGACGTGGCCGACGCGACCGAGTTTGTCGAGGGCGTCAAGCTTGACATCTTCCAGGACCAGGTCTTCGTGTTCACGCCCCGCGGTGACGTCAAGGATCTGCCCGCCGGCGCGACCCCGCTCGACTTCGCCTACCGCATCCACACCGACGTGGGCCATTCCTGCATCGGCGCCAAGGTCAACAACCGGCTGGTGCCGCTCGACTACAAGCTCAAGAACGGCGACATCGTCGAGATCGTGACGACCAAGGCGGCGCACGGGCCCTCGCGTGACTGGCTCAAGATCGTCCAGACCAACCACGCCAAGGAAAAAATCCGCCAGTGGTTCAAGCGCCAGCAGCGTGACGAGAACATCGTCCACGGCCGCGAGGCGCTCGACCGCGAGTTGCGCCGGCTCGCGCGTTCGTCACTCGAGAAGGTCGGGGCGGAACGCACTGCCGAGCTGGCCGAGACGTACCGGTACGCCACCGTCGACGACTTCTACGCGGCGATCGGCTATGGCGCGATCAGCGCGCAGCAGGTGGTCAGCCGGATGGGCGTGGCCGACGACGCCAACGAGGTCGTGCTGCCCGCCGTCGCCCCGCCGCTGCCCGTGCGCCCCGGCGGCGTGCGCGTCAAGGGGGTGGCCGGCCTGATGACGCGCTTCGCCGGCTGCTGCCATCCCATCCCCGGCGACCCAATCGTGGGCTACGTCACCCGCGGCCGTGGCGTGACCGTGCACCTGCCGACCTGCCCGACCGTCGTCAACGAGAAGGATCTGGGGCGGATGATCGAGGTCGAGTGGGAGGGTGAGATGACGCAGACCTACCCGATCGCCATCCGCGTCGAGGCATACGACCGGACGGGGCTGCTGTCAGAGATCACCAACGTCGTCGCCGAGAACAAGGTCAACATCGTGGCCGCCAACGTGCGCGTCAATCCCGACCAGACGGCGACCGTGCAGGCGACGCTCCAGGTGTCCTCGGTGGCACAGCTGGCGAAGGTGCTGTCGCGCATCGAGCAGCTGCGCGACGTCTATTCGGTGCAGAGGGACTTGAGCTAACTGCGCGCGCGGCCGGCACGGCCTACAGCGCCTCCATCAGGCGGACCCTCGCCAACTCCTCGGCCGCGCGCGCCTCAACCTCAAAGATGTTGTCGTGGTAGCGGTGGCCGCCGGCCCTCACCGCGTCATCGGAGGCGCGGAAGTAGCGGTAGATGTAGGCCAGCCCATGCCGGCGCCACTGCCGGACGTGCTCGAGCTCGTGGGCGAGCTCGACCTCGTCGAGCGTTCGCCACGAGAAGATCAGCGGCCCGATCGTGATGGCCAGCCAGTTGCGCATGATCAGGCGCTGCGCGGGCCGGCGCAACCAGCCGAGCACGACCGTCCGATGAGCCGGCGTTGGCGTCAAGCCGCGAATAGACTCCAAGGCGTGGCCAAGTATCAGGCTCCGCGCGGGACCCGTGACCTGTTGCCGACACAGAAGGCGCGCTGGCAGCGACTCGACGCTCTCGCGTCTGATCTCGGCGAGCGCTATGGCTACCGGCCGATCGAGACGCCGATGTTCGAGGACTCGGCCGTCTTCGAGCGCGCGATCGGCGAGGCCACCGACGTCGTCGAGAAAGAGCTGTTCCGCATCGTGAGTCCGGCTGACGAGAAGCCGCGCTGGGCGCTCCGGCCGGAGGCGACGGCGGGCATCGTCCGGGCGTACGTCGAGCACGGCATGCAGACGCTGCCCCAGCCCGTCCGCGTAAGCACCTTCGGGCCGATGTTCCGCTACGACCGTCCGCAGGCCGGCCGCTTCCGGCAGTTCTGGCAGTGGAACGTCGAGGCGATCGGCGATCCCGGGCCGGCGATCGACGCCGAGATAATCGAGCTCGGGCTGCGCTTCCTGCGTGAAGCCGGTGCACCGACAGTCGAGGTTCACCTCAACTCGATCGGCGACCGCGCCTGCCGGCCGGCCTATGTTGGTGCGCTCAGCGACTACCTGGCCGCCCGCCACGACGAGCTGCCGCCGGTCGAGCGCGCCCGGGCGTCGATCAGCCCGCTGCGCGTGCTCGACTCGAAGGATCCGAACCTGGCCGCGCTGATCGCCGCCGCGCCGCTCATCGGCGACTACCTCTGCGCGGCGTGTCGGCAGCATTACGCCGACCTGCGCCGTCACCTCGACGTGCTCGGCGTCCCGGTGCGCGAGGCGCCACGCATCGTGCGCGGGCTCGATTACTACACCCGGACGACGTTCGAGTACTTCGTGCCGGGCGCCGAGGGCAGCCAGCAGGCCCTCGGCGGCGGCGGGCGCTACGACGGGCTGGTCGAGCTGCTCGGCGGCCGGCCAACGCCAGGGATCGGGTTCGCCATCGGCATCGATCGCGTGGCCGCCGTGACCGAAGCACGCGACTCTGGTGCTGCGCCGGGCCGCCCGGCGGCAGTCATCGTCGGTGCCGACCCGGCGGCGACGGAAGTGCGCCTTCGTATCGCCACCGAGCTGCGCGCGGCCGGCATCGCCGCCACCGCCGAGCTCGGCACACGCAAGCTGGCACGCCAGCTCGAAGGAGCGGCGCGCGAAGGCGCGCACTTCGCGGTGGTCATCGGCGATGAGCTCGAAGCAGGTCACGTCCAGCTGCGCGACCTGGAGGCGGGGACGCAGAAGGTGATCCACGTCGACGGGCTGGCACGCGAGATCGAGCGCGCGCAGGGCAGCCATCGCCACGGCAGCTCGGTCCCGTGACCGGGGTAGACGCACGGGCCGACCGAAACCCTCCCCCGGCCGGTGAGCGGGCGCCCGAAGCGCTCGAGCAGAACAGTGAGGCGTGGGACGAGTTCGTCGCCGCTTCACCTCAACCGACCCACCTGCAGACGACGGCGTGGGCCGAGATCAAGCGCGCCAACGGCTGGCGCCCGCTGCGGCTCGCGGGGCAGGCCGGCCGTTCCGTTGTCGGCGCCCAGTTGCTCGTCCGCCGCGCCGCCGGCGTGCCCTGGGGCCTCGGTTACGTCCCCCGCGGGCCGGTCGGCGATGCCGTCAACGTAGAGGCGCTCGCGCGATTCACCGACCGCGCACGCGACGCGGCTCCCGGCGCCCGCCTGGCATGGGTGCGCATCGAGCCCGAGCTTGAGGTCGGTGCCGGCCACGAGCAGACGCTGGCCAGGCTCGGCTGGCGGCGAGCACCGCACGTGCAGCCCGAATCGACGCGCATCATCGACCTCAAGCGGCCGCTCGACGAGGTGTGGAACGACCTCCATCGCAAGTGCCGCCAGTCGGTCAACAAAGCGCGGCGGCTGGGCATCCGCGTAGTCGACGCTGACGGCGATCGCCTGTCCGACTTCTACCGCATCCACACCTCGGCCGCCGGCCGGGCCGGCATCATCCCGCGCACCGAGTCGACGTACCGGCAGATGTGGCAGGCGCTGGCGCCGCGCGGCATGGCGCGGCTGCTGTTTGCCGAGCGCGAGGAGACGGGCGAAGCGGTGGCGACGCTGTTCCTCGTCTCGTGCGGGCAACGGGTGGTCGATCTGTACGGCGGCACGACCGCCGAAGGCGACTCCACGCGCGCCAACTACGTGCTGAAGTGGGAAGCGATCGAGCGCTGCCGCGAGTGGGGGTTCGCCGAGTACGACCTGTGGGGGTTGCCCCGGGCAGGCATCGCCCAGTTCAAGGCAAGCTTCGGCGGGCGCGAGGTCCACTATGTCGGCGCGTGGGACCTGACGACCGACCGGATCGGGCGGGCCGTCCTGCAGGCTGGCCTGGCGACACGCGCGACCTACCTTCGCTTCCGTTACGGTCGCCGGTCCGGTGGCGAGGAGGGGGACTGAGGCGACCGAGGCGTCCTCGTCGGCGCGCGGGGCCCGATGAGCCGGCGTTTACCAGCACTATCGTTGATCTCGCCGCGAACTCGATAGCCTGGCTCACCAAGGTGCCAGGATCCGATGTCGGCGCCGCGCAGCCGATCGATTGGAGCGTCGACGCGCGCGGCCGAGGCGCTGCAAGCATCCCGCCAGGGCTGCGTAGCGGAGCTCAGCCGCCTGGTAGCGACAGTGCTGGTACGAGAAGCGACGCGCCGCCGCGCCGACGTAGGCGGCGACGGCCGTTTGTGCCCGTGCGGCGTCGCGCCGCGCCGCCGGTACTTCCCTCGGCTACGATTGGCGCCCCCATGCGCACCTCCTACCGTGACCTGACCTGCGGCGACGCGCGGCCCGAACACGTCGGGCGCGACGTGACACTCGCCGGTTGGGTCGACCGCCGGCGCGACCTCGGCCAGCTCATCTTCATCGACCTGCGCGACCGCTACGGGGTCACCCAGGTCGTCATCGATGCCAGGCAGGCGCCAGAGGTGCACGCGGCGGCCGCCGACGTGCGCAACGAGTACGTCCTTGCCGTCCGCGGCACGATCGAGCGCCGGCTGGCGGGCACGGAGAACCGGAAGCTGGCCACCGGCGACATCGAGCTGCGCGCCGCCGACGTCCGCGTGCTGTCAGCCGCCAGGCCGACACCGTTCCCGATCAACGAGCCCGAGGCCGACGTGGACGAGGCCCTCCGCCTGCGCCACCGCTACCTGGATCTACGCCGTGAAACGCTCAATCGGCGGCTGGTGGCGCGCTCCCGGCTGCTGCGCGCAATCTCAGAGGTGCACCACGCGCACGGCTTCGTCGAGGTCGAGACGCCGATCCTGATCAAGTCGACGCCCGAAGGAGCGCGCGACTTCATCGTCCCGTCGCGCGTCCAGCAGGGCAAGTTCTACGCCCTGCCGCAGAGTCCCCAGCAGCTCAAGCAATTGTTGATGGTCGCCGGCTTCGACCGCTATTTCCAGGTCGCACACTGCATGCGCGACGAGGACCCACGCGCCGACCGCGGCCCCGAGTTCACGCAACTCGACATCGAGATGAGCTTCGTGTCGCAGTCAGACGTGATGGAGTTCGTCGAGGCGATGGCCGTCGAGGTCAGCGGCGCCGTCGTGCCCGAGCGGCCGATCCGTGCCGTCCCGTTCCCGCGCTTCACCTACCGCGAGGCGATGGACCGGTTCGGCTCGGACAGGCCTGACGTGCGCTTCGGCCTGGAGCTGGCCGATGTCGGCGCGGTGGTGGAGGGGAGCGGCTTTCGCGTCTTCGACGAGGCCCTGGCCGCTGGCGGGCGCGTCTTCGCCCTCGCTGCGCCGGGAATGGCCGATGCCAGCCGCTCCCAGATCGACGACCTGATCGAGCGCGCCAAGCGGGCGGGGGCAAAGGGGCTGGTTCATCTCGCCGTGCGCGAGGACGGGTTGGCGTCGCCCGTGCTCAAGATCGTCGGCGAGGAGCGCGGACGGCGGCTGGTCGAAGCGGCAGGCGCGAACGTCGGCGACCTCGTCCTCGTCGTCGCCGACCGCGACATCGTGGCCCAGGAGGCACTGGGCGAGCTGCGCGTCGATCTCAGCGAGCGGCTGGGGCTCATCACCAACGCCGCCGAGCTGTCGTACGTCTGGGTCTACGAGTTCCCGATGTACGAGTGGGACGCCGAGAACGCGCGCTGGGACGCCACCCACAATCCCTTCTCTGGCGTGGTGCCCGAGGACGAGGAGCTGCTGGTGACCGCGTCGAGCGACCCTGCCCGCCCGTCGCCCAACGACCCGGCCGCGCGGGCGCGTGCCTTGCAGCACGACATAGCCCTCAACGGGTGGGAGCTCGGCGGCGGCTCGATCCGCATCCACCGGCGCGAGCTGCTCGAGCGTTCGTTCGCGCTGATGGGCCACACCATCGAGGGCATGCGCGACAAGTTCGGTGCCCTGCTCGAGGCGTTCGAATACGGCGCTCCCCCACATGGCGGCATCGCGCTGGGCATCGACCGCTGGGCGGCGCGGCTCCTCGAGCAGGACAACATCCGCGAGGTGATGGCCTTCCCCAAGACCGGCGCGGGCAGTGACCTCATGCTCGGCGCGCCGTCACCCGTCGACCCCTCACAGCTCGACGAGCTCGGGCTGCAGCTTCGCCCGCCCGTCGGTCGCTAGTCCAACGAGGCCGCCGCGTCAACGATATACGGCGCGGTAATCAGCCGCAGACCGGCCGACTCGACCGCCTGGCGCGCCTGTTCGAGCTCTTCCGCCGGCAGCCAGCAGCCACGCGGATCGCGACCGCCCGTGGCGTCGCGTCCCGACTGGTACCACAGTGCTCGCGCTCCCAACGTCCGTGCTCGCTCGATGATGTCGGTCAGCTCGTCGATCGGGCGGTAGGCGTAGACGATGTCGGCGCGCTCAGGCGCGTGGCTGACGGGCGTAGCCGTGACGTCGTCGCCATCGACGGCGTAGCTGCTGTAGCCGCGCTCCGGTCCGTCGTCGGAGACGACGGCCAGCCCGCGTCGGGCGAGCGTTTCGGGGACCTCGCGCGCCGGCCAGTCGATGAGCACGATCGACGTCGCGCGCCGCAGCAGGTCGGGTCCTTCGGCCATTGACGGTCGTGTCTTCAGTCGGCGTCCGCGTCGGCTGCCTGGGCGTACGGCGCCAACGCGGGACCCTCGAGCGGACGCTCGTCGGACGCATCGGCGGCGGCAAGCCCCCACTCCGGCGGCGGGCCGGCCACCGGCTCAGGTGGACCGCTGAACGCGGGCAGGTCGTCTATCGGCGTCGACAGATCGTGGACGACGCCGGGGTCGCCAACCTCGATCGTCCGGACCGGAACGGCCGTCGTCCCGATGTCGATGAGGACGTCGTCGGGTGCCTCGCCGGGCTCGAGCTGGGTCAGCGCCGCGCTGTGCTGCACGGGCAGCAGCACGGGCAGCCCAGGCTGGCCAACGTAGGCCGGTCGCAGCAGCGTATCGGGATCGCTGCCGTGCGCCTCGATCAGCGACGTGACCGTCTCGGCATCAACCCAGACGAAACGGCCGGGCCAGACGAGCGCGGCATCTGTCCCAGTCACCTGCCGCGCGGCGACGCGCAGGCCGTGCATCACCTGTCCGAGCGCCCCTTCGTGTGCCGGCGCCGGCTCGGCGAGAACAGCGGCTGATCCCGCGAGCGCCCGCGCCACGTCGCCATCCGCGTCCGGCGCGACGACGACGATCGGCGTCGCCCCGCCTGCCCAGGCACTCTCGACGACCCGGCGTACCGCGGCCCGGCCGGCCACATCGGCCACTGCCCGCTCCGCCGAGGGGCAGAGGATGAGCGCTGCGACGGTCATGCCGGCATCGTAGCCGACGCCTGCCGGGCGATCGCGGCACGGCATGCGACAATGGCCGCTCCCATGACCACTACCCCGCGGGCGACCGTGCCCGCCTCGACCGGCAGCGACATCGCCCAAGCCACGCGCGACGACCTGCGCAACCTGGCCATCGTCGCCCATGTCGACCACGGCAAGACGACGCTGGTCGACGCGATGCTGCGCCAGTCGGGCGTGTTCGCCGCCCACCAGGCGATCGTCGAGCGAGTCATGGACTCGATGGACCTCGAGCGCGAGAAGGGCATCACGATCCTGGCCAAGCAGACGACGATCGAGTACGGGCGCCGGCGGCTCAACATCGTCGACACGCCCGGGCACGCCGACTTCGGCGGCGAGGTCGAGCGGACGCTGCTCATGGTCGACGCCATCCTGCTCCTCGTCGACGCCGCCGAGGGACCGCTGCCGCAGACGCGCTACGTGCTGTCGAAAGCGCTGGCGCGCGGGCTACCCGTCGTCGTGGCGATCAACAAGATCGACCGTTCCGATGCCCGCCCGGCGGCGGTGCTCGACGCGATCTACGAGCTGTTCATCGACCTCGACGCTCGCGCGGACCAGCTTGACTTCCCCGTCCTCTACACGAATGCGCGGCGGGGCACGGCGACGACCGACCTTGCCCGCCCGGGCACTGATCTGCGACCGCTCTTTGATGCGCTCGTCGCAGCGACGCCCGCGCCGGCGTATGAACCCGACCACCCGCTGCAGCTGCTGGTGACCAACCTGTCGGCCAACGACTATGTCGGGCGCATGGCGGTCGGGCGTATCTGGAACGGGACGGTGCGCATGGGCCAGCGCATCACCGTCGTACGCGACGAGCCGGCGTCGACCGACGGCGCGATCGATCCTGGGCGGACGACCACGCTGACGGGAACGGTCACGAGCCTGACCACTGCGCGCGGGATAGCGCGCGTCGAGATCGAGCAGGCCGGACCGGGCGAGATCGTTGCCGTCGCCGGCCTGCCCGAGGTGACCATCGGCGACACCATCACCGATCCGTCGAATCCGCGTCCGCTGCGCCCGCTCCAGCTGGATGAGCCGACGCTGCGCATGACGTTCGGCGTCAACACCTCCCCGCTGGCCGGGCGTGACGGCCGCTACGTGACGAGCCGTCAGCTGAAGGACCGTCTCGACCGCGAGGTGCTGGGCAATGTTTCGATCGAGGTACTGCCGACGGCCTCAGGGGATACCTTCGAGGTGCGTGGACGGGGCGAGCTGCAGCTGGCCGTCCTGATCGAGCAGATGCGCGGCGAGGGCTTTGAGCTTCAGGTATCACGCCCCGAGGTGCTGCTGCGCGACGTTGACGGCGCGGTGCACGAGCCGTATGAGCGGATCACCGTCGACATCCCACCGGAGTTCATCGGGCCGGTGACGCAATCGCTTGCCGAGCGAAGGGCACGGCTGGAGCTGATGTCGACCGACGCCGACGGCCGGACGCGGCTCGAGTTCATGATCCCCACGCGCGGTCTGGTCGGCTACCGCGGGCAGCTGTTGACCGAGACGCGCGGTACGGCGCTGCTCCACCAGATCGGCGCCGGCTACGGTCCGTGGGCGGGCGACGTGGCCCATCGCACCAGCGGCGTGCTCGTCAGCGATCGAGCCGGCCACTCGAACGCCTACGCGCTGTTCAACCTGCAGGAGCGGGCGACCCTGTTCATCGGCGCCGGCGTCGAGGTCTACGAGGGGATGATCGTCGGCGAGAACAGCCGGCCGACCGACATGGACGTCAACCCCACGAAGGAGAAGAAGCTGACCAACATCCGCACCCACTCGCACGACGAGGCGCTGCGCCTTGTGCGGCCACCGGCGATCACGCTCGAAGCGGCAATCGAATTCATCGGCGAGGACGAGCTGGTCGAGGTCACGCCGCACAGCCTGCGCCTGCGCAAGCGGTTGCTGAGCCAGCACGATCGCCGCCGCGCCGCTCGGACGTAGAATTGAGACCGCGATACGTAGAATCGAGACCGCGATGGAGTATCTGATTGCGCTGGCCCTGAGCGCAGTCGCCGGCTGGCTGCTGCGGACGGTCGGCGCGCGCGCGATCGATGGCGCGATCGGCGCGTTCGCGGCGCTGGTCGCTGGCTGGCCGTCCGATCCGTGGCCGCGCGGCGTGCAAGAGGAGGAT
>JALYGJ010000107.1 GCA_030777155.1 Chloroflexota bacterium | reverse complement strand
GGCGACGCCCGACTCGCCCGGCGCGCTGTAGTCCGCGAGCGCCAGGTTCGGCCGGCCGTCGCGCTTGGCCATCTGCTGGCGGAGCGTGTGCAGGCGTGCGACCTCGGTCGACCGCGAATCGTCGGCGTAGAGCACGATGTCGTCGTCGTCGGTCGAACCGGCCGGCCAGAAGCCGACGACTCCATTCGCCGTCAGAAGGCCGTCGTCGATCACCTGCTTCAGCAGCTTCTGCGCATCGTCGAACAGCGAGCGCGCGGCGGGTCCCGTCCGCGCGTCGTCGAGCAGCGCCGGGTACGAGCCGGGAACCTCCCAGGCGGCGAAGAACGGTCCCCAGTCGATCCGCTCGGCGATGTCCGCGATCGGCACGTCGAGCAGCGGGCGGACGCCGGTGAACGACGGCCGCGGGGGCGACTCGACCGACCAATCGATGCGCAGCCGCTTGGCGCGCGCCTCCTCGAGCGTCAGCCGCGCCGTGCGCTCGTCCCGGTCGGCATGCTGCCGGCGCAGCTGCTCGTAGTCGGCCCGCGTCCGCTGCACTAACTCGTTGCGCTGCTTCGGGTCAAGCAGGGCCGAGGCAACGCCGACCGCGCGCGAGGCATCGAGAACGTGGACGACGGGCCCGTTGTAGGCGGGCTCGATGCGGACGGCGGTGTGAGCTCGCGACGTCGTCGCGCCGCCGATCAGCAGCGGCGTCTTGAACCCCTCGCGCTCCATCTCGGTGGCCACGATGCGCATCTCGTCGAGCGAGGGCGTGATAAGCCCGGACAGACCGATCAGGTCGGCGTCCTGCTCGCGTGCGGTCTGCAGGATCTTCGTCCACGGCACCATGACGCCGAGGTCGACGACCTCGAAGCCGTTGCAGCCCAGGACGACGCCGACGATGTTCTTGCCGATGTCGTGGACGTCGCCCTTGACGGTGGCGAGCACCACGCGGCCGGCCGATCGGCGCCGCCCGTTGCCGTTGCCGGCGCTCTGGCCGCTGGCCTCGAGGGCCTTCTTCTCGGCCTCGATGTACGGCACCAGATGGCCGACCGCCTGCTTCATGACGCGCGCGCTCTTGACGACCTGCGGCAGGAACATGCGCCCTGAGCCGAACAGGTCGCCGACGGCGTCCATGCCTGCCATCAGCGGCCCCTCGATCACGTCGAGCGGCCGCGCCGCCTTCTGGCGCGCCTCCTCGGTGTCCTCGACGATCCAGTCGGCGATGCCCTCGATCAGGGCGTGCTTCAGCCGTTGCTCGACCGGCCACTGCCGCCACGACAGGTCGCGGCCGCCCGCAGTGCGGGCGGTGCCATCCATCCCCTCGGCCACTTCGAGCAGCCGCTCGGTTGCGTCCGGCCGGCGGTTCAGCAGCAGGTCCTCGATCCGCTCGCGCAGATCGCTCGCGATCTCGTCGTAGACGGGCAGCGCGCCGGCGTTGACGATGCCCATGTCCATGCCGGCATTGATGGCGTGGTAGAGGAAGACGGCGTGGATCGCTTCGCGCAGCGCGTCGTTGCCGCGGAACGAGAACGAGACGTTCGACACGCCGCCGCTGACGAGCGCGCCGGGCAAAGTGCGCTTGATGCGCCTGACCGACTCGATGTAGGCGACGGCGTAGTCGGCGTGCTCCTCGATGCCGGTGCCGACGGCGAAGATATTGGGGTCGAGGATCACGTCTGCCGGGTCGAAGAGGGCCTGCTCGGTCAGCAGCCGGTAGGCGCGCGTGCAGATGTCGACCTTGCGCTCGACCGTGTCCGCCTGGCCCTCTTCGTCGAAGGCCATCGCGATGACGGCTGCGCCGTAGCGGCGGGCGAGTCGCGCCTGGCGCAGGAACTCCTCTTCGCCCTCCTTGAGCGAGAGCGAGTTGACGATCGGGCGGCCCTGCACGTGCTGCAGGCCGGTCTCGATGACCGACCACTTCGATGAGTCGACGACGAACGGCACGCGGGCGATGTCGGGCTCGACGGCGAGCAGGTCGAGGAAGCGGGCCATGGCCGCCTCCGAGTCGAGCAGCGCCTCGTCCATGTTGATGTCGATCGCCTGCGCGCCGCTCTCCACCTGCTGGCGCGCGATCTCCACGGCCTCGCCGAAGCGGCCGTCGCGCACGAGGCGCGCGAAGGCACGCGAGCCTGACACGTTCGTCCGTTCGCCCACGTTGACGAAGAGCGTGTCCGGTCCGATCTCGAGCGGCTCGAGCCCGGCCAGACGCGTACGCGGCTCGAGTTCTGGCGGCCGGCGCGGTGCCATGCCATCGACGGCGGCCGCGATCCCCCGAATGTGGTCGGGCGTCGTCCCGCAGCAGCCGCCGACCAGGTTGATGTGGCCTTCCTCGGCCAGCTGGCGCAGCACGCCCGACGTCTCGGGCGGCTGTTCGTCATAGCCGCCGAAGGCGTTGGGCAGGCCGGCGTTGGGATACGCCGACAGTGGCACGTCGGCGAGGCGCGACAGCTCGGCCACGTAGGGCCGAAGCATCTGCGCGCCGAGGGCGCAGTTGAGGCCGACGCTGAACGGTCGGGCGTGGCGCACGCTGTTCCAGAAGGCACCCACGGTCTGCCCGGACAGCGTCCGACCCGACGCGTCGGTGATCGTCCCGCTGATCATCAGCGGCAGCCGGAAGTCGAGCTCGTCGAACAGGCTCTCGACGGCGAAGATGGCGGCCTTCGCATTCAGCGTGTCGAAGATCGTCTCGATCAGCAGCACGTCCGCGCCGCCGACGACCAGGCCGCGCGCAGCGTCTGCGTAGGCCGCGACGAGCGCGGCCCAGGTGACGTTGCGCGCACCGGGGTCGTTGACGTCGGGCGAGATCGAGGCGGTGCGCGTGGTCGGCCCCAGTGCGCCGGCGACGAAGCGCGGACGGTCAACCGTCTCGAACTCGTCCGCGGCAGCGCGCGCGAGCCCGGCTGCTGCGCGGTTGATCTCCTCGGCGTACGGCTCGAGCTCGTAGTCGGCCAGCGAGATCGCGTTGGCGTTGAAGGTGTTGGTGCTGATGATGTCGGAGCCGGCCGCGAGATAGGCGCGGTGGATCTCTGTGATCACGTCGGGCCGGGTCAGGTTGAGCAGATCGTTGGCGCCGCGCAGCTCGCGCGCGTGGTCGGCAAAGCGGTCGCCCCGGAAGTCGTCCTCGGCAAGGCGGTAGCCCTGGATCATCGTGCCCATCGCCCCGTCGAGCACGAGGATGCGCTCGCCGACCAGCCGGTGGAGCTGGGCGATCCTCTCGTTGCGCCGCGCGTCGATCTCGCTCACTTCGCGGCGAGTGTAGGCGCCTCGGCTACGCTGCGCGAATGAGCGACTCCCTGCGTCCCGCGGCGGAGGCCGCTCTGGCCGACTGGGCGGCGCGAGTGCGCGCCGACCGCGAGCAGGTCGAGCGCTGCCGCGAGGTCGAGGACCCGACGGACTTCTACGCGCCGGTGGTGCACCGCTTCCGACTCGACCCGCGCCGCACCGACGACGACGTGTTGGTGGTGCTTCTCGAGCACGCCCGGCCGGACGAGACGTGGCTCGATGTCGGCGCCGGCGGCGGTCGGTACGCGCTGCCGATCGCGCTCCGTGTACGCGAGGTGATCGCCGTCGAGCCGTCGCCGGCGATGGTCGACGGGCTGCGCGCGGCGATGGCTGAGCACGGCATTGCGAACGTGCGCGTGATCGCGGAGAAGTGGCCGCTCGGGCGGCCGCCGCCGGAATCCGACGTCAGTCTGCTCGCCCACCTGGGCTACGACGTTGGGGAGCTCGGGCCCTTCCTGGACGCCCTGGAGGCGGCGACCCGCCGGCTGTGCATCGCCGTCATGGGCGAGTCGGCGATGACGACCGTGGCAACGCTGTTCTGGCAGGACGTCCACGGCGAGCGGCGCGTGCACCTGCCGGCGTTGCCGGAGCTGGTCGTACTGCTTTACGCCCGCCGCCGCCTACCGCAGGTGCGGCTCGTCGACCGGGTTCCGCCCTCGTTCGAGACGTTCGAGGAGGCGCTCGCCATGGCTCGCCGCCAGCTCTGGGTGAGGGAGGGGAGTGCCAAGGATCGCCGGCTGGTCGAGCTCGTGCGCGAGCGGCTGCTCGAACGCGACGGCCGCTTCACGTTCGACGATGGCCCGTCGACGATTGGCATCGCCTCGTGGCCGCCGCGGTTGGCATAAGCGAGGGATGGGCGCCGCTGCGGACGACTCCGGCGTGGATTTCTCGCCGCTCGGTCCAATCTTTCGCGCAATTCGAATCGGGAAACGGTGACGGCAGGAGGATGTGGGGGCGATGACGAGGTTCGCGATCTGGGAAGAGGCGCTGGTCCTACGGCAGGGACGTCTCGCTTCCTCTCTCGGGCGCAACTACCTCCACCTCGGCACCGAGCGCATCGAGCTCGCGGCGCAGCTCGTCGGGAGTCCCTGCCAGCACCGGGAAGGTGCCGTAGTGGATCGGCACCACCGCCCGGACGCCGAGCAGCTGCGCTGAGCGCGCCGCGCCGCGCGGGCCCATCGTGTAGTGCCCGCCAATCGGGAGGAACGCCACGTCCGGCGCGTGCATGTCGCGCACCAGCGACATGTCGCCGAACACCTCCGTGTCGCCGGCGAAGTAAACCCGCCGGCCATCCTCGAGTTCAACAACGAACCCCGCCGGCTCACCCAGATACACCGACCCGCCGGTCCTGGCCCCGGCCACCCAGTCGCCGGCTGAGTGCTGCGCGGTCACCATTGTCACGCGCAGCCCACGCGCGTCGACCGTCCCGCCCTTGTTGAAGCCGATCACCTCCGGTCCCTGCCCCGCCATCTCCTCCAGCCAGAGCGACATCTCGTGGATGCACGGCCAAACGGGGCCTGTGCGGCGAGCGATCGTCAGCGCATCGGCCGAGTCGATCTGCATCGGGAACGCGCCGAGATGGTCGTGGTGGCCGTGGCTGACGAGCATGACGTCGCACGTCTCGACGTCGTCCGCCGGCCGCGGTGACGTGGGATTGCCGAACCACGGGTCGAACAGAACGACCTTGCCGCCCGGTGTCGTGAGCTCGACGCAGGCGTGTCCGTACCAGCTGAACCGCGCGCCGTCTGCCATCTCTGCGCCTCCGTATGCTTCTGCCAATGTCTCGCTTCTGGCATCACGCCTTCCGACTGCTGTACTCGATTTTGGCCCTCATCGATCCGCTCGTCCGGCGCTGGTGGCGCGAGTTCGGCATCGGGAACGTGGTTGAGCTGGTGGTCGACCGACGGGACGGCCGCGGGCACCGATCGCGACTGGTCGGCCTGCTGCGCGTCGGCGAACGACGCTACCTGGGTCACCCGAACGGCCACGTCGGCTGGACGCGCGACCTGGCGGGCGCGTGGGAGGCGCTGCTCACGCGGCCCGATGGCAGGCGCCGCGCTTTCCGCGCGGCGCTCCTCGCGCCGGGGAACGAACGCGAAGCCGCGATTCGCGCGACTGACCAGCACCCGTTCCCGGGTAATGTCATCTATCGACTCGCGCGCCGCCACGTCCGCGCGGCCGGCGTCTTCTTCCGCGTGGACTGGCTCGACGGCGAGCGGTGAGGCTGCTGCAGCGGGTGGTCGGGCCGCTCGCCACGAACCTCTATGTGCTCGCCGACGAGCCGTCGCGCGAGGCGATCGCGATCGACACGGCCACGCGCTGCGTCGAGTGGGTGAGCGCGACGCTCGCTGACCGCGGGTGGACGCTGAAGTTGATCGTCAGCACCCATCGTCACTGGGACCACATCGGCGACAACGCCGCTCTCGCCGAGCGGACTGGCGCTCAGATCGCGGCGCACCTCTCGGACCGCCATGGCCTCGAGCAGCCTACCGCGCTGTGGGCACCGTTCCCCATCCCGCCGTCGGTGCCGGCGATCGACCTCGCCGAGGGGTCACGGATCCGGTTCGGCGAGATCGACCTGCAGGTGCTGCACACGCCCGGTCACACCGAGGGCTCGGTCTGCCTGCTGGCGAACTCCGAGCGACTGCTGTTCACGGGCGACACGCTGTTCGCGCAGGGCTGGGGAAGGACGGACTTGCCCGGTGGCGACGAGGACCAGATGATCGACTCGCTGGCCCGACTGTCGACCATGGCGGCCGACCTTCGCGTCCTGCCCGGCCACGGCCGTCAGACGACGCTCGAGCGCGAGCTCCCGTGGCTGGCCGGCGTAGCGGCACGGCGCGGCCTGCCGTTCTGAACGGGATCAGGCGGGCGCGGCCGCGAGCTGCGCCTTCAGCCGCTCGAGCTGCGACTGGCGCAGCCGGATATCGGAGCCGGCCATCGCCGCCTCCACTTCGGCGACGAGCGGCGCGGCCTCGGCATGGCGGCCCTGCCCGACGAGGAACTCGGCGAGGTCGAGGGCGTCGAACTGCCAGTACCAGAACTCGGTCTGTCGGTCGATCTCGACTGCGCGGCGCAGGGCCGCCTCGGCCTCGGCGTAACGCCCCTCGGCCGCCCGGACATGCCCAACCGCAGATTCGTACTCGGCCTGCGCCGCCAGATCGTCCTCGCGCAGCGTCGCGCGCGCCTCGGCCAGGTGCGCCTCGGCGGCGTCGAGCTCTCGGCGCCAGGCATAGATCTGCGCCTTCCACGACAGCAGCTCCGTCCGGCTCCAGCGCTCGCCGATGGCCACGCTCCGCTCGACCGCCGCGTCGAGGTACTCGAGCGCCTCGTCGAGCCGGTTCTGCTCGATCCGGGCCTCGGCCAGCAGACGGAAACAGGACAGCACGATCTGCGCCTCTCCGGCCGCCTTCGCCTCGGCCAGCAGCGGCACGAGCATGCGGTCGACGGCTTCGAAGTCGCCGCTGACCCATGCCAGCCGCGCACGCAGGAAGCGCGCCAATCGCGCCGACGAGAGCAGCCCGAGTTCGCCCGTCAGTGCCTCGGCGCTGTCGGCCAGCTGCTCGGCAAGGTCGGTCCGCCCGACCCAGATGGCGGTTGCGATGAGACGGGCGCGGGCGCGGGCGGCGAGCGCGAGTTCGCCGGCCGCCTCCGCCGCCGCGGCCACCTCGAGTCCGCGCGCGAGCATCTCGGTCAGCCGGCCGGCCGCGAAAAGCCGTTCAAGTGCGAAGAGCTCGGCCTCCAGGCGCCCGCCGACGTCGCCCAGCTCGTCGAACAGCCGGCCGGCCGTGGCGATCGCGCTCTCGAACGTGGCGTAGTCCTCCTCACCGGCGGCGAAGATGAGCACCTCGGCGAGTGCCAGGTACGCAGCAGCGGCCAGGTCGCGGCGCTCGGCCGCCAGCGCCAGCTCGGCGGCTCGCTGGAGTCGCTGCCGCGCCACCGCGTAGTTGTCGGCGAGTACCTCGACTTGCGCGTCAAGCAGTGCGAGCTCGGCTTCCTCGCTCGGCGTGGTTCGGCCGACGGCCCGCGCTGCCGACTGCGCCGCCGCGAGGAACGACCGGACCGCCGGAGCGTTGCCCTGCTCGAACGCGAGCCGGCCGGCTTCGGTGGCCAGGCCGAACACGCGCCGGGCGCGCGCCTCGAGCGTCGGACCCGACTGCCGCAGCTCGAGCGACAGCTCGAGCGCCTGCCATGCGTGATGGGCCAGGATGGCCACGAATTCGCGGCGCCGGTCACCGGCATCCACTTCGAGCGCGTGCCCGAAGGCCTCATGGAGCCGTGCCCGCTCCCTCTTGGGTAGGCTGGCGTAGGCGGCGTCGCGGGTCAGCAGGTGCCGGAAGCGATACGCCGTCGGGCCGGTCGGGCGATCGGGCATGACGAAGCCGGCACGCGTGAGAGCGCGCAGCTCGGCAGCCGCTGGTCGGCCGGCGAGAGCGCTCAGCTGGCCGGCCTCGAACTGCTCGCCGATGACGCTGGCCGTCTGCAGCACCGACTTCGCCGCCGGCGCAAGAGTGTCGAGCCGGGCCGCCAGCAGCGCCTGGATCGACTCGGGAACGCGCACGTCGAAGCTCGCGCTGTCGGCGCCGCGCCAGCGCTCGCCTTCACGCACCAGCCGGCCCTCGTCGATCAGCATGCGCACGAACTCCTCGCAAAAGAGGGGGTTGCCGGCTGCACGACGGACGATCGCCGACCGGAGCTCGTCAGGCATGTCGTCGATGTCGAGAAGGCGTCCGATCAGCGTCCGCGTCTCCTCGTCGTTGAGCGGCTCAAGGACGATCGTGGTCGCGTTCGGCTGGCCGGCGCCGAACGTCGGGTAGCGGTCGAGTAGCTCCGGCCGACCGATGCAGACCAAAACCGCCGGTGCGTCGGCGACCGACTCGAGCAGCCGAACGATGATCTCGATCACCGGCGGCTCGGCCCACTGCAGATCGTCGACCACCGCGATCAGCGGCTGCCGTGCGGCGGCTGCTTCGACGTACTCGCTGACCGCCCACCCCAGCTCGGCGACAAGCCGTTCGGCGTCGACGTCGGGTAGCGCGTCGGCAGCCTGCGCCAAGCCGAGCAGAACGGCCAGCCGGGCCACGACTGCAGCACGGAAGTCCTGGTCGGCGATGAGCTCGGCAGCGCGCTCCTCGAGCCGGGTGCGGACTTCGCCGCGACTCTGCTGGAGCGTCACGCCGAGGTCGGATTGGACGAACTCGAGGAGAGGCCAGTACGTGATCCCCGTGCCGTAGGGGAGGCAGCGGCCGCGCACGATCCGCGCGCGCGAGCCGACACGGGCCAGGAACTCGCCGACGAGCCGCGACTTTCCGACACCGGCGCTGCCGACGATCGTGAAGAGCTGAAGGCGCTGGTCGCCGACGGCCCGATCGAAGGTATCGACGAGCAGGCCAAGCTCGCGGCTTCGACCCACGAGCCGGGCACGCATCTGGGGCAGGCCACGCGCCTGTTCCGGTGTCTCGCTGAAGGGCCGGACGGCGCGGAACGCGGCGACCGGCAGCGGCTTGCCACGCGCGTCGACAGGCGGCCGCGGCTCGTACTCGAACGCGCCGCGGGTGAGCTGGGCGGTCAGTTGGCCGACGATCACCTCTCCCGGCTCGGCCTGCTGCTGGAGACGCGCGGCGACGTTGACTACGTCACCGGTCACCATCTGCTCCTCGCGGCCATCGATGGCCGCGACCGCCTCACCGGTGTTAACGCCGATGCGCGCCTCGAGCTGAACCGCGACCTCCTCGTTCAGCTGCTCGACGGCGTCGCGGATGGCGAGCGCGGCGCGCACCGCCCGCTCGGCGTCATCGTCGTGGACGCGCGGCACACCGAAGACGGCCATCGCGGCGTCGCCGATGAACTTCTCGACGGTCCCGCCGTGTAGCTCGACGATCTCGCGCACCCGCTCGAAGTAGCGGCCCATGACGCCCCGGACCACTTCGGGGTCGTTGTCATGGCCGAGCGACGTCGAGCCGACGATGTCGGCGAAGAGGACGGTGACGAGCTTGCGTTCCTCGGGCATCGAGGGCCAGTCTAGGCACCCGCCGTACGCGTGGGTTATCGGCGCCCGATGCTTAGCGACGCGGCGCTGCGAAACCGATGGGCTGCGGCCCGCTCGGCGTCGTGTCGAGCCCTTCGACGAGCGCGAACAGCTCGGCCAGCGTAGCGCGTTCGACACCGGCCGGGAGCTCGACGCCGAAGCGCGCGAGCCAGGCGGCGGCCGCCTCGCGGTTCAGCGCTCCGAAACGCAGGTTCACGGCGCAGCGCCCCGGGCGCGTGATCGCCGGGTGCAGCCGGCCGAAATCCTCGTTGGTCGTCATCAGCAGCAGCACGCGGAGTCCCTGCCCGAGCAGGCCGTCGACGGTGTTGAGGAGCCGCGACAGGCCCTGCCCAACTCGCTCTTTGGCGTCAGCCGCGAGCAGCTCACCGGTGTCCTCGAAGATCAAGAGCCGCCACTTCTCAGCGTCGTCCTCGTCGGTCTCGCCCAGCAGCAGGGTCATCAGGTAGCCAGCCGCACCGCCAAAAAAGGCCTCGGGATCGACCACGTACTCGGCGTGAACCCAGTCACGCCACTCGCGGACGAGCGCGCGGATCGCGTGCGTCTTGCCCGTCCCAGGGGGGCCGTGCCAGAGCATCAGTTGCCCGCCTGCCGCCGGCTCGTTCCGTGCCGTCAGCCGGCCGAGCACCGTCGCGACCTCAGGCGAGTAGTTGTCGCGAATCTCCTGCCACAACGGCACGGTCACGGTTCGAACGACCGACGTAGCGTCACTCGGCCCCATCGTCCAGAAGCGGACGGGGAGCTCGTGATCGCCCGAGTCGGCAACGGCAGGCAGCGCGACCCGCACCTCCTCGAGCTGTGCGATCAGAGCGGCGTCGTCGGTGGCGGCCAACCAGGCGTCGACCTTCCCGTGGCGATCGAGCGTGACGAGGGTCGTCCCCGTGCGGCGGTCGAGGCGTGCAGAACGCTCCTCGTCCGGGCCGAGATACCGGAAGGCGACATCCGATAGTGCATCAAGCTGCTGCACGTCGGTGCGCCACGAGGCGTGCCGCCAGGTCACGTACCCGCGATCGATGGCCTGCTTCTCGAAGAGCATCAGCGGCAGGTCGTACGTGTAACGGCTGAAGACGACGCTCATCTCCGCGCCTCTTCCATCTCGAGCGGCTTGCGCCAGGAGGTGGAGCGGTACGTCACCTCGAACGCGTTGCGCTCGTACAGCCCCAGCGCGCCGCTCGGGTTGTCGGCGTCGACGCCGAGGACGGCGCTGGTCATGCCCCGTTCGCGCAGCTTGACCAGCGAGCGGGCGATCAGTGCATTGGCGATGCCGCGGCGACGCCACGGGCGGCGGGTGAAGACGCTGTGCAGCCAGCCACGCTGCACGCCGAGTGCCTCGTTCTCCTCGTGCTCGATGCCGTTGATGACGCCGCCGGCGACCTCCTCGCCGTCGAACGCGACCACCCACAGGCTGGGATCGAAGCTGGGTGACTGCTTCCAGCGCTCGAGCGTCGCGTCGGAGTCGTCGAAGCCGCCCCAGTGGTCGAGAAAGGCTTCCATGTCCGCCTTCCAGACGCGGTGGACCAGCTCGGGCGTGATCTCACGCAGCGCCAGCCCGTCCGGTAGTGGAGGGTCGCTCACGTCGTCGAGGGTCGGCCGCGTCATCTCGAAGAACCAGCGCACCGGCGAATACCCGTGCTGGCGGAGCAGCGCGACGCGCCCGGCCTGCGTGTCGCCCGACCTTGAACCGAAGACGCGCCTGCGCTCCGTCTGGTGCGTTGCGGCCAGCTCGCGCTGCCGGCGCTCGTTCTCGAGCAGCAGCGCGGTGCCGATGCCGCGGTGACGCCACTCGGGATCGACCTCGCCACCGACGCGGTACTCGCGGTACTCGCCGTCGCGCGTGTCGACCCACTCCCGGCTGGCGGACGCGACGAGGCGGTTGCCAACGTAGGCCAGCGTCACATCGCGCGCCGGGTCGAACATCTCGCTCGCCCGGCTGAACCACGCCCGGTGATCCGCCACGTTGTAACGCGCGGGGACGGAGTCCGCCTCGAACTCGGCATTCGCGACGCTCACGATGTCGGCAAGCACGCCTTCGTCGGTGTACGGGAGCAGCTCCAGCCCGGCGAGGGCCGGCTTCGACTTCGTGGCCATCACGCCACCTCCAGCGGCTTGCGCCACGCGGCTGCCCGGTAACTCACCTCGAAGCCGACGCTCTGATAGAGGCCGAGCGCGCCGGTCGGGTTGTCGGCGTCGACGCCGAGCACGGCGCTGGTCATGCCGCGCTCGCGGAGCAGCACCAGCGAGCGCGCGATCAGCGCCCGGGCCAGGCCGCGGCGGCGCCACGGCCGCCGGGTGAAGACGCTGTGCAGCCAGCCGCGCTGCACGCCGAGCGCCTCGTTCTCCTCCCGTTCGATGCCGTTGATCACGCCGCCCGCGACTTCATCGCCGTCGAAGGCGATCAGCCACAGGCTGGGGTCGAAGTTCGGCGAATCGAGGTGGCGCTGCAGCGCCTGATCCGACTCGTCGCCGCCGCCCCAGTGGTCGCGGAACGCCTCGATATCGGCCTTCCAGACGGCGTAGACGAGGTCGGGGGTGATCGGTCGCAGCTCGAGGCCGTCGGGCAAGGGGAGATCGGGCACTTCTTCGAGCGTCGGCCGGGTCATGTCGAAGAACCAGCGCACAGGCTCGTAGCCGTGCTTTTCAAGCAGCGCCATGCGGCGCGGCTGGCTGTCGCCCGACCAGGACCCGAACACGCGCCGGCGCTCCGTCTGGTGCCGCGCGCTGACCTCGCGCACCCGGCGCTCGTTCTCGCGCAGCAGGAGCGTGCCGATGCCGCGGCCGCGCCACCGCGGGTGGACGGAGCCACCCACTTCGTACTCGCGGAACTGGCCGTCGTTCGTGTCTACCCAATTGCGCGTGCCATAGCCGACGAGCTCGTCGCCAACGAAGGCCAGCGTCAGGTCGCGTGCCGGGTCGAACTTGTCACTCGGGTGGCGGTACTCGGCCGCCCTCTCCTCGACGTCGGCCCGCCGAGGAAAGCCGTCGGCCTCGAGCTCGGCGTTGTCGACGGCGACTATCGCCGGCACGTCCTCCTCGCCGGAGTATGGACGGAGCACGGGACGTTCCATCAGCCGACCCTCTTTAGCTTGCCCGTTCGCTTGGCGTAGGCCTCGCCGCGGCCGAAGACCCAGGCGCCGAGCGGGATGAAGACGAAGGCCATCACGACCAGCGGGAGCAAATGGCTGGCGCCGATCTCGACGACCGAAGCGCCGTCGATCAGACCCAGCCGCACGCCGTCGAGGATGTACGTCGCCGGCGAGAAGGCCGACACGATCTGCATCCAGTCGGGCAGCACGGTCACGCTGTAGTAGACGCCACTGAAGAGCAGCAGCAGCGACTGCAGCACGAAGACCATCTGGTCGCCGCGCTCGACCCAGATCAGCGGCAGCGTCGCCGCCATCATGCCGATGCCGATGATCGACAGCGAGCCGATCAGCATCAGCACGCCGGCGGTCAGGAAGTCCGCCCGCGACAGGTCGATGCCGAAGAAGAAGACCAGCACGAGCAGCACGACGCTGGTGTGCAGCAGGCCCCACAGGACGGCGAAGACCGTCGACCCGAAGAGCTGCGACACACGTCGCACGGGCGCCATCATCGTGTACTCGAGCGTGCCCTCCCAGCGCTCCCAGCTGATCTGCTCGGCGATGATCGAGAAGACCACCGACAGGTAGTTCCAGAAGGTGGCGCCGACGAGCAGCGTCAGGATCAGGCGCGCGCTGTCCTGGTCGCGTCCGATCAGGACGACCGCCAGCGCGCCGGCCACCGAGTAGACCAGGAACGCAACTTCCCAGCCCCAGTAGCGCTTCGACAGGTTGAAGTTGCGCTCGACGAAGGCGTACGACGCCTTCAGCTCGCGCGTGAGAACGGTCATCTCGGCTTCCCTATTCGTCGTCGTCCGCGGCCGGCTCTTCGACATCGTCGTCGAGCGAGCGACCGGTGTAGGCCATGAAGACGTCGTGCATCGTCGCCGGCGCGTCGCGGCCGTCGCCGCCGCGGAGCGCGGCCACGCCGGCCTTCAGCTCGTCGGCCGTGCCCTCGGCCATCAGCCGGCCCTCATTCAGCAGGCCGATGCGCGAGCACAGCCGCTCGGCCTCCTCGAGGTCGTGGGTGGTCAGCACCATCGTCGCGTCGTGCTCGTCGCGGATCTCCTCGACGAACCGCTGCACGTCGATCTTCGAGCGCGGATCGAGGCCGGTTGTCGGCTCGTCGAGCAGCAGCAGCACGGGGCTGGTCAGGAAGGCGCGCGCGATCGAGACCTTCTGCTGCATCCCACGGCTCATCTGCTCGAGCGGCCGATTGATGCGCGAGGGCGAGATGCCGAGACGGCCCAGGATGCGCACCATCTCCCGGCGGGCGGTACGGGCGTCGACCCCGTAGAGCCGGGCCGCGTACATCAGGTTCTCGGCCGGCGACAGCTTCTTGAAGAAGGCCGCGTCGACGCTGACACGGTTGATCAGCCGCTTGACGGCCATCTCCTCGCGCGTGATGTCGTGCCCGAACACCTCGATGCGGCCGTCCTCCACGGAGAGCAGCGTGCTGACGAGGCGGATCAGCGTGGACTTGCCCGAACCGTTGGCGCCCAGCACGCCGTAGATCTCGCCGCGCCGAATGGACAACGAGACGTCGTTGACGGCAACGACCGTCTTGCGCTTGCGCCGCGTGCCGACGAGGAAGCGCTTGGTCAGGTGGTCGATGCGCAGCGCCGGCACGCTGGCGTCGTCGGCGGTGGACGGAGGGGCGGACCGCGTCTGCTGTTCGGTTGTCTCGATCCGTTCGAGGGTGACCGTCATTCGTCCGTTCCAGCCTTTCGGTTGCTTCCGTCGTCTTCGGATGCGTCCGTGTCGGTTGCCTTCGTGGGACAGGCCCCCGGTGGCGGTTCGCGGGCTGGTCGGCTCGGTCGGTGCCCGCCGTGGCTGGGCATCAAAAAAGCCGGGGGGCCTGATCGTGCCCTCCGGCTCTGCTGGCGCTGGCGGTCAAGCCGCCGTGCTCAAGTCAGGAAGGGCACAGATCTCCCGCGATCCGGGCGCTGACAGGCGCGCCCGTCCGCAGCACCGCTGCGGCGATCGTGTTGCTGAGGAGAAATGTCATCGCGTGTTTGTTGCTCCCTGCGGGCATGGGCGCGCGCCGGCGTCGCGCGAAGGCGGGAGCATACACCATCCCTCGGCGTCGCTGTCAACGCCTTTTGAGAGCCAACCTGTTGCCACACCTGCCTCGTTGTCGGTCGTAACCGCGTGCGTTTCATTAGACAAGCTCGAGCGCCACGGGGTAACGATATGCGGCCAGTCGAGCAGGGCGGCATGAATGGGCAAGCTCGCCCGCCTCAGCTCACCGGCGCGCTGCTCGAGTGGCAAGATCGGGGGATGGATGCCCGCGCCGTCGCGCCGGACGGTAGTCCGGTCCTGCTCTATCGAAGGCTTCCGGCAGCGGACGAACCGGCGATCATCGACTCCGCAATCCCTCGGCACTCGGCGATCCTGGAGCTGGGCGCAGGCGCGGGCAGGATCACGCGCGAGCTGGTGAAGCGCGGTCACGAGGTGGTCGCGGTTGACGAGTCGTCCGAGATGCTGACGGACATAACCGGCGCGGAGTGCGTGCTGGCCAAGATCGAGGGCTTGAACCTTGGTCGGCGCTTTCACGTTGTCCTGTTGGGCAGTCACCTGATCAACACCTCCGACGACGCTCAACGGTCGGCGTTTGTGGCCGCATGCGCGCGCCATGCCGCCGCCGACGGCGTCGTCCTGATCGAGCGACATGATCCGGACTGGGCCGATACCGCTCACGAAGGAAGCCAGGAACGGGGAGGGGTGCGTCTCGCCCTCACCGACGTCAAGCGGCACCCGCCCTATGTGTCGGCGGTCATGAGCTACGAAATCGACGGGGTTGAGTTCCGCCAGCCCTTCACGGCGCGCATCCTCGACGACGCCGCCCTCGCCGAAGAGCTGCGTCGGCATGGGCTGCAGCTCACGCGGCACCTGACGAGGACGTGGATCGTGGCCGAGCCAGCCTGAGGGAGGGGCGGTCAAGCCGCCCGACAGCGGGCCGAGAAGCGCTCGGCTACCATCGTCGGCGATGGGCGCGGACCACCTCGCGCTGCTGCCGCAGCCGCGCTCGATCCGCTACTCGGCCGGCGTCGTGCCGCTGAAGCCGGGCCGCCTCATCTCCCTGCACACGGATCAGCCGCAGCGGCTGCGCGTCGCCGGCGGCTGGATCCGCGATGCAATCGAGCGTGTCGGAGGCGGACGGCCGGAGATCGTTGCCGGCGGCGCACTGCCGGCCGACAGCGTGGGCGTGGAGGTGAGCGTCGTCGCTGGCGCCGCCCACCATCCGCAGGGGTACGAGCTCGTCGTCGATGGCCACGGGATCCGCGTGGTAGCGAGCGATGACGCCGGCGCCTTCTACGGTGCGGCGACCGTCTGCCAGCTGCTGCGTGCGTATGGCACCGAAGTTCCGCGGCTCAACATCTCCGACTGGCCCAACCTGCCGCGGCGCGGCGTGCTGCTCGATGTCACCCGCGACCGGGTGCCGCGGATGGAGACGCTCTTTCGCCTGGTCGATCGGCTGGCGTCGTGGAAGGTCAACCAGCTGCAGCTGTACACCGAGCACGCGTTCGCCTATCGCCGGCACCCCGAAGTGTGGGCCGATGCCTCCCCGATGACCGGCGAGCAGATCCTCGAGCTCGACGCGTACTGCCGTGATCGCTTCGTCGAGCTCGTCCCAAACCAGAACTCGTTCGGGCACCTCCATCGCTGGTTGAAGCTCGATCGCTACCGCCATCTGGCCGAGGCACCGGACGGCTACGAAGGGAAGTTCGGCCCGGTCAACCGGCCATTCAGCCTGTGTCCGACCGATCCGGCGAGCCTCGACTTCCTGCGCGGGCTCTACGACGAATTGCTGCCGCACTTCTCGAGTCGCCAGTTCAATGTTGGCGCCGACGAGACGGAGGACATCGGCCAGGGGCGCAGCCGAAACGCCGCCGAGGAGCGGGGGGTCGGTCGGGTCTACCTTGAGTTCCTGCTCGCCATCCAGCGCGAGGTGCAGGCGCGCGGCCGCACGATGCAGTTCTGGTCGGACATCCTGCTGCGCCACCCCGAGCTGGTGCCGGAGCTGCCGCACGACACGATCGTCCTCGACTGGGGCTACGAGGCCGACCACCCGTTCGAGGAACGCACGCGTGTCGTCGCCAACTCGGCGATCCCGTTCTACGTCTGCCCCGGAACGTCGAGCTGGCAGAGCTTCACGGGACGCAGCAGCAATGCCATCGCGAACCTGCGCACCGCCGCCCGGCTCGGCGTCGCGCACGGCGCGGCCGGCTTCCTGAACTGCGACTGGGGCGACGTCGGGCACTGGCAGCCGCTGTCGGTCAGCTACCTACCGTACGCCTATGGCGCCGCCGTCGCCTGGCATGCCGTTACCGGCGAGGACCCGCAGCTGGTCGAGGTCGCCAAGCGCCACGCGTTCGATGGCAACGCGGAGATGGGCTCGATCGCCTACGAGCTGGGCGAGACATACGCGAAGACAGGAGCGACTATCGGCGGCACGTCACCGCTGTTCCTCATGCTGCAGGGGAACCCGGCGGTCATGACGGCGCTGATCGCCGGGCGGCCACCGCCAGCGGGTTCCGACGCGCGTGCGCTTATCACGCCGACGGTCGTGCGCGAGCTGCCGAAGATCGACAGGACGCAGCTCGAAGCCTGCCAGGCGCACGTCGAGGAGCAGGCCGAACGGCTGCATGCGGTCGAGCTGGCCGGAGAGGAGGGTGCGCGCACCAAGCGCGAGTACGAGTGGGCCGTCGCGATGCTGCGCCACGCCTGCCGGCGGGCGATCTGGCTCGAGGGCATCGCGCGCGGGCATGAGGACAACGCGCTGCGCCGGGAGCTGGCGGACGAGGCCGAACCGCTCGAGGCTGCCTTTGTCGCTACTTGGCGAGTGCGCTCCCGAGAGGGCGGTCTCGCGGACAGCCTGCGCCGCATGCGGCGCAGCTTCGCCGACTACGGCCGGCAATGACGGTCGTCTCGTTCATGAGCGCCAATCTCGTCGCCCGGGAGCTGGGTTACCGCATGCCCGACTGGGGCGCCGGTGACAGGGCGACGCGCGCCGCGTTCGCGCCGATCGAGACGTTTGAGCAGAAGTTCGACGAGCTGCTCGGCATCGCCCACGGGCTTGGCTTCGACGTCGTCGACATATGGGAAGCGCACCTCGACCCGGGCAACGCCACGGGCCGCCACCTCGAGACCGCGGTCCGGCTGCTGCGCGAGCGTGGCATGCGCGTGGCCAGCCTCGCCGGCTGGTTCGGCTCGACGCGGGAGCGGTTCGCGGCGGCGTGCCGGGTGGCGGTCGCAGTCGGCGCGCCGGTCCTCGGTGGAGGGACGAAGGTCATCGACACCGACCGCGATTGGGCGGTCAGCGAGCTCGAGCGGCACGATCTGCGCCTCGGCTTCGAGAACCATCCCGAGAAGCCGGCCGAGATGCTCGCCAAGATCGGCGACGGCGCCGGCGGCCGTATCGGCACGACGGTCGACACCGGCTGGTACGGCACGCAGGGCGTCGACGCCGGGGCGGCGATCGAGCGCCTCGCGCCGCATGTCTTCCACGTCCACCTCAAGGACGTCCGCCATGCCGGGCTGCCGCACGAGACGTGTGCCTACGGCGAGGGAGTGGTGCCGCTCCGCGAGTGCGTGGCGGCATTACGCAGGATCGGCTACAGCGGCGCGATCAGCATCGAGCACGAGCCCGACGAGGGCGACCCGTTGCCGGCGATCGGCGCCGCCCACGAGCAGCTGCAGCACTGGCTGGCCGAGGAGGGGCTGGCGGCTTGAGCCGGCCGGGGGGTGTCCTGGTCGTCGGCTGCGGCGACATCGCGGAGCGCTACGCGACCGACATCGCCCGCCAGCCGAACCTGCGCCTCGTCGGCGCCGTCGACCTGGACCCGGCGCGCGCAGCCGCCGTTGGCGAGCGCCACGGTGCGCGCGCTCACGCCACGCTCGACGACGCGCTGGCCGACGACGAGGTCGACCTCGTGGCCAACCTGACCGGTCACCATGCGCACGTGCCCGTCAGCCGGGCCGCCATCGACGCCGGCCGCCATGTGTTCAGCGAGAAGCCGTTCGCGCTGTCGGCCGCCGACGCCGGCACCCTGGTCGCGCTGGCCGAGGAGCGCAACGTCGGGCTCGCGGCGGCGCCAATCGTCCTGCTCGGAGAGCTTGCCCAGACGGCCCGCTGCTGGCTCGACGCCGGTCACCTCGGCACCGTCCGGCTGGCCTACGCGGAGGTGAACTGGGGCCGGATCGAGGCCTGGCACGCCTATCCGCGAGCTTTCTACGACGTTGGCCCGCTGTTCGACGTCGGCGTCTATCCGCTCACGCTGCTGGCCGGATTGCTCGGCCCGTTCGCCAGGGTCGAGGCCGCGCATACCAGCCGCCTGCTGCGCGAGCGCAGGGCGAAGACTGGTGAAACCTTCGAGATCGCCGCGCCCGACTTTGCCACCGCCGTGCTGACGACCGTCGGTGGGGCCGTCGTGCGCCTGACGGCGAACTTCTACGTCGCCGACCCGGCGCGCCAGCGCGGCGTGGAGCTGCATGGCGACGCAGGCTCGCTGTGGATCTCCAACTGGTTCCAGTTCGACGGCATGCTCGAGTATGCGCCACACGGGCGCGCGTACCGGCGCGTGCCGCTGCTCCGCCAGCCCGAGGTGCCGATCTCCTGGGCGGCTGGCGTGGCCGACCTCTGGTCGGCCGTGCAGGAGGGCCGTCGCCCGCGCGCCGATGCAGCCCTCGCGAGCCACGTGATCGAGGTCATGGAGGCGATCATCCGCGCCGCTGATGAGGGGCGGGGGGTGGAGCTGGACAGCCGTCCGCAGCCGCCGCCACCACCTGAGTGGGTCGCCGGGCTCCCGCTCGTCGTCGAGCCGCTCCCGGCGGACTAGGCACCGGTGTTGCGCGTATCACAAGCGTTGATGGCTCGCCGGGCGATTGGTGCCGGCCATGCGCGCGTATGGGAATGGCGCGTCGAGCGCCGCTGGTTGAGGTACGGCCACGACGCGTATGGGAATTCGGGGCCGACAAGCGGCGTTGTAGCCTGAACGCCTGCCCAGCCCAGCCAAGCCAGCCCAGCGAGACCGTGCACGGGGGAAGCCGTGACAGATCCGCGCCCGAACTTCGTCTTCATCATGGCCGATGACCATGCCGCGCATGCGATCGGCGCATATGGCAGCCGCATCAACGAGACACCGGGGATGGACCGCCTCGCCGCGGAGGGGATGCGGCTCGACAACTGCTTCTGCACGAACTCGCTCTGCTCACCCAGCCGGGCGGCGATCCTGACCGGCACGTACAACCACGTCAACGGCGTGACGAGCAACTCGTCGAAGTTCGACTCGCGCCAGCCGACGTACGTCTCGCTCCTGCAAGAGGCCGGCTACCAGACCCACATCAGCGGCAAGTGGCACCTGGGCCACGGCGGCATCCATGACCCACGCGGCTTCGACCGTTGGGCCGTGCTGGAGGAGCACGGCACGTACCACGATCCCGAGTTTCTGACGCCCGCTGGTCGCTTCCGGCGCACGGGCTATACGACCGACGTGATCACCGACCAGGCGCTCGAGTGGCTGGCCGAGCGCGACCGCTCGCGGCCGTTCTGCATGTTGATCCAGCACAAGGCGCCGCACCGTGAGTGGGAGCCGGCGGAGCGCCATGCGACCCTCTACGACGACCGCGAGATCGCCGAGCCGCCGACGCTGCGCGACGACTACACCGGCCGCGCGACGCCCGCCCATCAGGCGACGATGACGATCAAGCACGACCTGACCGACGAGGACCTGAAGGCGTTCGTGCCGGTTGGGCTCTCCGACGATGAGGAGCTCCGCTGGAAGTACCGCCGCTTCATCACTGACTACCTGCGCTGCGTCGCGGCGCTCGACGAGAACGTGGCCAAGGTCCTCGACTGGCTCGACGGCGACGGGATCGCCGAACACACCCTCGTCGTCTACACCTCCGACCAGGGCTTCTTCCTTGGCGACCACGGCTGGTACGACAAGCGCTTCATGTACGAGGAATCGCTGCGCATGCCCTTCCTCGTCCGCTATCCGCGCGAGATCCCGGCCGGCTCGACGTCGGCCGCCCTCGCCCTCAACGTCGACTTCGGCCCGACGTTCCTCGACTACGCCGGCGTGCCGGCGCCGTCGTTCATGCAGGGCCGTTCGCTGCGGCCCGTCCTCGCCGGGCAGCAGCCGGCCGACTGGCGCACCTCCATGTACTACCGCTACTGGGTCCACTACGACGTGGCCCATCACGTCTGGGCCCACTACGGCGTGCGCACCGATCGCTACAAGCTCGTCTACTACTACGCCGAGCCATGCGCTACGCCCGGCGCGTACGACGAGCGACGCGTGCCCGAGTGGGAGCTCTTCGACCTGGCGGCCGACCCGCTCGAGCTCAACAGCGTTTACGACGATGGACGCTACGCCGACACGGTGCGTGAGCTGAAGGGTGCGCTGCGCCGCCTGCAGCAGGAGCTGGGCGACACCGACTGCGCACCGCTGCCCGAGGAGGACGGGTGACCCGCGCCCGCTTCCCGGAAGGGTTCGTGTGGGGCGTCGCGACCTCGGCCTACCAGATCGAAGGCGCGGTCAGCGAGGACGGCCGCGGCGAATCCATCTGGGACCGTTTCTGCCGCACGCCGGGCAGGGTTGCCAACGGGGACACCGGTGACGTCGCCTGCGACCACTACCACCGCTACCGCGAGGACCTGGCGCTGATGGCCGAGCTCGGCGTCGACGCCTATCGCTTCAGCATCGCCTGGCCACGTCTCTTTCCCGACGGCGGCAGCCGTCTCAACCGGAAGGGCCTCGACTTCTACGAGCGCGTCGTCGATGGGCTGCTCGAACTCGGCATCGCACCGGCGGCGACGCTGTATCACTGGGACCTGCCGCAGGCGCTGCAGGACCGCGGCGGCTGGGCCGATCGCGCGACGGTCGGTCGGTTCACCGACTATGCGGCGACGGCCTTCGACGCGCTGGGCGACCGCGTCACCGTCTGGATCACGCACAACGAGCCATGGATGGCGTCGTTCATCGGCCACCTGCGCGGTGTCCACGCGCCCGGCTTGACGGATCTCCAGGCGGCGCTCCGTGCTGCCCACCACCTGCTGCTCTCGCACGGCGAAGCGGTTCGCGCGCACCGCGCACTCGGCGTTCCAGCGCCCATCGGCATCACCCTGAATCTCTTCGCCACGTACCCCGTATCCGACAGCGACGAGGACCGCGCCGCCGTGGCGGCGTCCGAGGGCTACACCAATCGCTGGTTCCTCGACCCGATCTTCCGCCGCCAGTACCCGTCCGATACGGCGGCCCGCTTCGAGCGTGCCGGAGCGGTGATTGACTTCATCGAGGACGGCGACCTGCAGGCAATCGCTGCGCCGATCGACTTCCTCGGCGTCAACTACTACTCGCCACGACGGGTCTCGGCATCGGGCGAGGAGTTCGGCTGGCGCGTCCAGCCGGGCTCAGAGTCAGGCGCACCGCTGACCGCCATCGGCGGCGAGATCCACCCCGATGGGCTGACCGACCTGCTCACCGCCCTGCAGCGCGAATACGGCAACGTCCCGCTGTACGTGACCGAGAACGGGTGCGCACTCGAGGACACGGTCGGCCGCGATGGCCGCGTCCACGATGCGCAACGGATTGACTTCCTCGAGGCCCACTTCGAGGCGGCGCGCCGCGCGATCCAGGCCGGCGTCGACCTGCGCGGCTACTTCGTCTGGTCGCTGCTCGACAACTTCGAGTGGGCGATGGGCTACACCCCGCGCTTTGGGCTGGTCCACGTCGACTTCGCGACCCAGCGGCGGACGCGCAAGGACAGCTTCTACTTCTACCGCGACTTCATCGCCGCCGACCGATGAGCGGGGACGGCTTCGACGTCGCCGTTTACGGGGCGACCGCCGGCGGGGTCTGTGCGGCGGTCGCGGCTGCGCGGGCTGGCGTCCGGACGCTGCTGGTCGAGCCCGGCCGACACGTCGGCGGGATGGTCACCGGCGGCCTGGGCCGGACCGACATGGACCGCCAGCAGCACGTCATCGGCGGGCTGGCGCGGGAGTTCTTCATGCAGGCGGGTGCCGCGTACGGCGAGCCGATTGCCTGGCGCTTCGAGCCCTCGGTCGCGGCGGCCGTCTTCGATCGCTGGCTCGACGAGGCGCGGATCGAGGTGTTGCTCGAGGCCGGCCGAGGGACGGTCGAGAAGGACGGGGCGCGCATCGCCAGGGTCGACTTCGCCGCCGGGCGACGGGTCGCGGCCGACGTCTGGATCGATGCGTCCTACGAGGCCGACGTGATGGCGATGGCCGGCGTCGGCTTCACGCGCGGCCGCGAGAGCCGCGAGCTCCACGGCGAGTCGCTGGCCGGGCGGCAGGAGATGCTACCGAACGCCCACCAGTTTCGGCGGACGGTCGCGGCGAGCGGCCCGGACGGCAATCTGCTGCCACGAGTTCGGCCGTACGCGGAGGTCGGCCCGCTGGGCCACGGCGACGAGCTGCTGCAGTCGTACTGCTACAGGCTGTGCCTCACCCGCGACGCGTCGGGCACACGGATCGAGGAGCCACACGCCTACGAGCGCGGCCGGTACGAGCTGCTGGCGCGCTACGTGCGCGCGCTGGGCGACGATGCCACGATCCGCGACTTCGCAGGCATCGCCGAGCTGCCCAACGGCAAGGTCGACGTCAACAGCGGCGGCCCGGTCTCCACCAACCTCCTCGGCGCCTCGTGGGACTACCCCGACGCCGACGAGGACGGCCGCGTGGCCATCGCCCGCGAGCACCTCCACTGGGCGCACGGGTTGCTCTGGTTCCTGGCCACCGATCCGTGCGTCCCGGCCGCGCTCCGCCGCGAGGTCGGCCGCTACCGCCTGCCGCGCGATGAGTTCACCGCCACCGACGGTTGGCCGCCACAGCTTTACGTACGCGAGGCACGGCGGATGCTCGGCGAGTACGTGATGGCCCAGCATGACCTCGCACCCGATGCGCACAAGCCGGACTCGATCGGGATGGGCGGCTACAACGTCGACATCCGCGAGGTGCAGTGGGTGGCCGCACCGATCTCGCGCTTCCCCGACGTCGTCGAAGAGGTTCTGGTCGAGGGTTACCTGTCGGTGCCGGTCGGTCCCTACGAGATCCCGTACCGCTCACTGCTGCCGCGCGCCGAAGAGTGCTCCAACCTGCTGCTGACCACGTGCATCTCGGCCTCGCACGTCGCGTTCAACTCGTTCCGCCTCGAGCCGCAGTTCATGATCGGCGGGCACGCCGCGGGCGTCGCCGCTGCACTCGCCGTGCGGAGCGGCGTCGGCGTCCATCACGTCGACGTCAGCCGGCTGCAGGCCCACCTCGAGCGCCAAGGCCAGATACTCCGGCTCTGAGTCGGCGGGCCTCTTCTCAGAAGCGACTGGCTAGACTTCAGCGGTCGTGACGAACCCGCCAGCGTCGTGCCTGTGAGCGAGCGCCTGCAGCGCGACCTCGACGCACATCTCGCCGTCGCCCGGGAAATGCACGCGCTGCTGCCGGCGGTTGCCGAGGTCGGCCGGGCGCTCTGCGGCTCGCTGGCTGCCGACGGCAAGCTGATCGCCTTCGGCAACGGCGGCAGTGCCGCCGATGCGCAGCACTTCGCCGCCGAGCTCCTTGGCCGCTTCCGTCGCGAGCGGAGGGCGATCCCGGCGATCGCGCTGACCACCGACACCTCCGTCCTGACCGCGATCGCGAACGACTACGACTATCCGGACGTCTACGCACGCCAGCTGACAGCGATCGCGCGACCGGGCGACATGGTCGTCGGGATCACCACCTCGGGGCGATCGGAGAACGTGGTGCGCGGGCTGGCCGCCGCGCGCGAGCGAAGCGCCGTGACGGTCGCGCTGACCGGGCGAGCGGGCGTGCGGGGCGACGGCGTCGATCACGTCCTGGCCGTCCCATCGGACGAGACGGCACGCGTGCAGGAGATGCACATCCTCTTGATCCACCTGCTCAGCGAGATGGTCGACGAGTGGTCGGGCGGGCAGTCGGGGACGTGATGGGCAGCCGCCACGAACGTCGCGGGCAGACGCTGTACATGATCGGGCAGGCCCACATCGACGCCGTCTGGCTGTGGCAGTGGCCGGAGGCACTGCAGGAGGTGCGGGCAACGTTCCAGTCGGCGCTCGAGCGGCTGCGCGAGTTCGACGATTTCGTCTTCACCTGCAGCTCGGCCGCCTACTACGAGGCCGTCGAACGGACGGCGCCACAGATGTTCGAGGAGATCCGCCAGCGCGTGGCCGAGGGCCGCTGGGAGATCGTCGGCGGCTGGTGGGTCGAGCCCGACTGCAACCTGCCCGGCGGCGAGTCGATGGTCCGCCAGGGGCTGTACGGGCAGCGCTACTTCAAGGAGAAGTTCGGCGTCACCGCCCGCGTCGGCTACAACCCGGACGCCTTCGGCCACCAGGCGACGATCCCGCAGATCATGGCCAAGAGCGGCATGGACTCGTACGTCTTCCTGCGCCCCGAGCCGTACGAGAAGGGCCTGCCCGGGCGCGTCTTCTGGTGGGAGGCGGACGATGGCTCGCGCCTCCTCGCCTACCGCATCCCGCACGGGTACGCGACGTCCGGGGGTCACCTCGAGCGGGTCGTCCGGCGCGTGGCGCAGGAGGTCAAGGAGCCGATCCGCGAGCTGATGTGCTTCTACGGCGTGGGCAACCACGGCGGCGGCCCGACGATCGAGAACATCCGCAGTATCAAGCGGCTCGATGGCGAGGACGGGCTGCCGCGACTGGTGCTCAGCGGGCCAGGAGCCTTCTTCGACTCGATCCGCGATCGTGGCCTGCGGCTGCCCGTCGTACATGACGAGCTGCAGTACCACGCGCGCGGCTGCTACACGTCACAGTCCGAGGTGAAGCGCCAAAACCGGCGTGTCGAGCACCTGCTGCTCACCGCCGAAGCGTGGTCGACGGTCGCTTCACAGGTCACCGGCGCAAGCTACCCGGCGAACCTGAGCGCGGCCTGGCGCAACGTCTGCTTCAACCAGTTCCACGACATCCTGGCCGGCTCGAGCATCGAGCCGGCCTACCAGGACGCGCGTGACACGTATGGTGAATCGGCGGCGATCGCCGGGCGCGCACTCGACGTGGCAATTCAATCGCTGGCATGGGGCATCAACCTCACGCCGCCGGCCGGCTTCAAGCCGGGCGAGGCGTCGTGGATGGCGCCCGAGCAGCCGGTCATCGTCTTCAACCCGCACGCCTGGCCCACGAAGATGCCGGTCGAGCTCGAGTTCGGCACGCTGCACGACGTGCGAGGGGTGATTGACGACGAAGGCCGCGAGCTGCCGATCCAGGTCACCCAGTCGCTGGCCACTGTGAGTGGCGGTCGACGGAGGCTGGCCTTCGTCGCCGAGCTGCCGGCGCTGGGCTACAGAACGTACCGTGTCGTGACCGGCGAGCCGGAGGCGGCACAGCCGCAGCCTGCCGCCGGCGCGATGCACGACGTCTTTGCCGAGCAGGGCGAAACGATGGAGGCGGAGGCGGAAGGGTTGGCGGCAACCCAGCGCCGCGATCTCGTCCTCGAGAACGAGTGGCTGCGGGTGACGATCGATCCGGCGACGGGCACGATCAGCAGCCTCTACGACTGCGCCGCCGAGCTCGAGGTCCTGGCCGGGCGGGCCGCCCAGCCGGTGATCGTGGAGGACGGGACGGACACCTGGGGGCACGGACTCGTATCGCTCCACAGTGATGCGCCTACGCGGTTCACCCCGACCAGCGTCCGCCTTCTGGAGCAGGGCCGCGTGCGCTCCGTCATCCGCGCCGAGAGCGAACATGGCGGATCAAAGCTGCGCCAGGACTTCATCCTCTACGCCGGCCTGCGTCGTCTCGACGTCAACGTCACGCTCGACTGGCGCGAGCAGCACCGCGCGCTGAAGCTGCGCTTCCCGGTCAATCTCTTCCTGCCGCGCGCAACCTACGAGATCGGCTACGGCCATATCGAGCGGCCCACCAACGGCGAGGAGCAGCCGGGCCACCGCTGGATCGACTTGACCGGCCTGCGCCACGACCGCCGCTCGCTGTACGGGCTGGCCATCCTCAACGACGCGAAGTACGGCTACGACGTGCTGGAGAACTCGGCCGGCCTGACCGTCGTGCGCAGCCCGATCTTCGCCCACCACCAGCCCTTCGTGCCCGTTCCCGACCGGCCATATGCCTACATGGATCAGGGCCTGCAGACGTTGCGCTACAGCCTGATCCCGCACGATGGGGCGTGGGAGATGGCCGAGTTGCCGCAGCGCGCGGCAGAGCTCAATCAGCCGCCGATCGCGCTTATCGAGAGCTTCCACGACGGTTCGCTGCCCTTGCGTGCCTCGTACGCGTCGGTCGACGCGGCGAATGTCGTGCTGAACGTGCTCAAGCAGGCAGAGGACGGCGACGACATCGTCGTGCGCGCCTACGAGACGACGCGCAACGCGACCACGACCACGATCCGGCTCCCGCTGGTGGACCGCACGTTCGAGGCGACCTTCGGCTCGGCCGAGATCAAGACCTTTCGCGTCCCGCGTGACCCCACCCGGCCGGTGGTCGAGACGAACCTGCTCGAGTGGGAGACGTAGCCGAGCCGCCAGAGCGAATCTTGCTCGACGGCGACGGCTGGCGCTGCCGGCCGTTCCTCGGCGACGAATGGCAGGGCGCCCGCCTCGGCGAGCAGGGCCGGCCGGGACGCGGCGGCTGGTTGCCGGCGCGCGTCCCGGGCACGGTCGTCGCCGACCTGCTCCGCGCCGGCCAGGTGCCCGATCCGCAGCGCGACCTGAACAGCCGCTTCGCCGAGTGGGCGGCCGCGCGCTGGTGGGCGTACCAGACTGACTTTGACGCCCCAGCTGCGCGCCCCGGCGAGCGCGTCCAGCTGCTGCTCGAGGGTATCGACTACTCGGCCCGCCTCTACCTCGATGGCGAGCTGCTGGGCGAGCACGAAGGGATGTTCGTGCCCGCCAGCTTCGAGCTGACCGAACAGTTGCGCGCTGGTCGGCGGCACCGGCTGGCCGTCCTGATCGCGCCAGCACCGCCAGGTGAGTCACAGAGCGGCGACTCGGCCCGCGTGCGCACGCACAAGACGCGGATGAGCTACGGCTGGGACTTCTGCCCGCGCCTGGTCCAGCAGGGCCTCTGGCAGCCGGTATGGCTGCGCCGGACGGGACCTGTGCGGATCGAGCAGCCGTTGATCCAGCCGCGCCTGTCGGCCGATCACGCGACCGCGGAGGTCGCTTGCCGGGCCGACTTGGATGCGGCCCGAGGGGGGACGGCGCGGGTCGATGTGGCGGTGCGCCTGGCCGGGGCGACCGTCGCCCGGGCGGCGGCCGAACTCCAGCTGCGCGCCGGCCGGTCGCCGGTCGAGCTGCTCGTTCCGCTGGCCGAGCCGGCGCTGTGGTGGCCGAACGGCTACGGCGAGCGGCCGCTGTACGAGGTTGAGGTCAGGGCGGCCATCGATGGCCGGATGAGCGATCGCGTCATGGTCAACGCGGGCGTGCGGAGCGTGCGGCTAGAAGGCAACGAGGGCGCGCCCGCCGGGGCGCGGCCGTACCGGTTCGTCGTCAACGGCGTGCCCGTCTATGTCAACGGCTGGAACTGGGTCCCCATCGACATTCTGTACGGCGTCCCGCGGCCGGCCAAGCTGGCCCACCTGCTTCGCCTGGCCCAAGCCGCCCATGTCAACCTGCTCCGCGTGTGGGGCGGTGGGCTGATAGAGAGCGAGGAGTTCTACGCGGCCTGCGATCGGCTGGGCATCCTCGTGTGGCAGGAGTTCATCCAGTCCAGCTCGGGCACGCTCAATGCGCCCGCCGAGGACGCCGACTTCGTTGCGCTGATGGCACGCGAGGCCGAGCAGATCGTCGTCCGACGCCGCAACCACCCCTCGCTTGCGCTGTGGTCGGGCGGAAACGAGCTGATGCGCGATAGCCGGCCGCTCGACGAGTCGGCGCCGGTGCTCGCCGCGCTGCGTGATGTCGTGCGCCGGCTGGACCCCGACCGCCCGTTCCTGCCCACCTCGCCCTCAGGCCCGGTTGCGCTATTCGCCGACCTGGGCGCTGGCGAGGTCGGCCACGATGTCCATGGGCCGTGGGAGCACCGGGGGGTGAACGCACACCAGCAGCTCTACGACGGGCGGTCAGCGCTCCTGCACAGCGAGTTCGGTGTGGAGGGGATGGCCAATCGGGCGACGATCGAGGCGACCATCTCGCCGTACCATCGCTGGCCGCCGGTGCGCGACAACGCCGTCTACGCGCACCGCGGTGCATGGTGGATCAATGAGTCGCTGGTACAGGCGACCTTTGGCGGCGGGATCGATGACCTGGCGACGATGGTGCGCGCCAGCCAGCTGCTCCAGGCCGATGGACTCCGCTACGCGGTCGAGGCCAACCTGCGCCGGCGCTGGCTGAGCTCGGGCACGCTGCCCTGGCAGTTCAACGAGCCCTTCGCCAACGCCTGGTGCACGTCTGTCGTCGACTACTTCGGCCGCCCCAAGCCGGCGTACCACGCGGTCGCTGCCGCGTATGAGCCGCTGCACGTCAGCGCCGCCTTCGCGCGCCGGGCGTGGGCCGGGGCCGCGGCGTTCGCTGCCCAGATCTGGGCGACGAGCACGCACCGCCAAGAGGTGCGTGGGACGCTCGTCGCGCGCTGCGTCGCGGCCGACGGGAGCGAGGCGGGGCGGTTCGAAGCGCAGGTAGCGTGCCCCGGCCTGGCGAGCAGGCGCATCGCCGAGCTGCACGTGCCTATGGCGGCGATCGGAACGGATGCCTTCCTGCTCGACATCACGCTGGGCGACGGCGTTGGCAGCGCGGTGGCCGAGAGCCGCTACCTCTTCAGCCGCACCGCCGACCTTGCACCGCTGCGCGCCCTGCCGCCGGTCGCGCTACAAGCCTCGCGCGCCGAGATCGACAGCGATGCATGGCAGGTGACGCTGCGTAACCGAGGTGGTTGGCTGGCGCCCGCGCTGCGCATAGAGGACGGCCGGCCCGCCGACGCCGCGGGCTGGACGACTCCCGAAACGGACCATGTGACCCTGTTGCCGGGCGAGACGCGTACCGTACGCGTCGCCTTCGACGGCGTTGCGGAGGCCGAGCGGCGGCTGCTCGTTTCGGGCTGGAACGTCGAGGAGCGAGTGGTTGTCTGAGCTGCGCGTGCTCGGCGGGCGGCTGCGTGTTTCACCGGAGGGTGACGCCGAGGCCGGGATGGAGCTCGCGGCCATCGTCCGGCTGCTCGCGCCCGATGGGACCAGCCTCGCCGTACCGGTCGAGCGCGTCGACGAGCGAAGCGGCGAGCTGACGCTGACCGGCGCCGCCGACGGGTTCGAGGTCGACGCCAGGTGGCGGGCAGCGGGCGCAGCCACGCGCTACCACGAGGCGGAGATGACGATCCGCCACATCGGCTCGGCGCGGCGTACGTTTGGCCTGCGCGTCGAAGCCGATGTCCTCCACCCCGGCCAGCCAAGCTGGCTGATCCCCGGGCTGTTCTACGGCGAGAACCGAGTGCCGGCCAACCGCCGCGTCTACCCACGCTGGAATCCGGCCGGCTCTGCAGGCGAAGACCTCGTTTCGGACCACTGGTCGTTCCGTGCTGACCGATCGGCCCTGCCGGTTGTCTTCTGCTGGGGCGATCGTGCCTGCGTCGCCCTGTGGGGCGCCGAGTGGGGCTCGCTGGGTGAGCACGGCCTCGGCTTTGCCGGTCGGGCAGGGCAGGCGCGGATCTGGCTCGACGCGCCGTATCGCGAGGAGCCGGTGGTTTACGGCGGGCCGGAAGAGGCGCGCGCGGCCGACGTGCGCTATCACGAGTGGCAGCCCGGTGAGAGGCAGACGCTGCGCTTCGCCGCTTTCGCGGCACCACCCGACCGCCATGCCTACGACGCGCTGCTGCGCGAGGCTTACGCCGCGCTGCGCGCGGACCACCCGCTGCGGCCGTGGATGGAACCGGCGGAAGCGGTCGAGCTGGCGGCACACGGCCTGCTGCGCTGGCACTACCGGGCCGAGCACGCGGCGCTGTTCGAGACGGCTGCCTTCGACCGCGAGGGACTGGGCGGGCGTGGCGACCGAGCGCACATGCACGTCGCGTGGGTCAGTGGTGCTCCGTGGGCGGCGGCTCTGCTCGCCTACGGACGTCGTGCCAGACGGACATCGGAGGTGGCCGCCGGCACGGCCGTGCTCGACAAGATCAGCTCCGGCCTCGCGCCGTGTGGCGCGTTCTGGGGCGAGTGGCGGGCCGATGGAGGGTGGAGCCACGGCTGGAACCGGGGCGGGCAGCTGCATGCGCGCACGCTGGCCGAGGCGACGCTCTTCGTGGCACGCGCGCTGGCCGACGAGCAACGGGCCGGCGGCCACCATCCCACGTGGGCCGGCGCCGTCCGCTCCAACCTCGAGTTCGTGGTGAGCCGGCAGCGCGAAGATGGGAACTGTGGCGCCTACTACGACCCGCGCAGCGGCGAGGTGACCGAATGGGCCGGCGCCGCCGGGCTGGGCTGGGTGGCTGCACTGGCCGAAGGCGCAGCGCTGCTCGACGAGCCTGGCTGGCTTTCGGCGGCCGAGCGTGCTGGCGGCTATTACGCCCGCTTTGTGGAGGACGAGCTGATCTACGGCGCGCCCGAGGACGTGCACCTCACGCCGACGTCGGAAGACGGCTACCAGGCGGTGATGGCCTACGTCGCGCTCCACACGACGACAGGTAACTCGCGCTGGCTCGACCTGGCCCGTCTCTCGGCGGAGTGGATGCTTACCTTCCGCTATCCGTACAACGTCCGCTTCGACGAGCACACGTTGCTGGCGGCATACGACTTCCGTACGCGCGGCGCCGACCAGGCGTCGCCATCCAATCAGCACCTGCACGCGTATGGCCTGATCTGCCTGCCCGAGATGATCCGCCTGTGGCGCGCCACCGGCGACGACTACTACCTCGACCGGACACGTGACAACCTGAGCTGCTTCCTCCAGTTCGTTGCTCGCGAGGACGGCGACTTCAACGCCTACCGCGGGATGGTCAGCGAGCGCTATTACCAGACCGACTGGGCGCAGGCCAAGGGCATGCTGCTCGGCCTTTCCCATGCCTGGAGCGTCGGTGCCGTCCTGCACGCCAGCCTGGCCGCGCTCGACGATACGGAGGCGTTCCCGCCCGGCTGGCCGTTCGAGGTCGACCGATGACGCACTTCGCGGCCAACCTCGGCTTCCTCTTCACCGAGCTGCCGTTCCTGGAGCGCTTCGCGGCCGCTGGGCGGGCAGGATTTGGGAGGGTCGAGTTCGCCTGGCCACAGCTCGGCTGGGACGAGCTGCGTCTGGCTGTCGGCGAAGCGGGGCTGCGTGTCGTGCAGATGAACATGGACGCCGGCGACCTGGCCGCCGGCGAGCGCGGCTGGGCCAGCCATCCCGATGCGGTCGGCCGCTGGCGCGACGCGTTTGCCACTGCCCTCGACCTCGCCGCGCTGGTCGACTGTCCGTCGATCAACGTCCTCGCCGGCAATGCGCCGCCGGGCGTCCCGCGCGCCGAGCTCGAGGCGTGCCTGCTCGACAACCTGCGCTGGGCTCTACCACAGGCCGCCGCCGCCCGCCGGATTCTGCTGCTCGAGGTGCTGAATCGCTTCGACACGCCGGCGTACCTGTTCACCGACACGGCAAGCGGTGTCGCCCTCGTCGAGCGACTCGACGATCCCGCCCTCCGCCTGCAGTTCGACACCTACCACGTGGCACGCGCCGGTGAAGACCCGGCCCGGCGCGTGCGGCAGGTTGCGCCGTTGGTCGGCCACGTCCAGGTCGCCGACCATCCGGGGCGGCACGAACCGGGGACGGGCGACATCGACTTCGCCGCCTTCTTCCGTGCGCTCGACGAGATCGGTTACGCCGGCGCGGTCGGTCTCGAGTACGTTCCCAGCGGCGAAACCGAGGCCAGTCTGGCCTGGCTGCGGACTTGAGCTCGCGGCTGGCTGCCCGCTACACGGACAGCACGAGCCCTTCATGCGGCTGGAGCGCGAGCTTCGAGACGTCCACCGGCGACGACTCTGTCCGCTCGAGCGATGTGGACAGACGAACGTCCGCCCGCCCCCGCACGCGGCCGCGACTGGCCGCCACGAGATCGAGTTCCAGCGGTTGTGCTCCAACGTTGACTACCACGGCGACACGCTCCGCGTCGGCCTGCCGCAGGAAGGCCAGCGCGGGCGTTTGCGCAGGCAGGTCGATCGAGCGCTGGGCGCCCAGGCCGATCGCGTCCGACTCGTGGCGCAGCGCTATCAGCCGCCGATAGAGCGCCAGCAGAGAGTTCGGGTCGTCGCGCTGGTCGGCCACGTTGCAGGCGGCGGTGTCGCCCAGCGCCAGCCACGGCACCGCCGCCGAGAAGCCGCCGCCCGATGACGCGTCCCAGTGCATCGGCGAGCGCGAGGCGTCGCGACCGCTGCGGTCGAGGGCTATCGCCTCGGTGGGCGTCGTGTCGAGCATCCCGATCTCCTCGCCCATGTAGACGGCGGGCGTGCCGCGCAGCGTCAGCAGCAGCAGCGCGGCCGCGCGCACGGTTGCCGCGCCGAAGCGGGTGGCGTGGCGCGAGACGTCATGGCTGGAGAGGGCGCGGCAGGGCCAGCCGTGCTCGGGCAGCAGCGCCTCGGCACTCTCGATGCTCGCGCGCAGTGGCGGCGCCTCCCAGCCGGCAAAGAGGAAGTCGAAGTCGAAGACGAGGTCGAAGACATCGCCCGGTTGATCACCGAGGTAGCGCGCCATGCGCTCGATGGGGATGTAGGACTCGCCGATGAGCAGCGGCGGCGGGTGATCAACCGACTCGGCGGCCCGGCGCAGCGTGCGGACGACGTCCAGCACCTCCGGCCGGTCCTTGTTCCACAGCCGGAGCTCCTCGCGCATCCGCTCGGGCAGGCGAGGCGAGAAGACGCCGGCGGCGGGTGGATTGTCGCGCAGCAGCGGGTCTTTGATGGCCCGGTCAATGGCATCGATACGGAAACCGTCGACCCCGCGCGAGCGCCAGAAGCGGACGACGTCGTGAAAGGCGGCGACGAGCGCCGGGTTGCGCCAGTTCAGGTCGGGCTGCTCGGGGTAGAAGGAATGGAGGTAGTACTGCCCGCTCGCCCCGTCGAGCTCCCACGCCGGGCCGCCGAAGACGCTCAACCAGTTGTTGGGCGGCCCGCCGTCGGGCGCCGAGTCGGCCCAGATGTACCAGTCGCGATGTGGGTCCGAACGCGAGGCGCGCGCGGCGAGGAACCAGGAGTGCTCGACCGACGTGTGGCCCGGAATCAGGTCGAGCAGCACCCGCAGGCCGCGGCGGTGCGCGGACGCGACCAGGCGATCGAACGTTGCCAGGTCGCCGAAGACGGGATCGATTTCGGTGTAGTTGGAAACGTCGTAGCCGAAGTCGGCCAGCGGCGAGGGGTAGATCGGGCTCAGCCACAGCGCGTCGACGCCAAGCGAGCCGGGCGCGCCGCGCAGGTGGTCGAGCCGCTCGATGATCCCGGCCAGGTCCCCGACGCCGTCGCCGTCGGCGTCGGCGAAGCTGCGCGGGTAGACCTGGTAGATGACGCCGCGGCGCCACCACTCAGTCATCGAGCGCGCCCGGTTCAGGACCCAGGCACCAGATCAGCTCGAGCGACGCGTCGGTCGATAGCCGCGCGTTCGGCACTGCCGCCGCGGGCAGGGCGAAGGTAGTCCCCGTGACGAGCTCGAGCCGACGCGACTCACCTTCGACGGCGCCACGCCCCGCGAGCACGACGCCGACGGCGTAGGTCGGCTCGAACGGTGGCGCGGCTGACGCCTCCGACTCGACACGCACGCGGAGCGCGCGGAAGAACGGGTCAGCCGCGCGTCCGAGCAGCCGCGTGACCGACTCCGAGAGTGCGACCTGCTCCTGGCGCAGCGCCGCCGGGGGACGGGTGTCGAAGAGGTCAACGGCACGGTCCCAGCCCAACCCCAGCGAGGCGTCGTGGGGATCGATCGGGAAGCCGCGCGTCTCGGCGACGACCGAGAAGTCGGTCGGCTCCTGCAACTCGAGCAGGAAGACACCGGCGCCGATGGCGTGGGGGACGCCGGCGCGGATGAGCAGCACGTCGCCGGCCTGAACGGACAGCTCGGCGAGCGCGGCGAGAAGCGCGTCGGTTTCCTGGCGCTCGATCCAGCTGCGCAGGTCGGCCCGCTCGACCGGCTCGCGAAAGCCGGCCCAGACGCGCGCGGAGCCGGAATCGCGGGTTCCGAGGATCAGCCAGGCTTCGGTCTTCCCGAAGCGAGAGCCGAGCAGCGCCGCCGCGTCGAACCGGCTCGGATGGCAGTGGACGGGCAGGCGCTGAGCCGCGTCGAGCAGCTTGACAAGGACGCCGAGTGTGGGTCCAGCGCGAGTAACGAGCGTCGCGCCGGCGAGCGCCTGCGGCTCACGGCGCAGCACCTCGGCGAGGGTGAGCCGCTCGCCGTTCAGCTCGACTTCGCTAGGTCCGATCGCGGCCGCCGGCGCCCCGGCAGGCGTCCACGCTCGGGTGGCCGATCCGACCCAGTCCTCGGGCTGATCGCCGTCGGCCGGCTCGGGCGCCCCGCGAAACGTATCGAGCAGGCGGCCACCCCGGTAGAAGCGCCGAACGCGGTTGGGCGCGAGCGGGATCGGATCGCGCAGCGCTTCGGCCAGGCGGGACATCGGCCGCCGAACCTAGCACAGGACGGCTCGACCGGCGGCCGCGTCGGGCGCGTCGGCGGTCAGCCTTCTCGGCCGTCTCGGCCGTCTCGGCCGTCTCGGCCGAGCCTCGTGACCGCGTCCGCCAGCGCGGTGGGGGCGCCGACGTTGCCCGGGAAGACGACCAGCGGCAACCCGGGCCAGCGGCCTCCCGCTTGAGCAATCCACACCGGCACGCCGGGCAGGAGCTGGCCGGCCACGCGCGCCTCGGTCATGCGCAGCCCGTGGCGCGCCACGTCGCTGCTGGTGATGCCACCCTTGGCCAGCACCCACGCTGGCCGCAGGCGTACACGCGAGACGATCTCGGCGAGGGCGATCGATATGGCGCGGGCGCCGGAAAGGCCTACGTCACGCGGTGTCCGCTCGCTGGCGACGAGCGCCGTGCCGCCCTGGCGCAGCGCTTCCTCGACGGCCGCCGTGGCGCCTGCGATCTCCGCCTCATCCTGCCCGATCAGCGCGTCGACGGCGAGCTCGCGCACCATCACCCGCTCGCGACGCTGCTCGACGAGCTGCTCCAGCTGGCGCGTGGTCGTCTCGACGTGCGAGCCGACGACGATCAGCCCGGCCGGGTTGCCCGGCAATGCCGCCGCGGGCAGCAGCGGCGCAGGCCGGCGTCCGGCGCGTGCCCGGACGTACGAGGCGGCGACACGGGCGACGAGCGGCAGTCCCGCCTGCTCGGCGAGGAGCGCGCCCAGCGCGACGATCTCGATGTCCTCGTTCTTCTCGCTGTTGACGATCGCGACGGCTCTCGGAGACAGCGCGCGGAGCTCCTCGGCTACCGCCTGTGGACCACCTTGCCGGATCAGTTGCAGGCCCAGGCTCGCCAGCGGCGGCACGGGCAGCCCGACGGCGGCGTGTTTCTCGGCCACCCAGTCGCGCAGCGCTGACGCGCGATACCCGAAGACCGGGTCGCGGGCGAACTCGGTTTCGGCCACCGGCACCCGCTGCGCGTCGCCCTCCAGGTAGTGGACGTCGCCAACTGTTACACGCCCGCCCTCGGCGAAGAAAGGCGCCAGCAGGACGCGCGCGTCGGGCGCGCCGGCTGCCCGCGCGATGGCTGCCGTTTCGGCGGGGAAGTGCCCGCGGAGGGTCGAGTCGCTGCGCGAGACGAGGCTGATCGGGCGGTCGCGGGCCCTCGCTGCGGCCAGCGCGGCCTCAACCGCGTCCGTCACCAGCGCAACGGCTGCCTGTTCGTCGAGCGAGCGCGAGTTGGTCGAGAGGAAGACAACGGGCTCGTCGAGGTGGCGAGCGATCGCGTCCGCCGTCCAAGCGGTCAGCACCGGCACGTCGCGCAGCGTCTGGGTGCCGGTAGGGTCGTCATCGAGGATGACCGCCGGGCGGGCCGAGGCATGCCGGGCGAGCTCGGCGAGTATGCGCTCCGCCGGCCCTGGCGCAGCCACGCTAGGCCATCAGCAGATCGCGCATCCGCTCCATGCCGAGCCGCGGGCTGGACAGGATGGGCGTCGCGCGTTCCTCCTCGCTCAGGCTATCGACGACGCGTGCCATTGAGGCCTGGGCCAGCACGATCACGTCAGCCCAGCCGACCAGCCCGCGCAGCCCGCCACGAACCAGCGTGTCATGCCGTTCCGTATCGCCCGCGCGCAGGGCATCGAACGCACCCTCGCACACGTGCTCGCGCACTTCCGCCTCCCGGCCGGCTTCGGCGGCCGTACGCCGGATCAGCTCGGCAGTCGGAGCGAGCGTCGATCGCAACGTGGCGAGGACACCGATGCGCGTGCCCCGCGCCACCGCCTGCTCGGCCATTGCCTGATCGACGCGCAACAGCGGCACGCCGGCGAACTGGCGGCCGGCATCGACGGCCCCGCCCATCGATGAGCAGGTGACGAGGATGGCGTCCGCGCCGTGGCGCTCGGCTGCGGCCAGATGAGCCAGCAGGCGACGTGCCGTGTCGAGCGAAACACGGCCCTCGGCCGTCGCGTCGCGCAGCAGCGTCTCGTCGACGATGTCGAACGTCTCGACGTCGGGCAGCAGCTCGGCCGCCAGCTCGCGGAAGCGCGGCACGAGCCCGGCCACGGTGTGGACGAGTGCCAGCCGCCGGGCGCGCTCGCTCGTCATGCCGGCCGTCCTGCCGCGCCGGTGGACTGCCAGCGCGACCAGGCGTCGCGGATGGCGGCGTAGTCCTGGTCGTCGAACGGCTCGCCGCTGTGGTCGATGCCGGTTGCGTAGTAGAGGGCCGGCACGCCGAGCCGGATCTTCGCTTCGAGGTACGCCCGCCACTCGCGCTTGGACGGCATGCACCAGTCGTCGGTGTCGATGAGCAGGCCGGGATCGACGGCTGCCGCGATGCGTGCGCGATGCGTCATCTGGGCGACGGCCGGCGCCCACGGCTGAGGGTCGCGCAGGCGAAGCAGGTCGTTGAGTCGGATCATGTCGGTCACGTCGGCAAAGAGCGGGTTCGGCGTGTGGGTCACGACCAGCGCGTCGGGCTTGGCCTCCTTGGCGAAGCGGTAGACGAGCGCGAGCAGGCGGTGCAGCAGGGCAACACCCCAGGCCGGCCCGGTGCGCTCGAGACCCGGACCGGATGGCGTCTGTGCCGTGAAGTCTACCTTCAGCCCGTCGGCGTCCAGAGCGCCGCTGCCGAGCAGCGACGCGAGCGACGCACGCAGGATGTCCTGGTAGGCGCGGCTGTCGGGGTCGGCCGCCACGCGCTGGCCGAGACGATCGACCACGCAGGCCTCGGCCGGCAGGCCCTCCGCGTCCCACGCCTTGAACCACAGCACGACCCGCTGGCCGCGTGCATGCCGTTCGGCGATCCATCCACGCAGGTCGGGCCAGCGCTCCTCGTCGACCTCGTTGCGGCCGTAGCTCGTCTGCCACTTGTCGTCGATGACGACCGTGCCCGGAGCCACGCCGTGGTCGGCCAGGAGCGCCAGCCAGCGGTCGTAGTTCTCGCGGCGCGAGTACTCGGTGGGATGCCCACCGTGCAGGCGCCACTGGCGGAATTGCTCGCCCCAGCCGCAGAAGATGGGGCGCCGCCACCAATCGGCCGGGCGCCGCTCGATGCCGGGCGCCGCGCCACTCGCACGTAGCCGCGCGGCATGCGCGGCGACCGCTTCGTAGGGGACGCTCTCGACCAGCCGGATGACGAGCCGCGGGCTGGTAAAGCGTCCGTCGACGGCGGTCTGGCCGTCATAGGCAAGAACGATGGTGAAGCCACCGGCGGAGGCGGCGTAGCTCAGCTCACTGAATGTGGCGGCCTCGACGCCGGCTTCCAGCTCGAGCGTCTCCCACGGCCGCCCCGACCCATCGGTTGGATCCTCGACCGCGCCGGCACTGCCGGCCAGAAGGAAGGGAGCTGGGGTGAAGAACCAGTGCCCGCGCCCCGGCATGTCACCGCCGACGACTCCGATCGTCGCCGACTCGGCGGCCGGCTGGAGCAACCGGCGCGGGTCATCGGGGGAGGGGACGAACAGGCTGCGCGCAGGCCAGCGACTGTGGAAGATCCCGCCGCCCCAGCGTGGATTGCCGGTGTAGAGGCCGCCCAGCAGCCGCACGTTCGTCAACCTGCCCGTGCCCGCTATGCTCGCCTGGAAGGCCAGCTCGTCGTCGCCGCAGTGCAGCCGGACCTGCTTCTCCTGCCAGACCGTGCTCACCGCGTCGAGCGTGATCGTCACTCCGTCGCTATCGCGCTCGACGCGCGGCGCTGCCGTTCGCAGCGTGCTGTCGAGGCCGCCATCCGAGTCGAGTTCGGCGAGGAGCATGAGTTGGGTGGCCGGGCGTTCCGCGCGCCAGCGCAGGCGGGCGAGCGGCTCCGCAGCGTCGACCTCAAGCTCGTAGCGCGCGGTGTTGACGACGATCGCGCCGTCGCGTCTGTCGACGTCGATCACGCGTGGACGGTTACCAGCGCCTCGGCGTGTTGTCCCAGGTAGCGATCGCCAACCCTGACGTCGGCGGCGACCCGGGCCCGACGTTGTGGCTGCCGGCCGACGTGGACCCGGAAGCGGACGGTGCACGCACGCCGGCCCTCGAGGGGCAGCCAATGCACGGCCGGCTCGGCCTCCCACTCCGCCGGCAGCACCAGCTCGACGCGCGTGTCGCGGCACTGCTCGAACGGGTTGCGCACCCAGACGTCGAGGTCGACCGTGCCGCCTCCGCCGACGTCGCTCCGATACGGCTCGATGCGCGCGGCATAGCCCTCCAGGCCGAGATCTATCTCCTCCAGCGGCAGCAGCGCACGGTGTAGCTCGGCGAACTGGTGGCCCATCGTATCGAGCACCTCGAGGTAGTCGGGAGCCACCTTCCGCGGCCGCCAGTGACCGCTGATCATCAGCTGCGGGTCGAGGCGGGCGTAGAGCTCGGCGCTCTTGATGAAGTCGTCGGGCGCCACCCGAGCCGGGTAGAGGTGGTTGAGCCGCTCGTGGCGTGGATGACGGCCCCACGACTTGTCCTGCTGGTCGCCGGTCGCGACAACGCGCGTGCCGTCGACGGTGAAGGCGATGGCCGCGGCGAACACGGTATGGCCGGTCAGCTCGTAGATCCCGAGCTCGTACTCCTGCCAGCGAACCGTCCGGTCCACAGGCAGCGAGCGATCGACGGGGATCGGGTCGTACCACAGGCAGGGAACGTCATAGCGGGTCGGCCGTTCGAGCACGTCGGCGAAGTTGGCTGGTGCCCACACCTGCGTGCCCTCGACTTCGCGGAGCAGGTTGAAGCCGGCGACGTGGTCGTCGTGGTAGTGAGTCGGGATGACGGCGTCGATGGACGTCACGCCGTGATCGCGCTTCAGTCGATCGATGTTGTACAGCCACGGTCGCCGCGACGCGCGGTCCGTGCCGGCAGCCAGGCCGGGACAGAAGTCATAGCCGTAGTCGATGAGCAGCGCCTTGCCCGTCTCGCTGATCAGCGCGTAGCCGTACGAGTGGCTCGTCTGGTTGTGCAGCAGATGGGGCGTCAGCTGCAGGTACGGCTCGGCCAGCCACGCGTCGAGGACGCCGCCCCAGTTACGGAAGTCGAGCATCCGACGCAGCTCGGCGACGGTTCGGTCGATCGCTTCGGCCGGATTCTCGATCGGCTCACCGTGCGACGGCAGCAGCAGGTCGGGCGACTGCTCGCGCAGCGCGAGGAGCGACAGGACGGTCGCTGCCACGCCCGACATCTCGCCCAGGCTCCACATCGTCGCGGCCAGCGACCACACCTTGCCCGGCGCGTAGATGAGGTCGCCGGTGAAGGCGACGCGTCGACCGTCGACCGTGGCCAGGTAGCTGACCGAACCGATCGTGTGGCCCGGGGTGGGCAGCGGCAGGACGTCGAGCGAGCCGAAGCGCATCGGCCGGTACTCCGTCACGGCGCCGGTGACCGGGACGCTTTGCAGCAGGGAGAAGCGGTCCTCGCGCAGGTTGTAGTTGTTGGCGATCGCGCGTCCCTGCCAGTGATTGTCGACGTCGGCGATGAGGTCGCGTTCGACGGGCGGGACCCAGATCTCGCTGCCCGCAGTCACGGCGCGCGCCAGCCCCTGTACCTGGTCGCGATGGTGATGGGTGACCAGCACCGTCTTGACGCGCTCGATGTCAAAGTCGCCGAGCTGATCCAGTACGCTGCCCGATCCGAAGTCGACGACCAGACCGCCATCGCCGTCGCGTACGACGTAGACATTGCACGTGTCGTGCAGCCTGAACAGGCCTCGGCTGATCTTGGCGACCGACCCCACGATTGCGAGTCTAGCGAGCGGTTCTCCGCTTCGTGCGCGGTATACCAGTACGGGCGGCCGGCGCCATGAGGGCTAGGCTAGATGCCATGCCGACAGAGGTAATCGCCGGCGGTGGCAGGATGGCGAGGTGAGTGCGGAGCTCGTCTGCATCGGGCTTGCGACGCTCGACACCATCGTCGCCGTCCCGGAGTGGCCTGAGCCCGACGGCCGGCTGGTGGTCGACGGCCTGCTCCGCGCAGGTGGAGGCCCGGCGGCTACAGCGGCGGTGGCAGCGGCGGCAGCCGGCCGGTCGGTTGCCTTCGTCGGCGCCGTCGGGCGGGACGATCAGGCGACGCTCGTCCGGCACGGGCTGCTCGCCGGCGGGATCGACGTTACCCACCTCGTCGAGCAGGCGGGTCCGACGCCCGAGAGCGTCATCCTCGTGCACGGCGCGGGCGGGACGCGTTCGATCCTCCATGCGCCGGGTGCGACGCGGGAGTCGCTCGGGACGGCGGCTCGA
>JALYGJ010000106.1 GCA_030777155.1 Chloroflexota bacterium | reverse complement strand
TTCGGCCCGGCGTTGGCCATGGCCAGTGTGCCGCGGCTGTATGGGCGGCGAACGGGCTCGTCCGGGAAGCGATAACCGGGCCCACCGCGGCCGGTGCCAGTCGGATCGCCGCCCTGGATCATGAACCCCGGGATGACGCGGTGAAAGATGACCCCATCGTAGAAGCCCTCACGCGTGAGGAAGACGAAGTTGTTGACCGTGGCCGGTGCTTCGTCGGCGAACAGCTCGGCGGTCATCGTGCCGGCCGACGTCTCGAGCGTCGCGCTGTAGCGGCGCTTGCGGTCGATGGACATTGCGGGCGCGCTGGCGTACTGCTTCATCGGGCCAGCCTAGACGAGCCGTCAGTGGGGCGCGATTCTGGTAACCGCGCCGCGGCTGGCCGAGCTCACCAGCGCGGCGTACTTGGCCAGCACGCCGCTTCGGTAGCGCGGCGCCGGTCGCTGCCACCCAGCCGCGCGGCGGGCCAGCTCCGCTGCGTCGACCTCGAGGTCGAGCCGGCGCGCATCGACGTCGAGGCTGATCGTGTCCGCCTCTTGGACGAGCGCGATGGGGCCGCCCAGCGCCGCCTCCGGCGCAACGTGCCCCACCATCAGCCCGCGCGTGCCGCCCGAGAAACGGCCGTCGGTCAGCAGCGCGACCGACTCGCCCAATCCTTCGCCGATCAGCGCCGCGGTCACCGACAGCATCTCCTGCATGCCCGGCCCGCCGACCGGTCCCTCGTAGCGGATGACGACGACGTCGCCCGGCCGGATCAGCTGCGCCTTGACCGCCTCGAAGCAGGCCGCCTCCGAGTCGAAGACGCGTGCCGGCCCACGATGCTGGCGCCGCTCGTGGCCGGCCAACTTCACGACACAGCCGTCGGGTGCGAGCGAGCCGCGCAGGATCGCCAGCCCGCCGCTCGGCTTGATCGGCTCATCCACGCCGCGCACGACCCGCTGGCCGGGTGTTTCGGTGGCCGCCGCCGCGATCTCGGCCAGCGTTCGGCCGTCGACCGTTCGTCCTTCACCACGCAGCAGCCCGGCGGCCAGCAGCTCGCGCATCACCAGCGCCACGCCGCCGGCGTGATGGAGGTCGGCAGCCCGGTAGCGCCCGCCCGGCCGGAGGTCGGCGATCAGCGGCGTGCGCTCCGAGATCTCGTCGAAGTCGTCGAGCTCGAGATCGATTCCGAATTCCTGAGCGATGGCCAGCAGGTGGAGCACGCCGTTGGTCGAGCCGCCGGTGGCGACAACGGAGGTGATCGCGTTCTCCATCGCCCGGCGGTCGACGATTGCCGAGGGCCGCACGTCGTCGCGCACGAGCCGCATGACGAGCTCGCCGCAGGCGCGCGCCGCGTCGTCTTTCGCCGGGTCCTCGGCCGGGATGCCGTTGAGCCCGGCCGGCGAAAGGCCGAGGAACTCGAGCACCATGCTCATCGTGTTGGCCGTGAACTGGCCGCCACAGGCGCCGGCGCCCGGGCACGCGCGGCTCTCGATCTCGTACAGCTCCTGCGCACTGATCCTGCCCGCACGGTAGGCACCGACCGCCTCGAAGACGCTGACCACGTCGAGATCGGCGCCCCTGTACGTGCCCGGGTAGATCGTGCCGTTGTAGAGGATGACCGTCGGGATGTCGAGGCGCGCTGCGGCCATCGCCGCCGCCGGGTTCGTCTTGTCGCAGCCGACCAGGCAGACGAGCCCGTCGAACAGGTGGCCACGGGCAACGAGCTCGATCGAGTCGGCCACCACCTCGCGGCTGACCAGCGACGCCTTCATGCCCTCGGTGCCCATCGACACGCCATCGCTGATCGCGACGGTGTTGAACTCCATCGGCGTGCCGCCCGCTGCACGGACGCCCTGCTTGACGAAGTCGGCCAGCCGCCGCTGGTTGTAGTTGCAGGGCATGGTCTCGATCCAGCTGGTGGCCACGCCGACGATCGGTCGCGCGAGGTCGTCGTCGCTGAAGCCGACCGCCTTCAGCATCGCCCGCGCCGGCGCCCGGTCCGGACCGTCGGTCAGGCCGGCCGAGTGCCGCTTGGCCGGATCAGTCGGCCGGTCGTAGGGCAGCGACGCGCGTCCCACCGGCGGCTCGTCTCTCATCAGCGGTTCCTCGTATGACGGTGGCCTCGCGCAGAGTGCCACACAGCCGCGCCAGGCAGTCTACGTCCGTGCCCCGCTCGCCGAGTGCCGCGACGAGCGACGACCCGACGACGACTCCGTCGGCGCCGGCACGGGCAACGGCGCGGACGTGCGCCGGGCGCGAGACGCCGAAGCCGATCGCCACCGGCAGTGGCGACCCGGCACTCACGCGACGCACCAGCGCGGGCAGGCCGCTGGGTAGGGAGCGGCGGGCGCCGGTGACGCCGCTCAGCGAGACGCAGTAGACGAAGCCGCCGCCGCGGCGCGCGATCGCGGCCACGCGCTCCTGCGTCGTCGTCGGCGCGACCAGGTAGACCAGTGCCAGGTCGTGGCCGCGGAAGGCGTCCTCCAGCGGCGCCCCTTCGTCGGGCGTCAGGTCGGCGACGATCGCGCCGCTCGCACCGGCCTGCGCCAGCCGGCCGGCGACGTTGTCGGCGCCGCGCGGCCCGAGGAACTGGTTGACGTAGCCCATGACGAGGACCGGCGTCGCGGGCCGCGCCTGGCACACGAGCTGCACGAGGCGAAGCGAGCGGTCGAGCGTTGCCCCCGCCGCCAGCGCGGTCGCGCTTGCCCGCTGGAGCGTTGTTCCGTCGGCCATCGGGTCGGAGTAGGGCAGGCCGATCTCCAGCACGTCGGCGCCGGCGTCGATCGCCGCCAGCGCGGCCCGCTCCGAGGTTTCGAACTCGGGATAGCCGGCGACGACGTAGGCGACGAAGCAGATGCGGCCGGCGCGGCGAACGGCGCTGAAGATCGACCCGACGCGATCTGAGCCGGCCGTCTGACCGGTGCCGGGGACGAGTGCGCTGTAGGCGGGGCTGGCGATGCTCACACGTTCGCCGCGAGGTGGCCCAGGTCCTTGTCGCCGCGCCCGGAAAGCCCGACCAGCACCACGCGCGGGCTGTCGTCGTCGCCCAGGATCCGCGGCAGCGCGGCCAGCGCGTGGGCCGGCTCGAGCGCGGGCAGGATGCCCTCGCTGGCGGCCACCTGGCGCAGCGCGGCGAGTGCCTCCTCGTCTGTTGCGGTGGCCAGCGACAGCCGGCCACAGAGGGCGAGCGCGGCCAGTTGCGGTCCCACGCCCGGGTAGTCGAGCCCGGCCGAGATCGAGTGGGCCTCCTTGACCTGCCCGTCGTCGTCCTGCAGCAGGAGCGTGCGCGCGCCATGGATGATGCCGAGGCCGCCGGCGGCCAGTGCCGCCGCGTGACGGCCGCTGGCGACACCCTCGCCGGCCGCCTCGACCGCCACCAGCCGCACCCGCGGCTCGCCGATGAAGCGGGCGAAAAGGCCGATCGCATTCGAGCCGCCGCCGACGCAGGCGACGACGATGTCGGGCAGGCGGCCCTCGAGGCGGCGGATCTGCGCCGCCGCCTCGTCGCCGATGACCCGCTGCAGGTCGCGCACGATCGTCGGGTACGGGTGCGGGCCCATTGCCGAGCCCAGGACGTAGTGCGTGTCGGCGACGTTCGTCACCCAGTCGCGCATTGCCTCGTTGATCGCGTCCTTCAGCGTCGCCGAGCCCGAGCGGACGGCCCGGACC
>JALYGJ010000105.1 GCA_030777155.1 Chloroflexota bacterium | reverse complement strand
GCCGGGCGGCCGACCACTCGATCGCCGGCGCCCCGGCGGTATCCAGCGCCAGGACCGCCAGGTCACCGTCGGTGTCCAACGCGCGCACCGCGGCCACCGCCTCGCGGCCGCCGTGGAACGTGACGGACGCCTGTTCGCGGCGCACGTTGTGCGCATTGGTCAGCACCAGCCCTTCCTCGATCACGAAGCCCGAGCCAGCGCGCCAGCGATCGCCGACCCGGACCACCGACGGACCGACGCGCTCGCCGACGGCGTTGATCCGCTCGCCCAACTCATTCAGCAACGACATCGTGGCCGCCCTTCCATCTCTGCTAGGTTTGCAACGTGCAAGTTGCAAGTTAGCATCGCGAAGGGCGGCCGGCAAGCGCCGACCACAAGAGCCGACCATAAGATTGGAGGCGATGACCGACCGCTCCCAGCCGCCCTCGCCGCTCGACGCGGCGCTCGAACGTGTCGGCGACCGCTGGTCGCTGCTGCTCGTCGAGGCGTTGCTCGATGGGCCGCGCCGTTTCAACGACCTGCAGGCGGAGGTCGGCGGCATCGCGCCCAACATCCTGATCGACCGGCTGCGGCGTCTCGAGCGGACCGGCGTTGTGGCCGCGCACGCCTACTCGGAGCGTCCCGCCCGGTTTGCCTACAGCTTGACCGAGGATGGCCGCGAGCTGGCCGGTGTGCTGCGCCTGTTGGCCAGTTGGGGCGCCGGCGGAAGCGACGTCGCGGAGGGCGTGCGTCACGTGACCTGCGGCTCGGCGCTCGAGGCGCGCTGGTTCTGCCCGACCTGCGGCCATGAGGTCGATACCGACGAGGCCTCAACGCTCCGCTTCGCCTGACGCTTCCGCGCTTCGCTAGCCCGCCGTAATCCCCCGCCGGTGGCCGTACCTGCCCGCTGTCGGCCGGCTCGCGGCAGGCTGGCGCAATGGCAGAGATCGGTTACAAGCTGTGCAGCGAAGAACAGTCTCCGAGCGAGCTCGTCCGGTTGGCCCGCGCGGCCGAGGAGGTCGGCTTCGGCTTCGGCCTCATCTCGGACCACTTCCACCCGTGGATCGACAAGCAGGGCGAGAGCCCATTCGTCTGGGGCGTCATCGGCGCCATCGGCCAGGCGACCGGTCGGTTGCGGGTTGGCACCGGCGTCACGTGTCCGACGATCCGGATCCACCCCGCGATCATCGCCCAGGCCGCGGCCACGGCAGCGGCGCTGATGCCCGGCCGCTTCTTCCTCGGCGTCGGCAGTGGCGAGAACCTCAACGAGCACATCCTCGGCGACCGCTGGCCGCCCGTCGACGTCCGCCAGCAGATGCTCGAGGAGGCGGTGGCGTTGATCCGCGAGCTGTGGCAGGGCAAGTTGACCAGCCACGACGGCGACTACTACATGGTCGAGAACGCACGGATCTACAGCCTGCCCGACGAGCCCCCGCCGATCTACGTGGCGGCGAGTGGCGAGCAGGCCGGCGAGCTGGCCGGCCGGGTCGGCGACGGCCTTGTGGGGACGTCACCCAAGCGCGACGTGATCGACGCCTTCGAGCGCAGCGGTGGGCGGGGCAAGCCGATCTACGGCGAGGTGACCGTCTGCTGGGCGGACGACGAGCAGGCGGCGCGCCGGACGGCGCACCGCTACTGGCCGACGGCCGCGATGACTGGCCAGCTCAGCCAGGAGCTGGCATTGCCGGCCCACTTCGAGCAGGTTGCCCAGATGGTGACCGAGGAGATGGTTGCCCAGGCGATCACCTGCGGGCCGGACCCGCAGCGCCACGTCGACGCGATCCGCGAGTACGTCGATGCCGGCTTCACGCACGTCAGCGTCCACCAGGTGGGCCCCGATCAGGACGGCTTCATGAGCTTCTACGCGCGCGAGGTGCTGCCTGCGCTGAAAAAGGCCGGCGCGCGGAGCTGAGGCTGGCGGCGCGAGCAGAGACTACCCGCGACCGGCCTCCGGCCGCGTGCGCACGACCTCGTTGCAGCCGACGCGCTGGCAGCGGTAGACCTCGTCGGCGGGTACCTCCCCGATGACGACCGTCTGCGCGGTTCGCTCGGGCAACATCGGCGACCACTCGTCCAGGCCGTGCTTGTGCTCGAGTTGGAGGCCGCGCTCGGCGACCGGGTTGTTTCGCATTTCCATGACTACAGCCTACGGCCGCCAGGGCGAAATCGGACCGTGGGCGCAGGCGGCCGGCGACTAACATCGACGGGACAAATCGGCCGCGCTGCCGGCAGCGTTCGGCTCTCGGTGGGCCCGTTTCTGCCTGGCACCCCGGCGAGGGGTTACACTCTCGCGCGATCGGCCGCCGCTGCCGTCGCCATCCGGCCTACGCGTCAGAGAAGGTGTCACTTGCCAGATACAGCCATGGCTGCGCAGTCTGCCGCCGCGCGCGATCTGCTCACGCAGGTCGAGGCTCGCGAGCGTGCCGCCCGTGTCAGCCGGGCTGACTACGACATCAAGCTCGACCTGCATGCCGGGCAGCCGAGCTACTCGGGCGACGTCAGCATCGCCTTTGACGTCAGCGGCAGTGGTCGGCTGTTCCTCGACTTTCGCGGCCGGCGCATCGAGCGCCTGCTGGTCAACGACCAGCCGGTCGTGCCCGACTGGAATGGCTATCGGCTGACCCTGCCGGCCGAGGTCGTGCGCAGCCGGATGGTCGTGCGCCTCGTTTACGAGAACGACTACGACACCACCGGCGACGGCTTCCACCGCTTCGTCGATCCCGAGGACGGCGAGGAGTACGTCTACACCAACTTCGAGCCGTACGAGGCGCATCGCCTCTTTCCGTGCTTCGACCAGCCCGACATCAAGGGCCGCTATCGGCTGGACGTGCGCGCCCCGGGCCGTTGGACGCTGATCGCCAATACGCCGCTCGAGTCGGTCGACGAGATCGAGGATGGGCGGCGGCGGCACCGTTTCCGCCAGTCGGAGCTGTTCAGCACCTACCTGATGGCGCTGGTTGCCGGGCCCTACGTCGAGCGACGGATCGACCACGGCGGCCTGTCGCTGGGCCTGTTCGCGCGCCGCTCGATGGAGCGCCACCTCGAGGAGCACGCCGGCGAGGTCTTCGAGATCACCCGCCAGGGGCTCGACTTCTACGCCGAGCTGTTCGATCGGCCGTACCCGTTCGCCAAGTACGACCAGGTCTTCGTGCCCGAGTACAACGCCGGGGCAATGGAGAACGTCGGCGCCGTCACCTACAACGAGGCCTACCTGTTCCGCGATCCGCCTACGGACAACGAGCGGCTCGATCGGGGAGAGGTCTTCCTGCACGAGCTGGCGCACATGTGGTTCGGCAACCTGGTGACCATGCGCTGGTGGGACGACCTGTGGCTCAACGAGAGCTTCGCCACCTACATCAGCTACCTCGCCCTGACGTCGGCGACTCGCTTCAGCAACGCCTGGAAGATCTTCAACACGGACATCAAGCGCTGGGCCTACCAGGCCGATCAGCTGCCGACGACCCATCCCATCGCCGCCAGCGCCGGCGACACCGAGATCGCCTTCCTCAACTTCGACGGCATCACCTACGGCAAGGGCGCTTCGGTGCTCAAGCAGCTGGTCAAGGCGATCGGCTTCGAGGGCTTCCGCGAGGGAATGCGGCTGTACTTCCGCCGCCATGCCTGGGGCAACGCGACACTGCACGACTTCCTCGGCTGCCTCGAGGAGGGCAGCCGGCGCTCGCTCGCCGAGTGGGCGCGGTTGTGGCTCGAAACGGCGTCGCTCAACACGCTTGCCGCCGAGTGGCAGGTCGACGGCGATCGGTTGGCCAGCCTGCGCCTGCTGCAGTCGGCGCCGCCGGCCTATCCGACGCTGCGTCCGCACGCCGTCGAGGTCGGCCTCGGCCACGAGCGCGACGGGCGGCTGGTTATGAGCTCGCTGCCGACGACCATCGACGGCGCCAGCGCGGAGCTCGCGCTCGACACCCACATCGCCGCGCCCGTGCTCGTCTTTCCCAACCACGACGACCACACCTACGCCAAGGTCGCCCTCGACGCGGTGTCAGTCGGCTACGTCCGCCGCCACCTCGACCGTGTCGACGACGCGCTGCTGCGCCAGCTGCTGTGGATGTCGCTGTGGGAGATGGTCCGTGACTGCCAGCTCCGCTCGACCGAGTTCCTGGCCACGTGTCGCGAGCGGCTGGGCGCCGAACCGGATCTCGACATCGTCAACTCGGCCGTCGAGCGGGCATCGCTCGCGCTCGTCCGCTACGTGCCCGACTCGCTGCGCGCCGACGAGGCGGACCGGATGTTCGAGGCGGCGCTCGACAACCTGCGCGCGGCCAGCGAGCCGGATGCGCGCATCATCTGGGCGCGCGCCGCGATCGCGTGGGCCGAACGGCCGGTGCACGTGGAGCGGTTGATCCGGCTGGTCGACGGCGAAGAGCCGGTGCCCGGCTTCACCTTCGACCAGGAGATGCGCTGGGGCGTGGCGGTCAAGGCCGTCGCCCACGACCTGCCCGGCGCCGAAGGCCGGCTGGAGGCAGAGCGCGAACGAGACCGGTCCGACCGCGGCCAGCGCGCGTTGATCCGCGCCGAGGCGTCGGCGCCGCGGGCGGCGGCGAAGGAAAAGGTCTGGCGACGCATCCACGGCGAGGGCTATGGTTCGTTCCACTTCACGCGTGCGGCGATGCAGGGATTCTTCTGGCCCAACCAGGTTGACATCGTCGAGCCCTATGTCGAGCGTTTCTTCGAGCAGGTGCGTGAGGTGTTCGAGACGCGCGACCACCCGTTCGCCCGGGCCTACGTGCTGGCCTTGTTCCCGGCCTACCGCGCCGATCCGGCCGTCCTCGAGCGCTCGCGCGAGTTGCTGGCGTCGCTCGACGGAAAGCTCCCCACTCTGTCGCGGCAGCTGGCTGAGGCGGCCGATGAGCTGGAGCGGGCGATCAGGGTGCGCCGCTACGCCGAGAGCTGAGCTGGCCGGGCAGGGCCGGCCGGAGGCGGCGATGGTTGACGACGAGCTGAGCGCGAAGCTCGGCACGGTGCGGCGGCTGTTCGGCGACGGGCAACTGTCGGCCATCCGGTTGCGCGGCGTCGACTGGTTTGCCTGGGCGACGTGTGGCGGCTCGAGCGTCGTCGACGCGAGCTCGGAGTCGGGAGTGGCAGAAGTTCTGATCACCGAGTCTGATGCCCTCGTCCTCGCCGATCGGATCGACGGTCCGCGCATCGCCGACGAGCAGTCGTTTGCGGGTCTGCGGGTGGTCGAAACGTCGTGGGCCGAACCGCGCGCCCGAGAGGAGGTCGTGCACGAGCTGGTTGGGGAGGGCGCCCGCGTGGCAAGCGACCGCCCGCGCAACGACGAGGCGCCGCTGCCCGACGAGTTGGTCGCCGCCCGAAGGCGCCTCCTGCCCGGCGAGATCGAGCGCTTCCGCGTCATCGGCCGGGATGCCGCGGCCGCCGTCACCGAGGTGCTGTCGGCGGCGGCACCGACGATGTCCGAGAACGAGCTCGCCGGACGGGCAGCGGCGGCGCTCCTGCGCCGCGGGCTCTTCCCGGTCGTGCTGCTCGTTGGCGGTGCTCGCCGGCTGCCGCTCTACCGCCATCCACTGCCCACCGACGAGCAGATCGGCGAGCGGGTGATGCTGGTCGCCTGTGCCCGCCGCTACGGGCTCGTCGCCAACCTGACCCGCTTCGTCTACTTCCGGCCGCCGAATGGCGACGAAGGCGCGCGGCATGCCGCCGTCGCCGAGGTCGAGGCGGCCGCGTTCGCCGCCTCAACGCCGCCGGCAACGCTGGGCGAGGTCTACGGCACGATCGTCGACGCCTACGCGCGGGCGGGGTACGCGGGCGCCGAGCGCGATCACCACCAGGGCGGGCTGGCCGGCTACCGGGCACGCGAGGAGGTCGCGTTGCCCGACAGCACGACGATCATCGCCAAAGGCGCGGCACTGGCCTGGAACCCCAGCCTGCCCGGCGCCAAGATCGAGGACACCGTCGTCGCCGGCGATGGCGGAGTGGAGGTCCTGACGGTCGATCCGGCGTGGCCGACGGTCGAGGTTGCCGGCCGGCGACGACCAGACGTGCTGCTCGCGGCCGGGTAACGCCGGGCGCTAGGGCGTCAGGCCGTGCGCATCGCGCGCGTGCGCGCCCGCCGCGCGCGGTCGAGGTTGTAGGCCGAGGTGACCAGCCCAACATGGGTCAGCGCCTGCGGGAAGTTGCCCACCAGCCGGCGTAGACGAGGGTCGTACTGCTCGGACAGCAGCCCGACGTCGTTGCGCAGCGCGAGCAGCCGCTCGAACAGCTCGGTTGCCTCGTCGATTCGGCCGAGCATGGCGAGGTTGTCGACCATCCAGAAGGTGCAGGCGAGGAATGAGCCCTCGCCCGGCGGAAGTCCGTCGTCGGTTGCCTCGGTCGAATAACGCTTGACGAAGCCGTCCTCCATCAGCTCGCGCTCGATGGCCGCCACCGTGCCGCGCATGCGCGCGTCGGTCGCCGGCAGGAAGTGGACCAGCGGGATCATCAACAGGCTGGCGTCGAGCTCGCGCGAGCCGTAGTGCTGGGTGAAGGTGTTGCGCTCGGTGTCGAAGCCATGCTCTAGGACGTCGGCGTGGATGCGCTGGCGGAGCTCGCGCCAGCGCTCGACCGGTCCCTCCAGCCCAAACCGCTCGACGGCCTTGACGGCACGATCGACGGCCGCCCAGGCCAGCACCTTCGAGTGGGTGAACTGGCGGCGCGGACCGCGCACCTCCCAGATGCCCTCGTCCGGCTCCTGCCAGTGCTGCTCGACGAAGTCAACCAGCAGCCGCTCCATCGACCACGAGTGTGGGTTCGGCTCGAGCCCGGTCGCGCGCGCGAGGTGGAGCGTATCGACCGTCTCGCCGTACAGGTCGAGCTGGAACTGTTCAGCTGCGGCGTTGCCCACGCGGACCGGCGCCGATCCCTCGTAGCCGGCCAGCCAGGGCAGCTCGAACTCGGGCAGCCGGCTCTCGCCGGCCGGACCATAGAGCACCTGCAGCGCCGGTGGGTCGCCGCCCGCCGCGCGCAGCAGCCAGTCGCGGAACGCGCGTGCTTCGCTGGTATAGCCACCAACGTGCAGCGCCCACAGCGTGAACGCGGCGTCGCGCACCCAGCAGTAGCGATAGTCCCAGTTGCGCACGCCGCCGATGTGCTCGGGCAGCGACGTGGTCGGCGCGGCGACGATGCCGCCGGTCGGCCCGTAGGTCAGGGCCTTGAGCACCATCAGCGAGTGGCGCACCTCCTCCGCCCACTCGCCGTTGTACTGCAGTCGCGCGCTCCAATCGCGCCACCAGCTGAGCGTCTGTTCGAGCGCGCCGCCGGCGTGCGGCGGCTCGTGCGGCGGTTGGTGCGATGGGTGCCACGACAGCACGAACGGGACGAAGTCGCCCTCGCCGACGACGAACTCAGCCTGCGTGCGCTGGTTCTCGCCGTGCGTCGGCACGTTCGTGCGCAGGCACGCCTCGTCGGGTCCGGCGACCGCACAGACGTCGCCGCCAACACGACGCACCCACGGCACGAGGCGGCCGTAGTCGAAGCGCAGCACGAGGTCCATTTCCATCGCCACGCTGCCGCTGATCCCCTCGACGAGGCGTACGAGGTCGGGCAGGTCCGTGCGGACGGGCATGAAGTCGGTGATGCGGACCGTGCCCTCGGGCAGCTGCCACTCGCTGGTCAGGACGAGCGCGCGGTCGTGGTACCAGCGCCTGGTGGCGGGCTGCCCGCCCTTGGGCGCGATCAGCCAGCGACCGTTGTCGGGTGTGCCGAGCAGCGCAGCGAAACAGGCCGGCGAGTCGAAACGCGGAAAGCACAGCCAGTCGATCGATCCGTCACGGCCGACGAGGGCGGCCGTCTCGGTATCGCCGATGAGCGCGTAGTCCTCGATCGGCAGCGCCACGGTCGAGACTGTAGCCGATGGGCGGCCGGCGCTGGCCGGCGTGAGGCAGCCCCGCTCTTCGGCCGGCGGTCACGCCGGTCGGCGCGCTGGCCGGGCGAGGCGCGTGATGGGTCGGTCTAGTGGATGGCGCGGCGGGCGCCGCAGACCGGGCACTCCGCGACCTGGCCGCTGACGTCGGGGACCAGGTAGGTGGTGCAGCCGTTGGTCGTGCAGTACGGGCGGCGCGAGCGGGTCGCGCGGCGGATACGGCGGCGGTCCGAGGCGCCACGGGCGGGGCCGGCCGATGGTGAATATGGTCGGACGTTCATCTGTCCTGCTTTCCGATTTGGCGGCCCGCTCCGCCGGCATCGTCTTGGCGGGGGCCGATATGGTTTTGCTCCACGACCTCGAATAGGTCGCAGCCCTCTATGGGCGGCGCCGCGGGAGCGAGTGTTCGATGCTCTGACCTGCGGCTGGTCTCCGCGCCACCTCGATCATAACCGATAGCCGGCCGGGGGACCGCCGGGACTTCCTGCCCAGCGGCCGGCGTACCATCGGTCGCCCTGCCGTACCATCCCGCTCGAAGTGGCCGAGCACCCGCCCGAACGGCTGCCCTACACCGGCGACGACGAGGCCGACCGGCTGCTGGCGCGTGACCCGCTGGCGCTGCTGATCGGCTTCGTGCTCGACCAGCAGGTGACGCTCCAGAAAGCGTTTGCCGGGCCGCTCGAACTGCGCCGCCGGATCGGCACGCTCGAGGCGGCCGAGATCGCGGCGATGGACACCGCCGAGCTAGAGGCGGTCTTCGCACGGCGACCGGCGCTGCACCGCTTCCCGGGCAACATGGCCCGTCGCACGCAGGCGCTGTGCGCGGCGATCGCGCGCGACTACGGTGGTGATGCGGCGCGCATCTGGCGCGAGGCGGCCGACGCCCCTGAGTTGCAGCGACGGCTGCTTGCGCTGCCCGGCATTGGCCAGATGAAGGCGGGCACGATCCTGGCCGTGCTGGTCAAACGCTTCGGGATCAGGCCGCCCGGCTGGGAGGACGTCGTCCCGCGCCACCCGACGCTCGGCGATGTCGACTCGCCGGCCACCCTTGCCGCCTATCAGGCCCGCAAGCGCGCGCGCAAGGCGGAGCAGCGCGCGGCTGACCGATCAGCGGCGACGTGAACGTGGTGGCCGCTGGCGCGACCGGTTGCCGGTGATGAACCCCCAGATCTTGCGCAGCAGCCACATCCGGAACAGAAAGCCAATCATCGTTTCCTCGCGCTCGCCGGCTGCTTGATGGTGCGGCCGGCCAAGGCCCGATTGGACGCGACGGCGCGGTACCGGGCCGTCGCGCGAGAGCTCCGGCGGCGAACAAATGGGTGGCAATCGCCCGCCGACGTCGGGCGACTGTACGATTCCGGCGTGAAGCTATCGCGGTCAGTCGACGTGGACCGCCCGGTTTCGGCGGTCTGGAAGTGGTACGCCATCGACCACGTCGTCAACCATCCGCGCTGGGATCCGGCCATGCAGTTGCGCCAGGAGGGGGAGGGCCCGATCGGTGTCGGGACGCGGATCCGCCGGCGCCACACTCGCGTCGACACGCCGATCGAGGGGACGATGGAGGTCGTGGAGTTCGAGCCGGAGCGGTCGATGGGGGTGGTGATCCGCGATGGCACGCCACACGGCGTACTGGAAGTCCGCGGGCGGGCGGCGCTCGAGCCTCTCGATGCCGAAAGAACCAGGCTGACCTTCGAGCTCGAGCTGCCCGGCGAGGCCCCGTCGATGGACCCGTCGATGATCGAGGCCAGCCTCCGGCGCATCAAGCAACTGATCGAGGACGAGACCTGACGGGTTCGGTAAGAGCGTCCGGACACGCCGATGAAACCCACCGCCATCAAGCTGTAACCGCTCGTCAAGCGAGCAGAACGAAAATTCTTCTTGTTCATCGGATGAGTCGATCGCCGTGACCGACTCGCGGGGACATACGGTGGAGGTTTTTGCCATGGCCAAGAGGACTTTGAGTGCGCACGAGCTCGATGCGCAGACGGCGGTAGAACTGCCGAATCGCGACATGATGGCGCTGGTCGTGATCGTAGCTCCGATCAACCTCGAGCTCGAGGACGTCGAAGTGAACGTGCAGGCCTGCGCGGCGCTCTTTTCGGTTCAGTCGCCTGTCCAGTGCGACCAGAACTAAACGCGGCGTAAGCGAGAATAGGGCCGGGCTGGTGCCCGGCCCTATTTTTATGCCATGTCGGACGTACCTCTCGAAGCGTCGAGCGGTCAGGTGCCGGGCTCGGATGAATCGGTCGCCGCCAATAGCCGCGAGGGCGCGAACAACCGTCGCCGCACCTGGCGCCCGGCGCGGGCCGCGTCTGTCACACTCGTTGGCCAGCTGAAGGATTCTGCCTTCGCCGATCCGCAGTTCCTCGTTCAACGCGATGGCAAGTACGTTCAGTTGTCGGAACTGCTCTATCGCGTGATGGAGCTGGCCGACGGCACGCGCACGCTCGGACAGATCGCAACGCGCGTCAACGCCTCGACCGAGTGGGAGGTGGGTGCGGACCAGGTGGCCGAGCTGATCGAGAAGCGCCTGCAGCCGCTTGGGTTGATATCGCCCGGCGACGCTTCATCGCCGGATGCGACGATTGCGCAAGCGCCTCGGGATGCACCGTCGCCGGTCACGCTCAAACTGCGCGCGAAGGTTCTCGGTCCGCGCGTCATCGACCCGATTACTTCGGTTCTCCAGTTTCTCTACTGGCGGCCTGCGTTGCTCGTCCTGTTGCTGGCTGTCGCCGGCGCGCATCTCTGGCTCTACTTGACTGGCGGAGTAGTCAACAGCGTGGTCGCGCTGATTTATTCGCCGGCCCTCATGTCGCTCGTCATCCCGATCGTACTTCTTGCCGCGATCTTTCATGAGTTCGGTCACGCCGCTGCGCTGCGCTATGGCGGCGGTCATGTACGGGGCATGGGCGTTGGCTTATACGTGATCTACCCCGTTCTCTACACGGACGTCACGGATAGCTACCGGCTGGGACGCGGGGCACGCCTTCGGACGGGGCTCGGCGGAATTTACTTCCATCTCCTGTTCGCGCTGGCTGTGATCGCCATCTTCGCGTTGACGCCTAACCCGGTGCTGGCCGCCGCAGTGTTGATCATCAACCTCGAAGCCATCCGGCAGCTCTTGCCGCTGCTCAGACTTGACGGCTACTGGATCCTCGCCGACCTGACCGGCATCCCGGATCCGCTGACGCACCTGATGGCGTACCTCAAGCACCGGGCGGCTGCGCTGACCGGAAAGCCGACGCCCGTTCCTGCCCTCCGCTCGTGGGTCCGGCGCGTGTTTCTCGTTTACGCCGTCGTCACGCCGATCGTCATGGTGACGCTTCTGGGGCTCCTCGTGACGCGTCTGCCGTGGTTGCTCGGACACATCGGAAACTCTCTCGCGATCCAGGCCGAGAACCTGCTCACGGCAGGCCGGGCGGGTGATGTGCCGGGCGCGCTGACGGCTCTGGTCGGCGCACTGTTCCTCATGCTGCCGCTCGTCGGCCTCGCGTACCTGTTCTGGACGTTGGGCAGAGCCGCAGTCCCGCCTCTGTGGAGGCTCTCGGGGCGGAACCGCGTGCTGCGAGGAGCGCTCATCGCAGTGCCCGTCGTGCTCGTGGGCGCAGCGGCCGTCGTCTGGCTGATGCCCGCGCTATCGCCCCAGCAACCGCTGTCCGGCGTTCAGGTCCACGGCATCGCCAGCCGCCAACACGTCGACGGACGCGTTTCGTACGAGCAGTCTCCGCCGGTCGGCGGCGACCACGCTCCGGTCTGGCAGAACTGCGGCTTCTACAGCGCGCCGGTCCCCAACGAACGGGCGGTTCACTCCCTGGAGCACGGCGCGGTGTGGATCACCTACGACCCGCAGCTGCCGCGAGTACAGGTGGATGTGCTCCGGTCTCTCGCGGCCGAGCACGCCTATGCGCTCGTGAGCCCGTATGACCGGCTACCCGCGCCGGTCGTTGCCTCTGCATGGGGACGGCAACTGCCACTCGAATCGGCAACCGACCCCCGGCTGGGAAGGTTCATCTCAGAGTTCGCGGGTGGCGCGCAGGCACCAGAAGCCGGCGGGCCCTGTGTTGGCGGTGTGGGAACGCCCGAACCGTAGCGCGACTCACTCGAAGCACCAGCCGCGATCCTCGAGTGCGACCCGCTCGCTGTCGGTGAGGGCGACGACGAAGGCCGTCTGGTCGAATGCCTGGAAAAAGGTGAACTGTCGCCCACTGGGTGCGATGAGCTCGTTGATCGGCGTCGCAATCCGCGGGTCGATCCAGTCCTCGAGATACTCCGGTTCGAGAACAAGCAGCTTCCCGTGAGCAGTGACCGTTACCGTTATCGGGCCCTCGGCCGACGCCCAGTCTTCTTCGATTGATTCGGGCGCGAACGCTCCGACCGATATCGCAGCCCACTCCCGGATCGTCGAGACGTATACGTCCCCGCCCGGACCGACGTCCGCCTCGAGATCGCGCCACCAGATCCGCTGTTCGTCCTGGCCGGCGACGAGAAGCTCCAGGAACGGGTCGCTGGGATCGACGTCGATGCCCCACTCCTGCCGGATCGTGGTCTCGATCTCGGCGCCCAGCTCGTCGTCGGAAAGGTGGGAGCGATCGGCGAAGAAACCGATGCCGCGAAGCGCCGCCGCGCGAGCATTTACCGGCTCGCCATCGGGCAGCGCTGGCTCGCAGTCGGCGCCAGGGCGTGTGCTTGGGCGCGGTACGTCGGCGCGCGTCTCGCCGACCCCTGGAATTTCTACGAACTCACCCGCTGGTGCAGTGCGTCCAGCACAGGCACCGACCACGACGACGATCCAGGCGGCAACTAGTACGACGCGTGCCGGAAGCATCGCTCGCTGAAGACGCGTCATCGATGCATCTTGGCCGGCTATCAGTCCGCCCTCGGAGTGCGAACAGGCCCTTCCGCGCCTGCGACGTAGAGCACGTCACTGTCGGAGATGTATAGGTCCACGAACTCGTCGAAGCTGGCGGCGATCCGCACCGGTCTCTGGTCGGCGGTCCCAACTGCGGACACCGGCGCGGTGCCCCCTTCGCTCGTAAGGTGCATGGCGTACGCCCAGCTCCAGCCGAGATAGTCGGCAAAGAGGTACCAACTGTCGGCTCCGGGAAACGCGTGCCGGCCGCCTTCTGGGTCAAGTTCCACCGGCGGACGCCTTCAGTTCCCGGCTCGTCTACTGCACACGAGCTTCCAACTCGAACTGGGCCTCCATCCCAGCCTGACCCAATGCGTTCAGCTGCTCTTCCAATAACTCTTGGTCTCCCGGAAGCGGGTGAGGATGTTCGACCAGGACATCAAGGGCCGCGTTCACCTCGTCATAGAGCGGTTCCATCGTCGCTACTAAATCCCGCAGCGTCGCATCGTCGGCATGCGAGATCACGCCGGAACGTTCCACGTCATCGGCAACCAGGAAGCGAGCGAACCCGTGAAGTGCCTCAGCCAGCGCTGGACTCATCTCCACGGGAGCGCGATCAGCCATTGGCGTATCCGCAGTCGCCCTCTCACTCAGCCGCCTTGACACCCAAGCCTACTGCGCACGCCACGCCGGTCGAGTGGTTGGGGCAGTAGCCCTGTGGATTCTTGGCCAGGTACTGCTGGTGGTAGTCCTCGGCGAAGTAGAACCCGGGCGCGTCGGCGATCTCGGTCGTGATCGCGCCATAGCCGGCCGCCGACAGCGCGCGCTGGTAGGCGTCGCGTGACGCCTCGGCCTCGGCCTTCTGCTCGTCCGAGTACGTGTAGATCGCCGAGCGGTACTGCGTGCCCACGTCGTTGCCCTGGCGCATGCCCTGCGTCGGGTCGTGCTCCTCCCAGAAGTGCTTGAGCAGCTCCTCATACGACACCTTCTGGGGGTCGAACACGACGCGCACGACCTCGGCGTGGCCGGTCTGCCCGCTGCACACCTCTTCATACGTCGGATTCGGGGTATAGCCGCCGGCGTAGCCGACAGCGGTCACGATCACGCCGGGCACCTGCCAAAACGTCTTCTCGACGCCCCAGAAGCAGCCGGCGGCGAACATCGCCACTTCCGAGCCGTCGGGATAGGGCGGCGTCATGCGCGCGCCATTGACGAAGTGCCGTTCCGGCACGGCCAGCGGCTGGCTGCGTCCGGGGAGCGCCTCGGCCGGCGCGGGCATCGTCAGCTTGTGCCGATTCAAAAGGAACATTTGGGGACCTCCAGGGGCCAAGTGTATTCGGCGACAGGTGGAACGCTTGGGGCCGGCGGCGGCGAGGCAGGGGCATGTTTGTGCCAGAGATCCACGGGCCAGGACATGCAGAGCATGCTCGTCGCCGTTTTGTGCCAGAAGTCGACGCCAGCGGACGCGCCGAACCGTGGCCGCCGACGAAAAGAGTAGCCGCACGCTGCCCGGCCGCACCGCGCGCTGCGGCCTTCGCCGGGCTGACGAATGGCGGTGCGGACAGGCACACCTTCGCCATTGAAGCGGTCGGCACGCCGGCTGAGCATGGGCCCGTCGCGCACCGACACTCGAAGGGGGACGCCGTGAACCGTCACTCGAGGGCGCGCAGCGCGCTGCGTCCATTGCTCCTGCTCGCCCTGGCCGGCGTGATCTTCCTTGCCGGCGGGCCGGGCGTTGCTGCCGCCCAGCTGAGCTATGCCCGCGCCGCTCACCTCGAGGGCATCGACGTCTCGCACTGGCAGGGCTACGTGCGCTGGCGTGACGTTCGCCGCGTCGGGGTCGCCTTCGCCATCGTCAAGGCGACGGAAGGCCAGCTCTTCGTTGACTCCCGCTATGCACGCAACCGCTCCAAGGCCGACGCGCTCGGCCTGCCTTTCAGCGCCTACCACTTCGCACGCCCAGACCGGACCTATCGTGACGCCGTTCGCGAGGCCAACCACTTCGTCCGCACGGCAAAGCTGGCCGGCCGCCACCTGCTGCCTGTGCTCGACCTGGAGGTAACCGGCGGTCTCACCCGCCGCGAGCTGATCGGCTGGGTGCGCAAGTGGTTGAGTCAGGTCGAGAGCCGCCTCGGTGTCAAGCCGATGATCTACACCTCGCCCGCGTTCTGGCGCGACCGGATGGGCGACACGCGCTGGTTTGCCGACAATGGCTACCGACTGTGGATCGCGCACTGGCACGTGAACAAGCCGCGTGTTCCGGCGGCCAACTGGGGCGGGCGCGGCTGGACGCTGTGGCAGGTCACGAATTGCGCCCGTGTGGCCGGTATCCGCGGCTGCGTCGACGGCGACTTCCACCGCGGTCTCGACCTGCGGCCGCTGCTGATCACGCGCAACCGCTGAGCGTTGCGCCGGGCAAGGGTGCTGCCCGGCGCGCTTACTCGTCTGGGTTCGGTTCGCCGGGCGGCGGGTGAAACGCGACCACGACACGCCGGTCGGGGGCGTCCTCGTCGGGTGCCTGCAGGTCGAACGTCCCGCCGAAGCGCCGGCGGAGCTCGCGGCGCAGGTCAGGCACGGTGCGATTGGTCAGCGCCGCGTCGGCCACCTGACTGGCGAAGTCGGCGAGTGCCTCGTGCGGCCAGAATTGGGCGTAGACGTGGATCGCGACGTACCCCTCCGCCTGCCAGGCGATGCGCATCGATCCATCGCGCTGTATCAACGAGCGCTCCTCCTGTTTGCCGCCGCTGGTATGGACTCCGGCGACCGCCGGTGCTAGGATTCTCGGCCAAGAGGTGCGAGCGTGGTGAACGACCGCAGAGGCCAGACAAGACGGCCCGATCGGAGTACTCGCGATCTAGCCTGGTCGCGTGTTCTGCCGACCACCGCGGATGCGTCCCGTGGCGCTGGCAACCTCGCCACCAGGCCCCGTGCGGGCAACATCAGCACTGACACGCGCGCCGGCATAGCCGGGTGACACGGGGCGTGAACGACCGCAGGTCGCCCCCCGCGTCACCTGACCACAAGATGACGACCCACGCCCGTTCCCGGGGCGTGGGTCTTCTCTGTTCAGAGCGTCTCGGTGACCTTGCTCAGGCTGCGCGGTGCGTCGGGGTCCAGGCCGCGGGCGGCGGTCAGATGTAGGGCGAACAGCTGGCCGGCAATGATCGAGACGAGCGGCCCCAGCCACTCCGGGACGCCGACGGGCAGCGGCAGCCCGCGATCGATGCGCCGGGCTGCGGCGTCGTCGGAAACGGTGATCAGCCGCGCGCCGTACGCTCGGTGGAGGTCTTCGAGCAGCTGCTGCTGAGCGGCGAGCGCGGCGCCCGAGGGGGCGACGGCGAGTACGGCGAAGCCCGGCTCAGCCAGCGCCAGCGGCCCGTGCTCGAAGTCGGCCGCCGAAAACGCGAGCGCGTGGAGCTGGGCGAGCTCCTGCAGCTTGAGCGCCCACTCGCGGGCCGTGGCGTACTCGTAGCCGCGACCGAGGACGACGCAGCTCGACAGCCCCTGCTCCTCGCCGGCCAGCCGTTCGGCTTCCGCCTCAACGGTGAGCGCCTCTTCCATCCAGCCGGCGACCGACTGCAGCTGACGGTGCTCGGCGGGTGTGCCGTCGTCGAGCGCGAGCGACAGCTTGGCCACGGCGAGCAGTTCGGTGGTGTACGTCTTGGTCGCTGCCGTGGCCAGCTCTGGTCCCGCCGCCAGCTCGATCGTTTCGTCGGCGGCGGCGGCCAGCGGCGAGGAGGCATCGTTGGTGATGGCGACCGTTGGCGCGCCCTGCCGGCGCGCCTCTTCAAGCACGGCGACGATGTCGGGCGAGCGTCCCGACTGTGAGATCCCCAGCACCAGTGCGTCGGCGAAGCGTGGCCGCGCGCCGTACAGCGTGATCGCCGACGGCGTTGCCAGCGCAACGACGAGCGAGTTACGGATGCCGAAGAGGTACTGCGCGTAGAGGGCAGCGTGGTCCGACGTGCCGCGGGCGGCGACGACGACCGACGACGGTCGCCGGCGGTGCAGCCGGGATGCCATCGATTCGCTCAGCGGGCGGCCGGCCTGCAGAAGCCGACGCGCCGCCGCCGGTTGCTCGTAGATCTCGTCGCGCAGGCCCATCAGCCGTACCGCTCGCCTCGCTCGATGCGTCGTTGCGCTGCGCCGCCCATTGCCCGCTAGCATGCCGCAGCCGGCGACAGCGCAACAGCCCGGCCGATCTGGGACGATCTGGCGCATGACAGACATCACCGATCCCGACGTCGAGCGCTACGCCAGCGAGCACTCTTCACCCGAGCCGCCGCTCCTGGCCGAGCTAGCCGAGGCGACACGCGCTTTCTCGGCGAGCCACGGCATGATGGTCGGCCGCCTGGAGGGCCGTTTCCTCAAGCTGCTGGTGGCTGCGATACGGGCGCGGCGCGTGCTCGAGATTGGGACGTTCACCGGCTACTCCGCTCTCTCGATGGCCGAGGGAATGCCGCCCGATGGGGAGATCATCTCCTGCGAGCTCGACGAGCGACATGCCGAGATGGCACGGCGGTTCATCGCCCGTTCCCCATACGCCAGTCGGATCGACGTTCGGGTCGGGCCCGCGCTCGAAACGATCGAGGGGTTGGAGGGCCCGTTCGACTTCGTCTTCATCGACGCCGACAAGACTGGCTACCGCGACTACTACGAACGCGCGCTGCCGCTGCTCAGCGAAGGCGGGCTGATCTGCATCGACAACGTGCTCTGGTCGGGACGCGTGGTCGACCCATCTGACCAGAGCCGCAACACGGTCGCCATGCGCGAGCTCAACGATCACATCGGCGGCGACTCGCGAGTCGAGTGCGTGATGCTGCCGATCCGCGACGGAGTCACACTCGTCCGGAAGCGCTGAGGCGCGCTGGACGGGCGTGCACGGCTCCCCGTGTCCGTCGGTCATCGCCCCGTTGCGCAGGCTGAGTACGCTTGTAGCGACACGCTGGTCGCGCGGCCAGGGGTCGTGCGCGCCAGGGGGAGAAAGCGTCGCGCAACCATCGCCGGTCCTTCTTCATGACCGGCCGGAGGAGGAGGCAACTGATGCTCATTCGCTCGCGCTTCGCACTCGCGCGTTTGCTCGTCCTGCTCGTCGCCGCCGTACTGCTCGCTGCATGTACGCCGGCCGCCTCGCCCACGCCCGGAGCCGGTACGCCTGGGACCGGCACCCCTGGCACCGGCACGCCTGGCACCGGCACGCCCGGCACAGGGACGCCGGGCACGGGTACGCCGACCGCAGGCACTGGCGAGGGCGGCGACGTCATCATGCTGTCGACGCAGCTCAACCCGACGGAGGAACAGGAGAAGTTCCGCAACGTCATCCTGGCCGACTACCAGGGCAACGTCGACTTCGTTCCTGCCACCGCGCCGGAGTTCGCCGACCGGACCGCCGCCGAGGCGCAGGCCGGTGAGGGCGCGGGCCAGGTTGGCGTGCTCGGTGGCCTCCACGGCGACCTCGAGCCGCTGGCCGACAACCTTACCGACCTCAGCGACCTTGCCCAGGAGTTGGGCGATCTCGGCTTCAACGAGGCGTACCTCGAGCTCGGGCGCCTGGGCACCGACCAGCAGCTGTTCATCCCCTGGATGCAGGCGACGTACATCGTCGCCGCCCGCCAGGAGGCGATGGAGTTCCTGCCCGAAGGGGCCGACCAGAACGCGCTGACTTACGAAGACCTGGCTGCATGGGGCCGCAACATCGCCGACGCCGGCAACGGGCAGCGGCTCGGCTTCCCGGCCGGCCCCGAGGGCCTATGGCACCGCTTCTTCCAGGGCTTCGGCATCCCGGCCTACACGGGTGCGGTCAACACCCAGTTCCGAAACAGCGGCCCGCTGTGGGAGTGGCTGCGCGAGACGTGGCAGTACGTCAACCCGCAGTCCACTGGGTACAGCTTCATGCAGGAGCCGCTGCAGGCCGGCGAGGTGTGGGTCGCGTGGGACCACGTCGCACGCCTGCGTGACGCGTTCGTCAACAGCCCCGACGAGTTCGTGGCGATGCCGGCCCCGGCCGGGCCGCAAGGCCGCGCGTTCATGCCCGTCGTCGCCGGCCTCGCCATCCCGCGCTCGGCGCCTGATCCGGAGGCGGCGAGGAACCTCATCCGCTACCTCGTCCAACCCGAGACGGCCGCGCTGACCCTCCAGGAGGTCGGCTTCTTCCCGCCGACGCAGGTCGAGCTGCCCGAGCTCGACCCCGGCCTGCAAGGCATGGCCACCGCCGTCTCGGCGCTGACCAACGCCGAGGACGCGTTGCCGGCACGGCTGCCCGTCGGGCTCGGCGACCAGGCCGGTGCCTACAACCAGGTCTTCCGCGACGCCTTCGAGTCAATAGTCATCCGTAACGAGGACATCCAGCAGGTGCTCGAGCGCGAGGCGACCAACCTGCAGAACGTCCTCAACACGGCGGAGGCGGCGTGCTGGCCACCTGACCCGCCGAGCGAGGGCCCGTGCCAGGTCGAGTGAGCCTGGCTGACTGACCGGCGCAGGGCCGCCCGGCCATGGGCGGCCCTGCGGCAGACAGCGGCGGAGGGGAACATGAGAGGCAAGGGACTGGGATGGGCGCCGTACGTCCTCCTCGTGCCGTCGCTCGTCTACATGGCGATCTTCTTCGCCGCGCCGATGCTCCAGTCGTTCGGGCTGGCCTTCCAGGACCAGACCGGGGCCTGGAGCACCGCGTCGATCGAGCGGATGCTCAACGACGCCCAGTTCACGCGCGCGCTGACCACGACGCTGATCCTGCTCGTCCTCATCCTGCCGATCCAGTTCGCACTGGCGCTTTCGATGGCGCTGATCGTCAACTCACGGCTCAAGGGATCCGGGCTGTGGCTCTACGTCTTCGCCATCCCGCTCGGCATATCGGAGCTGGCAGCGGGCATCATCTGGTTCACCATCTTCACCGAGCGCGGCTGGCTGAACAGCATCCTCGGTCAGCTGGGCATCCTGGAGCGGCCGTTCATCTTCCTCAACCCGCAGGAGCCGTTCTGGCTGATCTTCGCCATCGTCCTGGCCGAGTCCTGGCGTGCGACGGCGATCGTGATGATCATCCTCGTCGCCGGCCTGCAGTCGATACCGCGCGACTATCTCGAGGCGGCTGACGTCTTCGGTGCCACGATGTGGCAGAAGATCCGACGCGTCATCCTGCCCATGCTGCGGCCCAGCCTGCAGGTGGCGCTCATCCTGCGCACGATCCTGGCCTTCCAGGTCTTCGCCACGGTGATCGCGATTGCCGGACGCGGCCTGACCGTGCTCGCCGCCGAGGCGTACCGCTGGTATGGCGATCTGCGTGACGTCCACGTAGCGGCCGCGTACGCGGGCCTGATCCTGCTTCTTTCAGTCACCGCGACGCTCATCTACCTCTGGCTCGTGCCCACCCGGGAGGAGCAGTTGGCGTGAGCGAGCGCGCGGCGATCGGGACGGAAGCTCGTCCGCTGCCGGCGTCGCTGGCCGCCGCCGCGGAGGTACGCCGGCGACGCGTCGGCCGACGCCGGTTCCTCAGCCAGGCGCTGCTCTACGCGAGCGCGGCGCTGCTCGCCCTATGGGTCCTGCTGCCCATCTACCTGATCACGGTCAGCGCGTTCACGCCGCGTTCGATGATCTTCGACTACCCAAAGCCCCTCATCCCCGAAGCGGTATCGGCCGACACCGTCGCCTTCTTCGCCAACGTGACCGGCGTCATGCCGGCGCTGTGGCGCAGCGTCCAGGTCGCGCTGGTGACGCTCATCATGACGACCCTAATCGGCGCTCCCGCCGGCTACGCCATCGCGCGCTTCGCCTTCCGCGGCCGCAACGCCTACCGGTTGCTGATCGTTTCGACCAAGGCGTTCCCGATCGTGATCCTTTCCATCCCGCTGGCGGTGACCTTCATCCAGTGGGATGCCGTCCTCGTTGGCGCCGGCGTGCCGTTCAGGCTGTACGACTCCATCTGGAGCGTCGCCCTGATGCACACCGCCCTCGCCCTGCCGTTCACCGTACTGATCACCAGCAGCGTCTTCGTGTCGGTTCCGCGCGAGCTCGAGGAGGCGGCCCAGACGCTCGGCAGCACGCCCGCCGGCGCCTTCGTCAAGGTCGTGCTGCCGCTGGCCCTGCCCGGCATCGCGGCGGCGGCGATCTTCACCTTCGTGCTGTCGTGGAACGAGGTGTTCGCGGCGGTCATCCTCACCCTGCGTGAGCGGACGCTGCCGGCGCTGGTGCTGACCGTGCTCACCCAGTCGCCGCCCGCCTTCCGCTTCGCGGCGGCGTTCCTGATGCTCGCCCCATCGCTCGTCGTGATCTTCATCATTCGCCGCTACCTGCTCGGCCTGTGGGGCAGGGTGATCAAGTGAGGGGCTGTCATGGCTGAGATTCGCCTGGAGCGGGTGAGCACGTACTTCGGCAAGGTCCACGCCGTGGACGACGTCACCCTGACCGTCCACGACCAGGAGTTCATCGTGCTGCTCGGTCCGTCGGGCTGCGGCAAGACGACGCTCCTGCGCAGCGTCGCCGGCCTCGAGCAGATCCACGCCGGGCGCGTGGTGATCGGCGACCGTGAGGTGACCGACCTGCCGCCGCGCAAGCGCGACATCGCGATGGTCTTCCAGAGCTACGCCGTCTTCCCGCACCTTACCGTCTTCGAGAACATCGCCTTCGGTCTGCGCATGAAGAAGCTGGCCGCGGCCGAGATAAAGCGCCGCGTCGACCAGGCGGCCGAGTTGCTCCACATCGCCGAGTTCCTCGACCGCCATCCCGCCCAGCTGTCGGGCGGCCAGCGCCAGCGCGTGGCCGTCGCGCGCGCGATCGCCATGCAGTCGGGCGTGATCCTGATGGACGAGCCGCTCTCGAACCTCGACGCGCTGCTGCGCATCGAGATGCGCGCCGAGCTGAAGCGGCTGCTGCGGGAGATCAAGGCGACGACGATCTACGTCACCCACGACCAGGTGGAGGCGCTCTCGATGGGCGACCGCATCGCGGTAATGCGCGCCGGCAAGGTCGTCCAGGTCGGCGCTCCGCTCGACGTCTACGACGCGCCGGCAGACCGCTTCGTGGGCGGCTTCATCGGTAATCCGCCGATGAACTTCCTCGACGCGCGCCTCGAGCGGAGCGATGGCCGGCTGGCGGCGGTCGTGTCGCCAGAGGCGCAGCTTGCGCTGTCCGATCCGCCGGCCGAACTGATGGAGCGGGTCGGGCAGCCCGTCATCGTCGGCATCCGGGCCGAGAACATCGAGATCTCGCGGCCCGGCGAATCGACCGCCGCCAACGGTGCACTTCCTGCCCGCTGCCTGGTCGTGGAGCCGCTCGGCTCGCACAACCTGCTGACGCTCGCTCTGGCTGACACCCTGCTGAAGGCAGCCACCCGGCCCGATGTCGTGATCGCGCCCGACGACGACGTTCTCATCCACATCGACGCTCGGCGGATCCGCTGGCTGGACGCCGAGACGGGAACGGCGATCGGTCCACGGCCGGTGCCTCACGCCGGCGATATTCCCGTCTGAGCCCGGCCGCGCGAGGGGCGTAGCCGGCGGCGGCGGGCGGCCGGCGGTGCCACGCTGAGCGGCGGCAAGCCGCTCGACGGCGGTACCGGCGTCGTGTGTGCCTCCTTCGGCAGCGGCGGACGCTGGCTGTCACTGGGCGCCGCGCACGCGCCGCACGGTTTCGTCGAGCTGGCCGGCGTGCCACCGCTCGATGAGTCGTGGCGGGGCAGGCCCGACCTCGTTCGCCGCTACCGCCAGATGCTCGCCGACGATGCCTACGCCTTCCTGGCCTGCGAGCCGCAGCCGGCTCAGCACCCGCTCGTGCAGCGCGGAGCGTCGCGCCCGGGGCAGCTGGTCCACAGCCGTCGCTACGCGGGGTGGCTGCATCGGTGCACGACGCGCTGGTCGGCCGGCGCTCGAACGATCTCGCAGGAGCACCTCTTCCGGGGCGGCCGCTCACACC
>JALYGJ010000104.1 GCA_030777155.1 Chloroflexota bacterium | reverse complement strand
TGAGCGGACCGGGCGGCGCAGGCCGCCCGGTCCGTCGTTTTCTCGGTCATCGCGTGCTGTGGACGAGGCACAGCGCGGGCGCTAGGCTCTCGCTCTCGCCGCCACCGGAGCAGCGATGAACGTCGTCTTCCTGTCACCGCACTTCCCGCCCAACTGGTACCGCTTCGCGGTCGCGTTGCGTCACGTCGGTGCGACGGTGCTCGGCATTGCCGACACCAACTGGGAATACCTGCGCACTGAGCTGCGCGAGGCACTGCACGACTATTACCGCGTCGATGACCTGTCGAGCTATGACCAGCTGACGCGCGCGCTCGGCTTTTTCATCCATCGCCACGCGCGTATCGACCGCCTCGACTCGCTCAACGAGCACTGGCTCGAGCTCGAGGCGGCGCTGCGCACCGACTTCAACATCCCCGGCATCGGGCGCCGCGAGATCGGCACGATCAAGCGCAAGTCGCTGATGAAGAAGCGCTTCCGGGCGGCCGGGTTGATGCCCGCGCGCGGCCGCGTCTGTCGGACGCCCGGCGCGCTGCGCTCGTTCATCGGCGAGGTCGGCTTCCCGGTCGTCGCCAAGCCCGACGTGGGCGTCGGCGCCGCCCGCACCTACAAGCTGCAGGGCCCGGCCGACGTTGAGGTCTACCTGCGCGAGAAGCTGCCCGTCGACTACATCATCGAGGAGTTCATCGCCGGCGAGATCATGACGTACGACGGTCTGGCCGATCGGCGCGGCGAGATCGTCTTCGATTCGACGCTCGTCTACAGCACCGGCGTGATGGAAGCGGTCAACGAGCAGCGCGACCTCTATTACTGGATCCCGCGCCAGATACCAGATGACGTCCGCGCCGTGGGCCGGGCAATGGCGCGCGCCTTCGGCGTGCGCGAGCGACCGTTCCACTTCGAGCTTTTCCGCACGCCCGACGGCCGGCTGGTGCCGCTCGAGGTCAACATGCGGCCGCCCGGCGGCCTGACCGTCGACATGTTCAACTTCGCCAACGACATCGACTTCTACCGCGAATGGGCGAACGTGCTCGTCCACGGCAACTTCGAGGCGGTCGTCGACCGTCCCTACGCCTGCGTCTATGTCAGCCGCCGCGATGGCCGCCAGTACGCCCTATCGCACGAGGATGTCCTCCGCCAGTTCGAGCCGCTGCTCGTCCACCAGGCGCGCCTCGACAGCGTCTTCTCGGCCGCCATCGGCGACCACGGCTACGTCCTGCGCCACCCGCAGCTGGAGGTGCTCGTGGAAGCCGCGCATGAGATTCAGCGCTCGGCGTGAAGCGTGACGCCGGGCTGTGGTTCAGCCCGAACCTTGGCCACGACATGGAGCTGCTCATCTACGGCCATGGCGGGCAGTCGCTGCTTGCCTTCCCGTCGCAGGACGGACGCGCCGGCGACTGGGAAGGCTTCGGCATGATCGACGCGACGGCCGACCTGATCGAGGGCGGCAGGCTGCTCGTCCTGGCCCTTGACAGCATCGACTGGCAGAGCTGGACCAACACCGGCGTGCCGGTCGGCGAGCGGGCCCGCCGCCACGAGGACTATCACCGCTACGTCGTCGAGGAGGTCGTGCCGTTTGCGCGTGGGCGATCGGGTAACCAGAGCGTATGGGCGACCGGCTGCTCGATGGGCGCCTTCCACGCCGCCAACGTCTTCTTCCGCCGGCCGGACGTGATCAACGGCCTCATCGCCCTGTCCGGGCTCTACCAGCCGCGGCTGTTCGTGGGGGATTACAGCGACGACAACGTCTACTTCAACAGCCCGCTCTACTACCTACCCAATCTGGTCGACCCGTGGCATCTCGAGCATTACCGTCGGAGCACGATCATCTTCTGCTGCGGCCAGGGCGCGTGGGAGGACGACTGCCTCCGCGACACGCGCGAGCTGCAGCAGATACTCAAGGCAAAGGGGATCCCGGCGACGTTCGACTACTGGGGCCACGACGTCGAACATCACTGGTACTGGTGGCAGAAGATGCTCCGCCACCATCTCGAAACGTTGCTCTAGTCGGCCCGTCGTCGACCTCGCGCTGCCGACCGGCGGCTCTTCGACTGCTGGCTGAACAGCCGGCGGTATTCGCTGCGCCAGCGTTCGACTTCGGCGCGCAGCTGTTCCCACTCGGCCGAGCCCTCCGGCACCTCGACCAGCCGCCGCTCGGCGAAGCGCCAGGCGGACAAGATGTTGCCCATCGTGTGGACGACGATCGGCTCGTCGGGCGGGGAATCCGTCGGCGCAAGCGCGACACGGTAGCGGCGTGTGCCGTGGGGCGAGATGGCGAAGCGGACGCGGACGGTCGTGCCGTCACCGCGCACGATCGTTGCTTCGCCGGCAGAGCGGCGCAGGCTGCCGCCGTGCCACTCCTGACCGCCGGCGACTGGCGCCGCCGCATCGCGGTCGAACGTCGCAGAAGCGCTTTCGCGCAGCTCGTCAAGTGACGACACGCCGAGCAGGCGCAGCGCCGCCGCCGAGGCGCCGACGTAGGCGCCACTCTCGTCCATGATGAGCAGCGCCTCACCCTGCCGACCAGGATGTGGCCCCCTGTCCACTGACTGCCCCTCTCTTTCGGCCGGAGAGCGCGCGGTGACGGCGCGAGCGACCAGCACGCCGAGCCTACTGCATTCCGGGGTCGCGGACAATGGGAATATCGGTGGCGCACTGCCCGCGCTCTGCTGAGCGCCGCCGGATACCCAGCGGGTCAGGGAAGCGGCCTAGACGGCGCTGAAAGGCGGCATCCGAGGCGAGGGATGGCCGGCTGTCGGGCGCCCGGCTACCGTCGGGCCGCCATGGCGATCCTCGCTGGTCTGGCGAGCATGCTCGGCCGTTTCGCCGGTCGCGTGCTGAACACGACCCTCGGCTGGGCGACCGTGCTGCTCTTCGGCAAGGTCCCGGCCAGCCGCCAGGGGCTGCTGCTGGTCATCGTCTTCGGCGCGCTCGCTTGGGTGGCGCTCGTCGTCGGCGTGCTGGTGCCCGACATCGGCGCCCTCCTGATCGCGGCGGTGCCGCTGCCCGACTTCGTCGACGAAAACTGGGTGCGGCTGGCGATGCTCGGCGGCGCGATCGTGCTCCCCGCGCTGATCGGCGCGGCAGCCATGTTCATCGTTCCCGCCGAGCGGCGACCGTCGGGCGCGGGGCTGCTCAGGGGAGTGCTGCGCGGCTACCCCTTCGCGGCGGTTCTGGCGGTGACAATCGTCGTCTTGGCCGGCGTGGCGACGGTGCGCAAGCTGAGCGCGATGGCGCGGCGGTGGGAGACATCGCACGTGCCCGTCATCGTCAAGCCGGGCGCCTATGAGCAGGTGCTGGTGGCAGTCGGTCGGGCGCTCGAAGAGGCCGGTCTCGACCACGCCGCGAGGCCGGCCGGAGCGGTCATCTCGACACCGCCGAAGCTGCTCGACGCGGTTGCCGGCCGCTCGCTGGGCGAGCTCGTGCCCGACCGCCTGATGGTGCTCACCGGCCCCGGCCTCGAGGTGCTGGTGTACCCGTCCGACCTGGCCATCAGCGGCACCCGCGAGAAGGTCGCGCGCGCACGGGCGGCGGTCGTCTCGCGGCTGTTAGATGCACCTGCGTACATGACCGCCAGCGAGGAGGCACAGCGCTTCGAGGACGACCTGCAACGGGCGCGTCGACCGGGCGAGCTGGCCGAGCTGGACGAACGGTTGGCACGACTCACCATCCCATTCGACGAGTGGGAGACGCTCTACCGTCAGCGGCTGCAGCGGGAACGCGAGCTCGCCGCGCCGGACGTCGACGCGCGCGCTGCCGCGCCTTCGACGGCGCGGCGCAGGCGGCTCGATCTGGGGATCGCGATCGTTGGCCTGGGCCTGATCCTGCTCGACCTGATCATGCTGATCGCGCGCGGTCGGCGGCGCCATTAGGGCGCCGGCTCGCAGCGAACAGGATTGGAGCGGGAGACGGGACTCGAACCCGCGACAGCCTGCTTGGAAGGCAGGAACTCTACCAACTGAGTTACTCCCGCTCGTCGCCGTGATTCTACAGTCCGCGACGGTCCGCGCTGCCCTTCTCAATCGAGCAGGACGACGACGCCCTCGTCGGCGCGCAGGCCGCGCGTGCCATCGAAACGTTCACCGACTCCTGCGCCGAGGGTCGACACGGCAATCCTGCCCGCCACGCCCTGTACCGCGGCCGGCAACGGTGTCCGCTCAGCTGCCAGATTCAGCGCGACGACGAGACTGCGCGCGCCGTGGGTGCGCAGGTAGGCCAGCGATGAACCGGCCGTACCCAGGTCGCGCCACTCGCCCACGCTCAGCGCCGGCTCCGCACGGCGCAGCTCGAGCAGCCGGCGGTGAAGGCCGAGCATCGAGTCTGGCTGGCCCTGCTGTGTTTCCACGTTGACGGTGTCGATGTCCGGCCCCACGGGCAGCCACGGCGACGCGTCGCTGAACCCCGCGCCGGGCGTGCCACGCCAGCGCATCGGTGTCCGCGCGGGGTCGCGCGAGACGCCGCCGCGCAGGCCCTGCGGATCGCGCTGCTCGGCCGGTGCAACGTCGACGTCGGCCATACCGATCTCGTCGCCGTAGTAGATCGTTGGCGTGCCACGCAGCGTCAGTAGCAGCATCGCCGCGACGCGCGCCTGGGCAGCGCCGACGCGGGTCAAGATGCGCCCGTTGTCGTGGTTGCCGAGGACCCAGTTGGGCCAGGCACCGGCGGGCAGGAGCTCCTCGTAGCGGACGATCGCGCGGTGGATCTCGACGGGCCGCCAGGGCAGCCGCAGCAGCTGAAAGTTGAAGGGCAGGTGGAGGCCCGATCCAGCCTCGCCGTAGTAGGCGATCAGCCGCTCGACCGGCAGATAGATCTCACCGATGAGCAGCCGGTCGTCGAACTCGTCGGCAACGCCGCGCAGGAAACGAGTGTGCTGGTGGATCGCCGGCTGATCGGTCGAGTAGTCGGGCGGCTGGGGCGTCGACCGCCGTTCGCTGTGCGGCAGCAGTTCCGGTCCTTTGGCGAGCAGCCAGACGACATCGATGCGAAACCCGTCGACACCCCGCCGAAACCAGAAACGGAGCACGTCGGCCATCGCCGCACGGACGGCCGGATTCCGCCAGTCGAGGTCGGGCTGCTCCTTGAGAAACGAGTGGAAGTAGTACTGACCGGTCGCCTGGTCCAGCTCCCAGGCGCTGCCGCCGAAGACGCTCTGCCAGTCGTTCGGCGGGCCACCGCTGGGCGCCGGGTCGCGCCAGATGTACCAGTCGCGCCGGTCGGCCGAACGTGACGAGCGCGCGTCGAGGAACCACGGATGCTGATCCGAGGTGTGGTTGGGGACGAAGTCGAGCAGGAGCCGCATACCCCGCCGATGCAACGTCTCGACGAGTTCATCAAGGTCGGTCAGGCTGCCCAAGAGCCGGTCGACGCCGGTGTAGTCGGCGACGTCGTAACCGAAGTCGGCCATCGGCGAGGGGAAAATCGGCGACAGCCAGATGGCGTCGACGCCGAGCCATTGGAGGTAGTCGACGCGTCCGATGATCCCGGTCAGGTCACCGACGCCATCCCCGTTGCTGTCCTGAAACGAGCGTGGATAGACCTGGTAGATGACAGCCGAACGCCACCACGGCGAAGCGGATTGATTGCGCAGGCGTTTCAACTTGCGGCGTGAAACGGGATTGCTATTGATGGTTTGGCCGACATGCACACCTGCAACGCCGGCTGCGCCACTCTTGGCGCGCCAGAGCGCCATTGGCGCTGGTTGACAAGGGAGGAGACCTGATGACGCATGACCACCACGACCGCGACGTAGTCGTAACCGACGGCGGCGGCGGTGCCAGTGTGGGCATGATCGTCGGCATCATCGTTGCCGTCCTGATCGTGCTCGCCCTTATCTGGTACTTCGGCTTTGCCGGCGGTCTCGGTAACAACCAGCCGGCGGAAGGGCCGGAGATCAACATCGAGCAGCCGCAGAACCCGGCGCCGCCCGATCAGCCCGCGCCCTAGGGCTGACCGGCTCACGCCGGCCAGGGATCACTAATCCGGACCGCCGGTCCCTGACGGGGCCGGCGGTTTGGCGTTGATCGGCGCGCCCGCCGCGGCCGCCTCGAGGGCGCTGATCTTGGCCACGCGACGGGCGTGCCGCCCGCCGGCAAATCGACCGCCTACGAAGGCCGCGACGCAGCCGACGGCGAGTTCACTGGCGATGATCCGGGCGCCCATGGCGAGCACATTCGCGTCGTTGTGCTCACGCGCCAGGCGGGCCGTCACCGGGTCGGTCGCCTCCACGCAGCGGATGCCGCGGATCTTGTTGGCCACGATCTGCTCGCCCGTGCCGCTGCCGCCGAGGACGACGCCGAGCTGGCAGTCGCCTGCCGCGACAGCGCGCGCCGCCGGCGCGATCACATCGGGATAGTCGACCGGCTCGTCGCTGTCGACGCCGAAGTCGAGCACCTCGTGCCCGTTCGACCGAAGCCAGTCGGCTATCGGAGCCTTCAGCGGCAGGCCGGCGTGGTCGGAGGCCAGCGCGACGCGCATGCTGCCACCGTAGCACTCGCCGGCGGCCGGCTGTATTGTCCGGGCGATGCTCCATAACTCGTTCCGCCTGTTCACCGTCCGCGGCATCGAGGTCGGCGTCCACTACAGCTGGCTGATCATCTTCCTGCTGCTCACCTGGTCACTCGGCGGCTTCCTCTTCCGCGAGCTCCTGCCCGGGCTGACCGAGATCGAGTACTGGATCCTGGGCGCCATCGCAGCCGTGTTCTTGTTCGTGTCGGTCCTCATCCACGAGCTGGCGCACTCATTCATGGCGCTCGCCCGTGGGCTCGCCGCGCGGTCGATCACGCTGTTCATCTTCGGCGGCGTCTCAAACCTGGGCGGCGAGGCCAAGGAGCCGTCGACCGAGTTCTGGGTCGCGATCGTCGGCCCATTGACCAGCTTCGTACTCGCCGCCATCAGCGCGATCGTGCTGGCCACGGTCCCGGAGCCACGCGTCGAGCTGGTCGCCTACTACCTCGTCGCGATCAACCTGATCCTGGGCGCCTTCAACCTTGTGCCCGGCTTCCCACTCGACGGCGGCCGCGTCCTGCGCTCTATCGTCTGGAAGGCGACTGGCAGCCTGCGGCGCGCGACCGAGGTGGCCGCCGGTGTCGGGCGGTTGGTGGCGTGGGGGCTGTTCGCGTTCGGCCTGTTCCGCATCCTGACCCCGCCGGGCGACCTGTTCGGCGGCATCTGGATGGCGGCAATCGCCTGGTTCCTGCACAACGCCGCGTCGGCCAGCCTGCAGCAGGTCGTCTTCGAGACGCGCCTGCGCCGAGTCCGCGCCGGTGACATCGTGCGCCGCGACGACACCACGGTACCGCCCGGGATCTCGGTCGCCGAGGCGGTCGAGAGGTACCTGCTACCGGGCAACCGGCGCGCCGTCCCGGTCGCCGACAACGGGCGGCTGGTGGGCATGATCACGGTCAGCGACGTGATGAAGGTCCCGGCCGAGGAACGTGGCAGCGTGCCGGTGGCGGCGGTGATGGGCGGGCGCGACGGGCTGGTCACCGCCCGTGCCGACCAGCGTGTGCAGCAGGCAGTCGAACTGCTTGCCGAGCACGAGTTCGAGCAGCTTCCCGTCCTCGACGGCGACCGGCTGCTGGGCGTGCTGACCCGTGCCGACGTGATGCGCCAGCTGCAGCTCCGCGAGGCGCTCGACGCCTGAGCTCGCCCGACCGGAAGCCGCGCCGAGGGCGTCGTGACAGCCGGGGAGAGGTCACTCCGGATGGCGGACGCGCTGCGCCTCCTCCTCCTGCTCGGCCTCGGCACGGTCCGGGTCGGGGTGCGCGGCCGCCGTCGCTTCCGCCGCCGCGGCAGCGGCGAAGGACTCTTCGAGCCAGCGCACGACCTCGCTCGGATCGTCGGTGAAGCGCAACAGGTCGAGATCGCCCGGGCTGATCATTGCCCGGCTCAGCACTGGCTCGCGCACCCAGTCGATCAGCGCCTGCCAGAACGCCGTGCCGAACAGGATGATCGGGAAGTGCTCGATCTTGCCCGTCTGCACCAGCGTCAGCGACTCGAACAGCTCATCGAACGTGCCGAATCCGCCGGGGAAGATGACGAACCCCTGGGCGTACTTGACGAACATCGTCTTGCGCACGAAGAAGTAGCGAAAGTTCAGCGTCAACGTGCAGTACGGGTTGACCGCCTGCTCGTGCGGGAGCTCGATCGCCAAACCGACCGACACGCCGCCCGCCTCGCGCGCGCCCTTGTTGGCCGCTTCCATGATCCCCGGGCCGCCGCCGGTGATGACGGTGAACCCGCGCGTCGCGAGTTGCCGGGCGACCTCCTCGGCGGCGGCGTACATCGGGTCGCTCGGCGGCAGGCGCGCCGAGCCGAAGATGCTGACCGCCGCCCCGAGGCCGGCGAGGGTGTCGAAGCCCTCGACGAACTCGCCCATGATGCGCAGCGACCGCCAGGCGTCGCTGTCGAGGAAGGCCGTATCGGCACGCGGCGCCGGCCGCAGCAGCTTGCGATCTTCGGTCGGCTTGGCCGGTCTGGAGTGTTGTTGGCGCTGTTCGGTCATGCGGCGGAGAATAGATGCTGACGAATATCAGGAGGATGACTGCTGATGGCGATCGATCCGGTCTGCGGCATGCAGGTTGATACCGAGCGAGCGCAGTTCAAGGCGGAGCATGACGGCGAGGTGTACTACTTCTGCTCACGCGGCTGCATGCTCGACTTTCAGGAAGATCCAGAGCGGTTCCTCGATCCCGACTACAGCCCCGCCGGCATGGACCACTACGCGGGCATGGACCACCCCTAGCGCGCGCAGCAACTGCTCCCTGCCCGCCGCCGACCTGCTGCGACGGATCGTCCTCGCGCGCCGAGTCGTCCACATCCACCGTAAGCCGGCGATAAGCGGCTGATAACTCGGGCGTAAGCGCCCGGTAAGCGCTCCTCACGACAATCGAGCCGATTGGCCGGCTTCGTTTCGGCTGCCGGCACCAGTAGTTCGAGGGAGCGACGCGATGAACATTGCCGTGCCCATCAACGAGCGGCTGCTACCGTCCGCGCTGCTCGTCGTGGTCTTCCTCCTCGCCCTGACAGCGTCCGCGCTGCTCCTCGTGGCGCTCCTGCGCGGGCCGGCGCCACCGGGGCTGCCCGAGGATGAGCTGCTCGCGCCGATGCGCTGGCAGCAGCATGCCGCGGGCCGCGTCGCGTGACACCCGAAATCTGAGCCAGGGGCAGCAACGACGTACATTGGGGAAGTGGAGGGCAACAATGCTGCGCCGCCCGCCGATGGGCCGACGAGAAGGATCTCCCGAGCGCCGGTGGCCGTCACGATCGGGGGACTCGCCATGTCGATGATCCTGGTGCTGCTCGGTGCGCGGATGGCCGCCGCGCCCGCGCCCGCGCCCGATCTCTCGCGGCCCGGTACACCGGACCAGCCACGCGAGGTGAACGTCATCCTGCGTGACTACGTCTTCAATCCCGGCACGCTCTACCTCGTGGCCGGCGAAACGGTCCAGCTCAACGTCATCAACGGCGGGCTCGTCGACCACGAGTTCGTGCTCGGCGATGCCGGCCAGCAGCGGGCGTGGGCGGCAGCCAACGCGGACGCCACTCCGCCGGCTGCGTTCGCCACAGCTCGGCCGGCGAGCGTCCCTCCGGGCACGGGGGGTGTGCGCGTCCTGCTCGCGCCGGGCGAGACGGAGTCGGTCACGTACGAGGTGCCGGCAGGCGCTGAGCTGGAGGTGATGTGCCATCTGCCGGGCCACACCGAGCGGGGCATGATCGCCGACGTCGTCCTCGTCGAGCGCTGAACCGGTTCTCGGCCACCCTTCGGTAGGCAGTCGCTGTGCCTTCGGCGGGCAGTCGCCCAGCGACGCTTCCGTCGCCCACTGCCCCGCAGTGCAGCGTGCGCGCGAACCGCTAACATGCTCGTGCGGCGCACGGGAACGTTTCTGCGGCGACCGCCTGACAAGCCGACCGAGGAGGTCAACGAATGACCTACGTCATCGCCGAGCCCTGCATCGACGTCCTCGACGAGTCCTGCGTGTCGGTCTGCCCGGTCGACTGCATCCACTTTGATCGCGGCGTCGATCGCAAGCTCTACATCGACCCAGACGAGTGCATCGACTGCGGCGCCTGTGAACCGGAGTGCCCCGTCAACGCAATCTTCCCGGAGGATGCCGTCCCCGCCGAGTGGGCCAAGTTCACCCAGATCGACGCGCTCTGGTTCAAGGACAAGGACGCCGCCCGCCAGGCGGTCGACAAGTGGAAGCCGCCGGCCTGACGGACCGAGCCTGACGCGCTCGGCCGCTCGCCTCGCGCCGGCCAGCCTCGCCTCGTCGCGGCCAGCCTCGGCCGGCCCCCGCCACAGGCCGGGCTATCCTGACCCGCCATGCGCATCGTTTCGCTGCTCCCCTCGGCGACCGAGATCGTCTTTGCGCTGGGCCTCGGCGATGAGCTGGTCGGCCGCACGCACGAGTGCGACTATCCGCCGCCGGCGGCGACGGTGCCGGTCGTAACGGCCGACACGACGGCCACGGCAACCGCCGGCAGCCGCCACATTCAAGAGCTGGTCAGCCAGACGCTGCATCGTGGAAGCTCGATCTACCGCCTCGACCTCGACGCGCTTGCTCGCGCGAAGCCCGATCTGATCCTGACGCAGGAGCTGTGCGAGGTGTGCGCCGTGAGCTACCGTGAGGTGAAGAGCGCAGTCCGCGCCATCGCCGCCGACGCAACCGTCGTGGGCCTCGAGCCGACCTCGATCGAGGGCATCTTCAATACGATCACCACGGTCGGCGCGATGACCGATGCCGAGGACGAGGCGGTCGGCCTGCTCGAGCTTCTCCGCGAGCGGCTCGGCTGGATCGAGAACCGCGTCCTGGAGCGGCGCCTCGCGGGCGTCGAGCCGCGCCGCGTCGTTTGCCTGGAGTGGCTCGACCCGCCGTTCGCGGCCGGTCACTGGGTGCCCGAACAGGTCCGGCGCGCGGGCGGCTGGGAGCTGCTCGGTCGGCTTGGCGACCGCTCGGCAGCCACGACCTGGGAGCAGGTGCGCGAGGTTGATCCCGACCAGCTGATGCTCATGCCGTGCGGGTTCGACGAGCGGCGGACGCTTGCCGAGTGGCGGCGCGCGACGAAGCCGGCGTGGCTCGACGAGCTGCCCGCGCTGCGGCGCGGCGAGGTGTACGCGCTCGATGGCTCGGCGTACTTCTCGCGGCCCGGGCCGCGTGTCGTCGAGGGCATCGCCCTGCTGGCAGCGCTGTTCGACCCGGCCGGCTTCGAAGACCAGCTGCCGGCGCAGCGGTGGCTGCGCGCGGACGACTGAAAGCGCAGATGGGCTCGGGCGGTTCGTTCAACTGCGTGTGGTGCGGCCGGCCGTACGCACCACGCGAGGCGACCGACCTCGAGGCCTACGCTCGCCTCTGCCCGGACTGCCTGGGACGCGCGCAGGACAACGAGTTCCTCCGCCACCGCCTGCGGCAGGGCCTGCGTGCACGATCGGCGGCACACGCGGCGACGGGCCAAGCGACGAGCGACGATGCCGTCCTCAAGGACTACTACGCTGCGCGTGCCGGGGAATACGACGACTGGTACCTGCGGCGTGGACGCTACAGCCATGGTCCACTCGATGATGCCGTGTGGCAGTCTGATCTCGATACCGCGACGCTCTGGCTCGACGGGCTCGCCATCGGCGGCGAGATCGTGGAGCTTGCGGCGGGCACCGGCTGGTGGTCGCCGCTGCTCGCCCAGAAGGGTGAGCTCTGGCTGTACGACGCGGTCGAGGAGCCGCTCGAGCGCGCCCGTGAACGGCTGCTCGCCCATGGCCTGCGTGCCCACATTCACCTGCGTGATGCCTGGCAGGAGCCGGACCGCCGGGTCGACGCACTGTTCACCGGCTTCTGGGTCAGTCACATCAGGCGCTCGCGGCTGAACGACTTCCTGGCGCTGGCGAGGCGCTGGCTCAAGCCGGGCGGAACGTATGCGTTCATCGACTCCCGCCCGGACCCGAAGTCGAGTGCGCGCGACGACCCGCCGCCGGCTGAGGACGAGTCGGTCCGGCGCCTCAACGATGGCCGCCAGTTCGTGATCCCGAAGATCTACTACGAGCCGACTGAGCTGGAGGTCGCGCTGCGCGATGTCGGCTTTGCCAGCGCCGAGGTCACCACCACCAGCCGCTTCTTTGTGCTCGGCCGGGCGACGGCCTGACCGTATACTCGGCCGGATGTCGCTCCGGGGTGCCACCCTCGCCACGATCGGTTCTGGAGTGATGGCCGAGTCGATGATCGCCGGCCTGCTGCGCGCCGAGCAGCTCGGACCCGACCAGATCGTGGCCAGCCACCCGCGCGCCGACAGGCGCGACGAGCTGGTGCGCAGCTACGGCATCCGGGCCGTCGAGGACAACGCCAGTGCCGTGGATGCTGCCGACGTCGTGGTGTTGGCGATCAAGCCGCAGATGCTGCGCCGCGTCGGCCGTGAGCTCGCACCCGCGATGCGCCAGCAGCAGTTGGTGATAAGCATCATCGCTGGCGCGACGACGCGCGCGCTGGGCAACGTGCTGCGCCACCGCGCCATCGTGCGCAGCATGCCGAACACGCCGGCTCAGCTCGGCCGCGGCATGACCGTCTGGTACGCGACGGCTGCGGTCAGCGAGAGCCAGCGCCAGCAGGCGCGCGTGCTGCTCGGTGCACTGGGGCTCGAGCTGGAGGTCGATGACGAGAAGCTGGTCGGGATGGCCACGGCGGTCAGCGGCACCGGCCCGACGTACGTGTTCCTGGTGATGGAGGCGCTGATCGACGCCGCCGTCCACCTTGGCTTCCCGCGGCACGTTGCCCACGACCTGGTCGTCGAGACGCTCGAGGGAAGCACGCTCTTCGCCAAGTCGAGCGGGCTGCACCCGGCCCAGCTGCGCAACATGGTCACCTCGCCCGGAGGAACGAGTGCGGCGGCGCTACACGAGCTCGAGTCGGGCCGCCTGCGGACGGTACTGTCGGAGGCGGTGTGGGCGGCCTACCGCCGGACAGAGGAGCTCGGCCGCGTCCTCGAGGCAGAGACGGCCGACGAAGGTGGCTGATGTAGCCGACACGAATCACCCGGCACCGAAGTTCCTCGACGCCGACGGCAACCGCTCGGTACTTCGCTCCTGATGCGCGTCGAGCTGCTGGCGACACCCGAGTGCCCGCACGCCCAGCGCGCCGAGGAGATCCTCCGCGCCGCGTTGACGGAGGACGGGCGGGAGCCGCGCGTCGACCGGGTCTACGTCGGCGACCTCGACGATGCCGCGGGCCTGGGGTTCCACGGCTCACCGACGATCCGTATCGACGGTCGCGACGTGCTCCCGCCGCCACCCGAGCTACCGATCAACCTGGGCTGCCGGCTCTATCCGCAACCTGACGGCGGGCTCGATGGCGTCGTGCCGGCCGATGTCATCCGCGCCGCTGCTGACGAGCGGCGCGAGGAGCTGGCGATGGCGAAGGCGGCCCGGCCACGCCTGCGCGACGTGCCGGCCAAGGTTTCTCGCGCGCTCTTCCTGTCGGCATCACGGCGGCCGGCGCTGGGCCGACTGGCCACGGCGGTCCCGGTCACGCGGGCGATGGTCCGTCGCTTCGTCGCCGGCGACCGCCTCGACGACGCGCTCGACGTGCTCGAGCGGCTGCAGGCTGCCGGCCTGCGCTGGACCGTCGACGTGCTCGGGGAGTCGGTCAGCTCGGTCGAGGCCGCCACCATCGCGGCCGATCGCTACCTGGCCACCCTCGATGCACTCGCCGTCCGTGGCCTCGAGGCGAACGTGTCGCTCAAGCTGACCCAGATGGGCCTCGACATCGATGCCGACTTCTGCCGCGCCAACGTTGGCCGGGTGGTCGACCGTGCGCGCCAGATCGGCGCTTTCGTGCGCATCGATATGGAAGATCACACGCGGACCGACGCGACGCTGCAGATGGTCCGCTCCCTCCACACCGAGTACGGCGAAGTCGGCGCGGTGATCCAGTCGTACCTGCGCCGGTCGGGCGCCGACGTAGACCAGTTGATCGACGAGCAGATCCGAGTGCGGCTGTGCAAGGGCGCGTACGACGAGCCACCGACGGTGGCGTTCGCCACCAAGGGCGAGGTGGACGCGAACTTCGCTCGGCTGGCCGAACGCCTGCTGCTCCACGGGCGGTACCCGGCCCTCGCCACCCACGATGAGCAGCTCATCGGACGAGCGATTGACTTCGCGCGTCGAAGCGGCATCGGCGCCGAGCGCTTCGAGTTCCAGATGCTCTACGGCGTCCGCCGCGATCTTCAGCAGTGGCTGGTCGGGGAGGGCTGGACGGTCCGCATATACGTGCCCTACGGCACGCAGTGGTACCCGTACTTCATGCGCCGGCTCGGCGAGCGGCCGGCGAACGTCCTTTTCGTGCTGCGCAGCCTGCTGCGTGAAGGGAGGGCCTCGAGTGACCGATTGGCGTGATCGCTTCCGAGCGCGAACCGTGCTGTGGACCGCGCCGGCCACGGCTGACCGGCGGCACGCGCTGGCCGCGGCGAACCGAAGCGGGGTCGTCCAGCTGTACGGCTGGCAGGTGGGCACCGACCGCCTGGTGCAACTGACCGAGCGCCCGGCGGGCACGGTTGAGGGAACGATCTCTGCCGACGGGAGGTGGGTCCACTACGTCGACGACCGCGCGGGCGACGAGCTCGGCCACTGGATGCGGCTCCCCTTCACGGGCGGCGACCCGCTCGACCTGACGCCGGGCCTGCCGCGCTACGCCTCGTCGGACCTGGTCACGACGGCCGATGGGCGGCGGCTGGCGTTCACGGCTGCCCACGACGACAACTTCGTCGTCTACGTCGTCGATGGCGAGGCGGAGCCACGCGCCGTCTACCGCAACCTGCACACCTGCTGGTTGGCCGGCTGGACCGCTGCCGGCGACCGGCTTGCGTTGCTGACGAGCGAGCGCACGGGGCGTGCCCGCTACGCGCTGGTGATCGTCGACGCTGCCAGCGGCGATCGAGTGGCCGAGCTGTGGGACGGACCGGAGAGCAGCATCAGCAACGTCCACTTCGCGCCGACCACAGGTGACGGCCGCGTCGCGCTGGCGACCGATGTCGGCGGCAGCAACCGTCCTGTCATCTGGGAACCAGCGAGCGGAGCCCGCCAGGCGATCGACGTCGCCGGCGAAGGAGAGGTGGTCCCGTGGGACTGGGCGCCTGACGGCCACTCGATCCTGCTCTCCCGCGTCGCGGGCGCAGTCCAGGAGCTGTACGTCTACGACGCTGCGGCGGACAAGGCGCGCCGCCTCAACCACCCTACGGGCACCTTCGGCTTCTGGGGTGAGACCGGCTGCTGGTTCACGGCCGAGGGCAATCTCGTCGTCCAGTGGCAGGACTCGACCCGTCCGTCGACGACGATCCTGCTCGACGGCCAATCAGGCGAGCTGATCCGGCCGCTGCTCGAGCCGACGCCGGTCCCCGCGTCGCGCCGATGGCGGTCGGTCACGTTCATCGTCGACGGCGACCAGCCGATCCAGGCGTGGCTGGCCACGCCCGAGGGGTCAGCGCCCTTCCCGGCTGTCATCGAGACGCACGGCGGCCCGGAGGCGGTGACGATGGAGACGTTCGCGCCACGCGCACAGGCCTGGCTCGACCACGGCTTTGCCTTCCTGACGATCAACTACCGCGGCTCGACGACGTTTGGACGTGCCTTCAAGGAGGCGATCTGGGGTAGACCCGGCGAGCTCGAGGTGCGCGACATCGTTGCCGCCCGGGCGTGGCTGGTCGAGCACGGGATCGCCCGGCCCGATGAGGTCTTCGTGACCGGCTGGTCGTACGGCGGCTTCCTGACGCTGCAGTCGCTCGGCACGGCGGCGGGCCTGTGGGCCGGCGGAATGGCCGGCGTAGCAGTCGCCGACTGGGTGAGCGAGTACGAGGATGAGAACGACATGCTGCGTGCATACGATCGCGCCCTCTTCGGCGGTCCGCCCGACGAGCACTACATCGACGCCTACCGCCGCGCGTCGCCGCTCACCTACGCCGAGCAGGTTGACGCGCCGGTGCTGATCATCCAGGGCCGCAACGACACGCGCTGCCCGGCACGTCAGGTCGAGCTGTACGAGGCGCGGCTGCGCGAGCTGGGCAAGCCGATCGAGGTCATCTGGTTCGATGCCGGCCATGCCGCCTACGCCGACGTGGAGCGGCTGATCGGCTTTCAGGAGCGGATGCTGGAGTTCGCGCAGCGCGTCCTGCGCGAACGGCGAGAGGCGCCGTCACCCGCGCCCGCCTAGTTGCGCAGCTCCGCGCGGTCCTCGATCTCCCACGCGTGGTCGAGCACGTGCCAGGCAGCGCGGCGGGCAGCGTAGCGTGCGGGCCACCGCCGTCCACCGCGCGGGCCGGCTGCCGGC
>JALYGJ010000103.1 GCA_030777155.1 Chloroflexota bacterium | reverse complement strand
GGCGTCCGCCTTGCATGTCGCGCCGGACGCCGGCGCGAGGGCCGCGGCCGAAACACGGCCGCGAGGTCGGCGGGGCCGGGTTCTCCGGGCAGCGCGCCGGCCTGAACCGCGGTGGCGTTGCCAGCGCCGTCAGCATGCTCGAGCAGGCTCGCCCACAGGTCTTCCTCGTGATCGATCTGGGCGCTCGCTGTGGTTGCGGGCAGCGCCGGCGAGTCGTCCAGAGCCGCCTCCGCGGGCGGACCGTCGTCGGGCGCGACCAGGAGCGTCGCCTCGTCGGTGTCGATCGTCGCTGCGTCCGCGACGAGCGTCGCCTCGTCCGACTCAATCGTCGCCTCGCCGGTGTCGATCGTCGTTTCCTCGGCCACGAGCGTCGCCTCGTCCGACTCAATCGTCGCCTCGTTGGTGTCGATCGTCGCTTCGTCGGCCGCCGGCGTCGCTTCGTCCGGGTCGATCGTCGGTGGGTCGGCGAGCGAGCTTTCGAGCGCCGCGTCGTACGTATGCGCAGTGGCGGCGACGGCCGCTTCGCCGGCCTCACGGCGGTTCACTGCGGGCGGCTCCACCGGCTCGTACGCCGTCCAGGTGCCGTCCTCGGCCACCGTCGCCGCTTCGACCACCTGCAGCTCGGCCGTCGGTACGTCGCCGACCTCATCCAACACGACCGCCGGCTTCCAATCGGCCACGCGCCCCTCCTCGGTGGCGGGCTGTCGCTCGGCAAACGGGCCGAATTCGGCTGTCGTCTCGCTCTCGGTCGTCGCATCGAGCTTCACCTCGACGGGGGCGCACCCCTGGCACAGCCCGACGTCGTCGTTCCAGCACGTCGCGCAGATGTAACCGCGGCAGCCGAGGCAGAGACGGAGGCCCGGCTCGGCCATCGGAGTCGGGCCGGCCCGCCCGATGAGCTTGCGCAGCAGGTCTGTCTTCAGTCGGCCACGCGGTGCGGCCGCCAGCGGCTCGGCCGGCTGTCCGCAGCGCTCGCAGAATGACTCGAAGGTTGTCATCGGCTCCCGGCGCGAAGTGCCGCGCGTCGTGCGCGGGTGGACAAGGGCCAATCTATTGATCGCCGGGCGGTGCGTCCGCCGCTAGCCAGTACTGGCCGTCCGGGTCGATGGTCCGGGCACTTGCGAGCACGGTTGCGCGCCGTCGGCGACGCGCCATCAGCGGCCGGCGCGGCCGGGGGCGATGGGTCCCTCTGCTAGACTCGGCGGCCCATGGCTGGCCCGCTGGCCGCGATCGAGCGGTTCTTCGAGCGCCTCTTCGAGCGCCCGCCCGCCCGCCTGTTCACGACACCCGTCGAGAAGGAGCAGCTGGTGCGCCAGCTCCAACGCGCCATGGAGGCCGAACGCCACGTCCGTCGACAGCGCACCTATGCGCCGAGCCTCTACGGTGTCCGTCTCAACGCCGCTGACCTCGCCGCGCTCGGCAACACCAGCGCTCTGGTCGATGAGCTGAGCGAAGCGCTTCGTCAGCATGCCCGCAGCCGCGGCTACACCCTCGCCGTCAGGCCACAGGTAGTGCTCGAGCCGGCCGCAGGCCTCGCGTCGGGCGAAGTTCAGGTCACGGCGGTTGCAACCGCGATCGGGGTCGGCCGCCGGGAAGACGGCGCCGCCGGCGAGTCCGGCCAGCAAGCAGCCGGCCAGGAGTCGGGCGCTCCACGGCCGCCGCATCCGGGTGGCGGAGTCGACTCGAACACGGCCGTCTTCGAGGCCGCCCGCCCGCGGGTGCCGAACGCGACGATCGCCGTCCGCGTGCCCGGTCATCCGGCGTGGCGCGTACCGGTGCGCGGTGGCCGCCTCCGGGTTGGGCGTGCGCTCGACAACGACATCGTGCTGCCGGACGACGGCGTTTCCCGCCATCACGGCCAAATCAACGTCCGGTTCGGGACGCTCGTCTACTCCGATCTGGGTAGCACCAACGGCTCCTTCGTCAACGGCGCGCGGGTGACCGAGATCGCTCTCGGCCCGACCGATGTCCTGCTGCTGGGCCGCTCTTCGCTGACGATCGAGCCCGGAACCTAGGCGGCCGGCGGCGTGGACGCCTTCACGATCACGCTGTGGATCATGCGCCTCGCCTTCGTGGCGCTGATCTACGTCTTCTTTGTGGTCGTCGCGCGTGCGCTGTGGAACGACCTGCGGGCATCGATCGCGCGGGCCGGTCAGGCTCTTGGCAGGTTGGTCGTGGTCGCCGGGCCCGAGGGCGGGCCGCCGCCGGGGACGGCCTATCCGCTCGACGCCGTCAACACGATCGGGCGCGATATCAACAACTCGCTGGTCATCGATGACAGCTACGTGTCGGCCCAGCACGCGGTGCTGACGTTCCGCGGCCGGTCGTGGTTCGTAGAGGACAACGGCAGCACCAACGGGACGTGGGTGAACGGGCAGCGTGTGGCGACGTACCTGCCGATGGGCTACGGCGACGAGTTGCAGATCGGCGGCCTGCGCATGCGACTGGAACGCGCGCGGCCGGGATGAGCGGGAGCGCGTCGACGCTGTACCGGATCGGCATCCGACCTCGTCCGCGCGTGCGTGAGCTCGCCCTGTTGCTGCTCGTCGGCGCTACGCTGACGCTCGGTTGGGCGAGCCTGCAGTCGTTCCGTGCCGGGCGATTCGACATGGCCGACGTCAGCCTGCTGGCGATCTATCTGGGAACCCTCCTCGTCGTCCACGTGGCGCTGGTCATCAGCGGACGGGCGATCGACGAGGTGCTGCTGCCGGCGGCAGGGATGCTCGCCGGTCTGTCGCTCTTGCTGATGGAGAGACTGCCGCAGGACCTCGCCGCGCAGAGCTTCGGTGGGAGGCTGCTGCCGCTCGCACCGCTGCAGACGCTGTGGTTGGTGGTCGGGTTCAGCCTGCTCGGCGCGGTGGCGGTACTCGTGCGCAGCGACGGCTGGCTGCGCCGCTACAAGTACACCTGGGCAGCGCTCGGCATCGGCCTGCTGCTGCTCGTCTTCTTCTTCGGTGAATCGGTCGGCGGGCAGCGGCTGACGCTGCGCATCGGCCCTCTGGCGGGGCAGCCGTCGGAGCTGCTCAAGGTGATCCTGGTCGTCTTCCTGGCCGGCTACCTGGCCGAGAACCGGGCGCTGCTGACGATGACCAGCACGCGCCTCGGCCCGCTGCACCTGCCGCCGCTGCCGTACCTGCTGCCCGTGCTGGCGATGTGGGGCGTTGCGCTCGCGATCGTGATCGTGCAGCGCGACCTGGGTGCGGCCCTGCTGCTCTTCCTGGTCTTCCTCGCCGTCGTCTACGTCGCCACCCGCCGCCTGTCGTTCGTCGTCCTCGGCGTGGCGCTCTTCCTGGTCGGCGCGGCGTTGCTGTACCAGTTCTTCCCGCACGTCCGTACGCGCGTCGACATCTGGCTCGATCCGTTCGCCGATCCGCTCGGCGCGGGCTATCAGATCCTGCGCGCGATGTACGCCTACGGGCGCGGCGGCGTGCTGGGCACGGGGCTCGGCGCCGGCCTGCCCGAGGTGGGTGGCGTGCCGGCGATCCCGGCCATCCACACCGACTTCGTGTTCGCCGCCCTAGCCGAGGAGATGGGCATGCTCGGCGGGCTGGCCATCCTGGGCCTCTACGTCATCATCGCCGAGCGCGGCCTGCGTATCGCGGTCAGCGCGAGCGACGACTTTCGCGCGCTGCTCGCCGTCGGGCTGACGCTCGTCGTGGTCATCCAGGCGGCCGTGATCGTTGGCGGCAACCTGCGCGTCATGCCCCTGACCGGGATCACCCTGCCGCTGGTCAGCTACGGCGGCTCGTCGCTGCTCGTCAACTGCGGCATCATCGGCCTCCTGCTGGCGCTTTCCGACCGGGGCGCCGATCCACCGCCGCTGCCCGACCAGCGCCGGCAGCGCTTCGCCAGGTTGAGGCGCGGCGGGCAGGCAGCCAGCGCCGGAGAAGTGCGACGATGACTGACAACGACGAGCTGTCGCCCGCGACACCGACAGCGTCGCCGGCCCATTCGACGGACCCGCCGGCGGAACGGCAGGACGCGCCGATCGCCGGTGCGCCAGCGCCGCGCAGCGGAGCAGCTCGCATTGCGCCGCCCGCTGCGCGGCCGCCGTCGATCGCGCGCAGTCTGCTGCGACTCGCCGTTGCGCTCGCCGTCGGTTATGGCGCCCTCGCCGGCGGGCTCGGTTATTGGCAGGTGGTCGAGGCGCAGCGCCTGTCGACTGACCCGCGCAACCCGCTGATGCTGCAGGCCGCCCGCCACGCGCCGCGCGGCGAGATCCTCGATGCTCAGGGCAACGTTCTCGCGCGCAACGTCGGCCGGCGCGCCGAGGAGCTGCGGCGTGAGTACCCGTTCCCGGTCGCCGCGCCCGTCGTCGGCTACCGCAGCCTGCTCTTTGGAACGGCCGGGCTCGAGCGCGCGTACGACGGGCAGCTCACGGGCCTGCGCTCGCTCGCGCCGGGCGACGAGTTCTTCCGCAAGTTCCGCAGCCAACCGTACGACCCGGCCGACCTGCTGTTATCGCTCGACATCCGCTTGCAGCAGGCGGCCGCCGATGCGCTGGGCGACGACCGCGGCGCCGTCGTTGCGATCGAGCCCTCGACCGGCCGCGTGCTGGCCATGGCAAGCAGCCCCGTCTTCGACCCGAACCGCATCGCCGACCCGGCGCGCGGACGCAACTACCTCACCCGCCTGCAGGGACGCGCCGACTCGCCGCTGCTCAACCGTGCCACGCAGGGCCTGTACGTACCCGGCTCGGTGTTCAAGATCGTGACGGCGATCGCCGGCATCGGTTCCGGCGCAATCACCGCCGACACCACTTTCGAGAATCAGCCGGCCGAATACACGAACGGCTTCCTGGTCGAGGGTTTCCGCATCCGCGACGCGCCGCGCAGCTTCCAGACCGACCACCCACTCGACTTCTATGAAGCAACCGAGGTCTCGAGCAACATCTGGTTCGCCCATGCCGGGCTCGAGATCGGCGCGCCGCAGCTGGTCGATTGGGCGCGCCGCCTTGGCTTCGGTGCGCGGCTGCCCTTCGAGCTCAATACGGCGCCCAGCCTTGTCACCAGCGGCGATGGGCCGTTGAGCGGCTTCACTGACCGGGTCGAGCTGGCCAACGCCGCTTACGGCCAGGGGGAGGTGCTGGTCACCCCGCTTCAGATGGCGTTGGTGGCGGCGGCGATCGCGAACGATGGCGTGCTCATGCAGCCGAAGCTGGTCGACGAGGTGCGGATGGAGTCCGGCGCCGTAACGCGCATCCGCCCGCGGGTGATGGCCAGCGTGCTGCCGTCGGCGGAGGCCGTCGTCGTGGGCGAGGCGATGCGCCGGGCGGTCGAGGGCGAGTACGGCCGCCACTTCGCCGGCGGCGCGCGCATCCGCGGCATCGAGGTCGCCGGCAAGAGCGGCTCGGCGCAACTCGGCGACGGCAGCCGGCCCCACTCGTGGTTCATCGGCTATGCGCCGTTCGACGATCCGCAGATCGCCATCGCCGTCATCGTCGAGCGCGCCGGCACAGGCGCCGGTCGAGCCGTGCCGATGGGCGGTCAGCTGATGCACTTCTACCTGGATCTCGACGATTGACGAACGATTCGCAGGTGCGGCGTACTATCTGTTGACGCCGCTCGTCACTGGGCCCAGCGGAGGGGAGAGGGCAGTCGTCACCGAAAACATGGAGAGCGGATGTCGGTAGCACAGATCCGGGAGTCGGGCGAGAAGGTCGTCGCCAACGTCGAGCGCGTCATCGTTGGCAAGCACGCCGAGGTGCGGCTCGCGCTCGTGGCCCTGCTGTGCCAGGGCCATCTGCTCATCGAGGACGTGCCGGGGACCGGCAAGACGGTGCTGGCAAAGGCCATCGCCAAGAGCCTTGGCTGCACGTTCCGGCGTATCCAGTTCACGCCCGACCTGCTGCCGTCCGACGTGACCGGTCTGTCGATCTACAACCAGAAGACGCAGGAGTTCGAGTTTCGGCCGGGGCCGATCATGGCCCAGGTCGTCCTCGCCGATGAGATCAATCGCGCCACGCCCAAGACGCAGTCGGCACTGCTCGAGTGCATGGAGGAGCGGCAGGCAACGATCGATGGCGTGACCCATCGCATGCCCGAGCCGTTCCTCGTCATCGGCACCCAGAACCCGATTGAGTACGAGGGCACGTTCGCGCTGCCCGAGGCGCAGCTCGACCGCTTCATGCTGCGCATCCACCTCGGCTACCCGCAGCCGCTCGAGGAGATCGTCATCCTCGACGAGCAGAAGAGGACGCATCCGCTCGACGAGATCGCCGAGGTCGCCGGCGTCGACGAGCTGCGCGCGATGCAGGCCGGTGTGCGCGAGATCTACGTCGAGTCGACGGTCAGCGACTACATCGTTCGCCTGGTCAATGGGACGCGTACCCATCCTGATGTCTACCTCGGTGCGTCGCCGCGTGGATCGCTCGCGCTCTACCGGGCGGGCCAGGCGTATGCCGCGCTCCACGGCCGCGACTACGTCATCCCCGACGACATCAAGGCCCTCGCCGTGCCCGCCCTCGCCCATCGGCTGATCATCAAGACCGCCGCCACCGTCCGCGACGTCGACGCTGCGCTGCTCGTCCGTGAGCTTCTCGAATCGGTGCCCGTGGAGACTGCCCAGGCGCAGGACGAGCGCCGACGGATCCGCCCGATCTGAGGCGGCCATGCTGAGACGACTGCAGTTCGTCGGGCTGGCGCTGGCCCTTGCCATCGCGGCACTCTCGACCGGTGCCGTCTTCCTGTGGTTCCTGCTCTACCTCGGTGTGCTCCTGGTCGGCGGCGCGTACGTGCTGACGCGGATCGGGCTGGCCGACCTGGAGGCCGGCTACGTGCTAGACCGGATGCATGCGCAGGCGGGCGACGCGCTGCGTGCGACCTACACCGTGCGCAACACCAGCCGGCTGCCCAAGCCGTGGCTCGAAGCGCACAACCCGAGCACGCTGCCGGTTGCGATCCCCGGCCGCGCGATAAGCCTCGGCCCGCGCGGCGAGCGTTCGTGGTCGGCGCGTGTGCCGCTGACGCGGCGCGGCCACTACCGCGTCGACCCGCTCGTCCTCCGCACCGGCGATCCGTTCGGCCTGTTCGAGTCGTCGGCGGCGGTGGGCACTCACTCGACGGTGATCGTCTATCCGCGCGTCGAGGCGCTGCCCGGCTGGCGCCTCCCGCCGGCGGCCATCGAGGGCAGCCACGCCCATCCCGTGCGCACCCCGCAGACGACGCCGCACGCGACCTCGATCCGCCCCTATGCGCCGGGCGATGCCTACAACAGGATCCACTGGAAGAGCAGCGCCCGCCAGCGCGAGCTGCAGGTCAAAGAGTTCGACCTGGAGCAGACGGCCGACGTCTGGATCTATCTCGATCTCTACGCCGCCGTCCACACCGGCAGCGGCGATGAATCGACCCTCGAATACGCGGTTCGTGCGGCTGCCTCGATCGGCGCCCATGCGCTCCTCGAGGGCCGCGCGCTGGGCATGACGACCAACGGCGGGCGACGGCTCGTCGTGCCTGCCGACCGTGGCGCACGTCAGTACCAGAAGATCATGCAGCTGCTGGCCGCGGTCGAGGCCGACGGCCACGAGCCGCTGCGTGACGTGCTGGTTGACGGCGTCAGCCGCCTGCGCCGCGGCATGACGGCGCTCGTCATAACGCCCTCGCTCGAGCGCGACTGGATGCGGCCGCTGGTAACGCTGCGATCGCGCGGCGTGGCGACGGTCGTCGTCCTACCCGACGCACACGCCTTCGGCGCTCTCCACGGCGAGACCGACGACGTGGGCGAGCAGCAGCGCGCCGCGCGCGCGCTGCAGCACGCGCTGGCCGAGTACGACCTGTCCTACTTCCGCGTCCGGCCGCGCCAGCCGCTGGCCGGTCAGCTCGTCTCGCTCGCGCCGCGCCTGGAGGCGGTCGGCCGATGAGCGGCACTTCGCCCATCTTCGGCTTGGCGGGCGAGCGCCGTCAGCGCGCCGAGGAGCCGCGCTCGCCGGACG
>JALYGJ010000102.1 GCA_030777155.1 Chloroflexota bacterium | reverse complement strand
GCTCGGCGTGGCACTGGCGCCAGGCTCACCCGCGCGGCTACGCCGATCGGGCGTAGGATCGCTGAAGCATGCCCGCCGACCGACGCACGAAGAGCGTTCCGGCCGATCCACGCGAATGGCGGCCGCTCGAGCCGCGCCCGACGCGGCGGCCGCCCGAGATCCGCGACCCGATCATCGAGCCGCTGTGGGACGGCACGCGGGTCATCGCCCACTTCCGCCTCTCCCCGGCCAGCGACGGGAGGCCGTCGCTCGAGTTGCGCGACGCCTACGGCGACGACCGGGCGAGCGAGGCAGCGACCGTTGGCGACGCGCTCGCCGCGGCGGTCATGGCAGTCGAGGCGGTCATCGACGGGGTGCTGACCAACCAGGCGACGGCGAGCGGAATAGGAACGGCGATCGTGCCGCAGGCGCGCACGTCGGCGGTGGGCATGATGCTGTCGCAGCCCGCGCACGTGACGGTCGCCGCGCGCGGCGGACGATCGCCCGCAGAGAGCGAGCTTGCCTTCGTTGCGCTCGACCTGCTGAGCGTCGACGAGCAGCCGCTGCTCGACCTGCCGCTACTTGAGCGGAAGCGACAGCTGGAGAGCGTCGTCATGCCCAGTCAGCTCGTCCGCGTCACCCCCTTTGCGCGCCCGCCGCTCGGACCGTGGCTGAACTCGTGGCGCAGCGCCGGCTTCCGGGGCGTGATGCTCAAGGCTGCGAACAGCCGTTACCAGCCGGGCGAGCTGACGCTGGAGTGGGCGGCGGTGACCGCCGTCTCGCAGCGCTGACGCAACAACGCTGAACGAACGCCGCCGCAGCTGGCCGCTCGTCGTCCGCCGCGCGCGCCGCGATGACAGCGCGGCCGTTCTTGCCTTCGCCAGCCGGACGTGGGACGGATGGGACTACATCCCGCATGCTTGGCCGGTCTGGCTTGAGGCCGACGACGGAATCCTGCTCGTCGGGACGGCTGGCCAGTCGGGCGCCGAGCGGACACATCGGACCGACCACGACGGCCAGCCGCTCGCTCTCGACGTGCCGATCGCCGTCGCGCGCGTCGCGCTGCTCTCGCCCGACGAAGCGTGGCTGGAGGGGATCCGTGTCGATCCGCGCGTCCGCGGCATGGACGTGGCAACCGACCTGCAGGTGGCCGAGCTGCATTGGGCAGCGGAACACGGGGCGAGGGTGGTCCGCTACGCGACGGGATCGGGTAACGAGGCGTCCCACCGGCTCGGCGCGCGCCATGGCTTCGAGCTGCTCGTCGCGCTGCACACGTGGTCGTGGCACGACCCCGACGCGCCCGAGGACGGCGAGGAGGACGACGAGAGTGGCTTCGACGCGGTGGCGCGGGCGCGCGCGAGCGAGACGCGCCGGCAGGCCCTCGACCGCCTGGCCCAGCGCGGCCTGGTCGCCGACCGTGACGCCGCCGACGAGCTGTGGCGACGCGTCAACGACGACGCGACCTTCGTCGCCGCTCATCGGCTCTACGAGAGCCGGCCATGGGCGATGGCCGAGCTGACCGAGCAGCGCTTTGCGCGCCACTGTGGCGGCGGCGAGGTAGTCGTCGTCGACAAGGCCGAAGCGGGCTGGGCGCTGGCGGTCTTCGAGCGCGAGGCGCAGCCCTCGGAGGACCTCTCCTTCCACCTCTCGTTGCTCGTCGGTGCCGGTGCCGCTGCTCTCAGCCTTGTGAACGTGATCCGCGAAGCGGTCGGCGAATCGATCCGCTTTCGGCTGCCCGAACCTGACCCACCTCTCGTGCGCGACCACGCCGGCGCACTCCTCGCCTGGGGCTTCCGCGCGCGCGAGTGGACGCTCCACATCCTGGGTCGGCTACTCGACGAGCAGCACCCACCGCCCGCCCTGCCGCCACACGTGGACCTCCGGGCGGGCATCGGGTAAGGTGGGCTCGATGGCCACTTCCGCCCTGCCGGAGAGCCTGCGCGATGCAGTCGGCCGCCTGGGCAGCGCCGACATCATGGTCGGCATTCCATCGTTCAAGAACGCCGCCACGATCGGGTACGTCGTGCGCGCGGCGCAGGCCGGGCTGGTTCAGTACTTTCCCGACCTCCGGCCGGTCGTCGTCAATGCCGACGCCGGCTCGCCCGACGCCACCCAGCGCGTCGTCGTCGAGACCGAACCGCCCGACTACGTCGAGCGGATCCTGCTCGTCCGCCCGCGCAATCGGCTGCAGCGGATAAGCCTGACCTATCCCGAGGTCGACGGAGTTGGTGGCAAGGGTGCCGCGCTGAGGACGATCTTCCAGATCGCCGACGCGCTGGGGGTGGAGGCGCTGGTCGTCGTCGACTCGGACCTGCGCTCGATCGTGCCCGAGTGGATCGAGCTGCTCGCCGGCCCCGTCCTGAAGGGCGGTTTCGACTTCGTCGCCCCGCTCTACTCCCGGTACAAGTACGACGGCACCATCACCAACACCGTCACCTACCCGCTGACGCGGGCGCTCTACGGCCTCCGCATCCGCCAGCCAATCGGTGGCGACTTCGGCGTGTCCGGCGATCTCGTCCGCCACTACCTCGAGCAGGACGACTGGAACGCCGACGTTTCGAAGTTCGGGGTCGACATCTGGATGACGACGAAGGCGATCTGCGGCGGCTTCGCCGTCTGCCAGACGCGCCTGGGTGCCAAGGTCCATGACCCGAAGGACCCGGGCGCCGACCTGGGACCGATGTTCAGCCAGGTGGTGAGCACGATTCTGCGCCTGACCGAGCGCCACGCCGATCGTTGGCTCGGCGTGGTCGGGTCGCACGACGTCCCGATCTACGGCTTCGAGCGCATGCTCGAACCCCCGCCGCTCGCCGTCGACGTCCGCCGGCTGCTCGAAGAGTTCGCCAAGGGGCGGCTCACGGTTGGCGAGGAGTGGCAGTCGGCGCTGTCGGCCCAGAACGCGGCACTGGTCGAGCGGCTGTCGGCCGAGGCGGGCGACGTCGTCGAGCTGGCGACGCGCGCCGACAGGCCGGCGACGGTTGCCGACGCGACCTTCAGCCTGCCCGACGAAACATGGGCGCGCATCGTCTACGACATGGCCGTTGCCCTCCACGCGCGGCGGCTGCCGATCGATCGCCTGATCGCCTCGCTCGTGCCGCTCTACTTCGGGCGTGTGGCCAGCCTGGTCCTCGAGACGACCGAGCTGACGACCGACCAGGCCGAGGCGTTCGTCGAGCGCCAGGCACGCGCCTTCGAGTTGGCCAAACCCTACTTCGTCGAGCGCTGGCAACAGGTCGAGCGCGGCCAGGTGCCCGAGTCCGGCGCGGCGGCGCTGACCGCCACCGGATCCCGGCGCCGGTGATCCGACCGGCTGCGCCCGAGCGCGTCCTACTGCCGCTGGCCAATCCGCGCACGGCGGCCGATCTCGTCCGCATCGGCGCCGCGCTCATGCGCCATGGCGGCACGCTGACCGCCCTCGGCATCGTCGAGGTGCCCGAGGGCATGCCGCTGTCCGAAGGCGCGACGCGCGCGCGGCAGGCGCGCCGGCTCCTGCAGCGGGTGCTCGAGTTCGCGCCCGAAGGCGTCGAGCTGCGAACCGTCGTGCGCATCGGCCGGCGCGCAGCGGAGGGCATCGTCGAGGTGGCCACGGAGGATGAAGCCGACCTCGTCATCTTCGGCTGGGGCGGCCGGCCGGGCGGCAAGCGCGGCGCGGAAGCGGTCTTCTCGCCGACCATCGACGAGGTCGTGCGCGATGCGCCGTGTGACATCGCCGTCGTCAAGCAGCGTGGCGTCAGGGACGTCCGGCGCATCCTCGCCCCCGTCCGCGGCGGCCCGCATGCGGAGCTGGCGGTGCGCTTCGCCTCGTCGCTGGCGCAATACTTCGGCGCCGGCGTGGAGGTGATGCACGTCATCCCACCCGACGTCAACGAGGTCGTCAAGTCGCAGGCGGAACGCGCGCTGACGACCTTCGTTCGCCAGCACGCGGGCGACCCCGCGCGGCCGCTGCTGGTCGAAGCGGAAGACGTCCCGGCGGCGATCCTCGGCGAGGCCGACCGCTCGCAGCTGGTGGTGATGGGTGCCGCTGCGCTGGGCGCCGGCGCCGTGAGCGGCGGCGCCAACGGTGCGCTCTTTGGCGCGCTGCCCGAAGCCATCGCCCAGCACGCCCGGCCGACGGTCATCGTCGTCAAGACGCGGGAGCCATTGACGCGCACGACGTTCGAGCAGCGCGCGGCGCAGGCCGAGACGCTCGAGGCGGTCGACCGCGCCGCCGAGTCGGGGCGTAGTGTCCCCGCCCGCGTCGAGCGCTGGTTCGCCGAGTCGAACTACCACCACCAGGAGTTCGCCGACCTCGCCCGACTGGTCAGCCGTAAGGAGAAGCAGGGGCTGACCGTGAGCGCGGTGCTGCCCACCCTCAACGAGGCGGCCACGATCGGCCCGATCGTGCGCGCCGCGCGCCGCGAGCTGATGGAGAAGGTCCCGCTGCTCGACGAGCTGCTGGTGATCGACTCGGACTCACACGATGGCACGCGCGAGATTGCCGAGGCCGAGGGCGCGCGCGTGGTTCGGCACTCCGAGGTACTGCCGCGCTACGGCAGCTACCGTGGCAAGGGTGAGGCGCTGTGGAAGAGCCTCTACGAGACGAGCGGCGACCTGATCGTGTGGTCCGACACCGACATCGTCGATTGGCATCCGCGCTTCATCTACGGCACGCTCGGCGCGCTCCTCGTCGAGCCACGGATCGGCTACGTCAAGGCCTACTACCAGCGGCCGATCGTCGAGGGCGGCGTGCTCAAGGAAGGCGGCGGCGGCCGTGTCACCGAGCTCGTCGCGCGGCCATTGATCAACCTCTTCTTTCCCGAGCTGTCGGGCTACATCCAGCCGCTCTCGGGAGAATACGCCGGCCGCCGCGTCCACCTTGAGCAGATCCCGTTCTTCACCGGCTATGCCGTCGAGATCGGCCACCTGATCGACCTCGCCGAGCGGCTCGGACTGGAGGGCTTCGGGCAGGTCGATCTGGACGTGCGCGTCCACCGCAACCAGGAACTCGAGGGATTGTCGCGGATGAGCTTCGTCATCCTGCAGGCGGTCATGAAGCGCCTCGGCGAGCGCCATCGCGCCCGTCTCTTCGCCGAGCTCGGCTCGACGATGAAGCTGCCGCGCTCGGGGCAGAACCAGCTCGGGCTGGAGGTCATCGAGCTGGCCGACCAGGAGCGGCCGCCGATCGTGCGCATCCCGGAGTACGTCGAGCGCCGCGCAGCCGTCCTGGCGCCGGCCTGAGCCGCGCCCGGTCGGTTGCGCCTGTTGATCGCGCCCGACTCCTTCAAGGGCTCGCTCGACCCGACGCAGGTCGCCCGCGCGCTGGCTGACGGCTGGCGCCGTGCCCGACCGACCGACGAGATCAGGATGATCCCGCTGGCCGACGGCGGCGAGGGCACGGTCGAGGCGATCAAGGCGGCTGACCCGAGCTGGCTCGAGCTGCCCGTCCACGCGCGCGATCCGCTCGGGCGGCCGCTCAGCGCCCGCTTCCTGCGACAGGGCGAGCGCGGTGTGATCGAGCTTGCCTCGGCGTCGGGACTGTCGCGCCTCGCGCCCGCTGAACGCGACGCGATGGCCGCGTCGACATTCGGCACCGGCCAGGTGCTCTCCGCGGCGATCGGGCTCGGCGTACGACGGGTCGTGCTCGGCCTCGGCGGCAGCGCGACGACCGACGGTGGCGCCGGGCTGCTCGCCGCGCTTGGCGCCCGGTTCCTCGACGCAGCCGGCGCCGACCTGCCGCCGGGTGGCGGTGCACTGGCCGCGCTGTCACGCGTCGACCTCGGCGATCTGTCGCCGGTGCTCGCCGAGGTGGAGTTGACGGTCGCGTCCGACGTGACCAACCCACTGCTCGGGGCGAGCGGCGCCGCCGCCACGTACGGTCCCCAGAAAGGGGCCACCGCCGCCCAGGTCGCCCAGCTCGACGCCAACCTCGCTCATTACGCCGACCTGCTCGAGGCGGCCGCCGGCCGGCCGGTGCGCGACGTGC
>JALYGJ010000101.1 GCA_030777155.1 Chloroflexota bacterium | reverse complement strand
CCCCTCCCCGGCCTGGCCGCGGCGCAGCGTGCGCCCGGGAACGATCGCAGCCGGCACCGGGGCGACCCGGTCGGCCGCGCGCAGCAGCTCGCCGGGCGCGCGTTCGCCCTCGCCCTCGACGTGTGGGATGCGCTCGACGAGCGTGCGGAACTCGTAGTGGCGGAAGAGGCGCAGGACCTCCTCGCGGTCGTAGTTGCCCAGCTCGGCGTCGGTCAGGTCGAGCTCGATCGGCGCGCTGCGGTCGATGCGGACGAGATCGCGCCACAGGAAGACGTCGTCGCGCCGCTCGGCGAGGACGGGCCGAAAGCGCTCGGGCTTGAGCGTCTCGAGATTTTCGAAGACGCCCTCCAGCGACCCGTGGTCCTGCAACCACTTGGCGGCCGTCTTGTCGCCCACCCCCGGGATGCCCGGGATGTTGTCTGTGGCGTCGCCCTTGAGCGCCTTGAAGTCGATCATCTGCGCCGGCTCGAGCCCGTAGCGCTCGCCGATGCGAGCGGGGTCGTAGATGACCGTCGAGGCGACGCCCATGCGCGTCGTCATCAGGCTCGTTCGATCGCTGACCAGCTGCAGCATGTCGAGATCGCCCGACACGATCATCGACTCCAGGTCGCCGCGCTGCTCGGCCTGCCGGGTCAGCGAGCCGATGAGGTCGTCCGCCTCATACCCCTCGAGCTCGTGGACGGGGATGCGGAAGGCGGCCAGCGTTTCGCGCACGATCGGGAACTGGTCGCGCAGGTCATCGGGCGTCGGGCGGCGGGTGGCCTTGTAGTCGGTGAACTGGTCGGCCCGGAACGAGCGCCCGACGTCGAAGCAGCACATCACGTAGTCGGGCTTCATGTCGCCGAAGCCACGGAGGACGATGCTCCAGAAGCCGAAAGCGGCGTTGACGAGCTGTCCACGACTGGTCGACAGCGGCGTCTCGATGAGCGCGAAGTACGCGCGGTAGATCAGGCTGTGCGCGTCGAGCAGCATGAGCCGTTGCACGAGGCTGAGTCTATCGGGCAGGCGCGGCCGCCGACCGACGCGCCGCAATCGGCCAGCCGGCCAATCGACCTCTCAGTCGACGAGCCGATCCTCGGTCCGGCGGCGGGCGTACCAGGCGAGCAGCAGGACGGCGAAGGCGAGCGCAGCGATCGTGACGCCGCCATAGACGAGTGCCAGGCGAACCGGATCGGCTGGCTGCTCGGTCGCCTGCGAGTCGTAGGGCTCATCCTCGCCGGCTGTCGTGTCCCCGGCCGCGCCGGGCGTTGCGCCGGCGAACGGGCTCATCTCGGGGACGCCGACGCCGGTCACGGTGCCTGCGGTTGCTGCCGGCGCTACCTCGCCGGCAGCCGCCGTCGGCTCGCCGGCGGGAGTCGCCTTGCTCATCCTGGTCATCGGCTCGCCACCTTCAGCAGGTGCTGCCGCCGGCTGGGCGAGGGGCAGCGGCAGGCCGGTTCCGATGACCGCCAGCGCGAGCCCAATCGACATCGCGACGCCGGCCAGCGGCCGCAGCGCGGAAGTGCCGGGCGCGGCGAGGCGACCCAGGAATCGATCGAACCACGAACCGCGCAGTGCCGCCGCCTGCTCCCTGCTGAGCCGGAAGTCGCGCTGACGCGGCGGCGCGGGCAGCCGACCGATGGCATTGCTGAGCAGCCGAATGTCGCCGGCGAGAGCCGCGCAGTCGGGACAACTGGCGACCAGCCGGCGCGCCTGGTCGAGCTCGGAGGCGGCGGCGTCTTCGGAGGCGAAGCGGGCGACGAGCAGCCGGTCATGGCCGTTGTGCTCGGCACGGGGGGAGCGGTTCACCCCGTCCCTGACGTCACGACCCACGCAACAGTTCCATGTCTGCCGCGAGCAGCTCGCGCAACGCGATGCGGCCGCGGTGGATGCGCGACTTGACCGTGCCCAGCGAGACGCCCGTCATGCCGGCGATCTCCTGGTAGTCGTAGCCCTCGACGTCATACAGGAGGATCGCCGTCCGCTGGTCGAGGGTGACCTGCTGCAGCGCCCGCCAGAGCGCGTGGTTGGCGCTTCGCCGAATCGCCTGCCGCTCGGGATTGTCGCTCTCGTGCGCCGGCGGCTGCCACGAGTCGTCCTCCCACTCCGGGAAGTGATCGACGGGCTTGCGCTTGCGCTGGCGCAGCACGTCGGTGGCGGCGTTGAGCGCGATTCGCGTCAGCCAGCTGCGGAAGGAGTCGCCGCGGAAACGACGCAGGTTGCGGTAGGCCGAGAAGAACGCCTCCTGGACGGCGTCGGCCGCCGACTCGCGATCGCCGACGACGCGCACGACCAGCGCGAAGAGGTAGTCCTGGTAGAGCGCAACGAGCTCGTTGAAGGCGTCGACGTCATCCTCGATGGCGCGCGCAACCAGGGCTCGGTCGCGGGCATTCGGTTCGTCGTCGGCGGAGCGTGTCGTCGGCTCGACCTCCGAGCGTGGCGACTCGTCGGCGCGCGCCAGATCCTCGGGCTTCGCCGCCGAGTCGCGACGACCGGGCAGCGACCCCTCCGACCGCCGCGCGGTCTCCTCCACTGGCGTGCTGTCTCCTCCAGGAAGCGCTCGACTGCCTGGCCTGACGGGCAGCGCCGGCCGAGTCTAGCAAACGGGGTTGGTGAAACGGGCGGGTGACGCGGGCGAGTCCAGCGCGCCGAACCCTGTGGTAGTGGTGCGGCGGGTGGGAATCGAACCCACAAGTCCTTGCGGACAACAGTGTTTGAGACTGCCGCGTTTCCCGTTTCGCCACCGCCGCGAGCGACGAATATATCAGCCCGCCGGGAGCCATTATAGAACTTATGTTCGGGGTGCAACGGCAGGAGTATGCTCACGCCAGCGGCGACCGTGGGCCGCACGAACCTAGGAGGTGCGTCGATGAGACGACTTGCTGTGGCGCTCGCGTTGGTTGGTGGCGATGCCGGGAGCGACGCTGGCGTTCCATCATGGCAACCTGCCGTCGACTGATTGTGCCGCCGAGGCAGCTGGCAGCCCGAGCAACGACAACGGGCAGGCCAAGGAGGCCTTGCTTGCGCACAACCCGCATGGCCTGCCGCTGCCTCCTGCCGGTGAGGCAGGGCAGTCGGGCAAGACGCCGCCCGGCAATGCGCGGTTGGCCCTAGTCGACGCGCCCTGCGCGAACGCTGACTGATCGGTCGCGCAGCTGAAGATCCCGGCCAGGTCGACCAGACCCCGCCCTTTCCATTTGCCCCGCGGTGCTCACGTGGTGAGCGAACGGGCTGCGTTTCGATGCCGGCGCAGGCTCCTGCAGGCCGGACTGCCCGCCCGGTGAGCAGAACGACCAAAAACTGACCTGAAAACTCCCTCGGCAGGTGTGATCTCCAGAAATCGGCGCCCGTTCGCTCATCCGGTGAGCGGGCTGCCCGCGCCGGCCGACGGGGGCCTTGCAGTTTCGTCGCTGCAAGCCTCTTGCTAGACGGGCAGCGGCGACGCAGAGCGCACCTTCTCGTCGTACCGGCTACGGTCAGGCCGGCGCCGACGCGCAAGGCGGAAGACGGGAGGAGAGAGTTGCTCTGGGCGCTGATCTTGGTCTTGATCGTGCTATGGCTGATCGGGCTCGCGCTCGACATCTTCGGTGCGCTCATCAACATCCTTCTCGTGTTCGCCGCGATCGTTCTGGTCATCGAACTGGTGCGGCGGCTGCGTACGCCGACATGATGCAAAGGAGTCAGCTGTGAGCTTGGCGAGTCTTCTCTGGTTGGTCATCGTGGTGCTGGTCGTCCTGTGGCTGATCGGCCTGGTCGGCAACATCGGCGGTGGCCTGATCCACCTGCTGCTGGTGATCGCCCTGGTGATCGTGGTGATCAATCTGCTGACCGGCCGCCGAACGGTCTGACGCCCAGCCGGGCATAGCCCCGGCCCTCGAAACTGACCCTGATCCAGCCCACTCACGGGTTGCCGCCACCTCCTTGCCGCGGCTAGTCTTCGCGGCGAAGGAGGTGGCGTTTTTGGATCTGCTGCGTACCGAGCTGGCCCGCGTCGAGCACCGCCACGGCGCCTCGTGGCACGAGATGCACGACGTCACGCCGGAACACGATCCGGCCGAAGGGGACGTCGAGCGGACGTGGGCCCGAGCGCGGATCCTGCGCTGCGCCACCTGTGAGGAGGAAGTCCGCGTCGTCGGACGCGCCGACGGGACACCCCGCTGACGCTCCACTTTCACCCGTGAGCGCGACTGGCAACCTCAGCCGCTGAGGTCCAGGCGGAGGACGGCGTCACCCAGCCGGCGTTGGATGTTCGCGACGAGCTCCGTGTCGTAGGCGACGCCGAGGCGCAGCTCCATCGCCTGGCTGCGGCCCCCGCCGGCCGGTATGTGCAGCACGACCGGCGTCTCGCCGGGATGAGCGACGATGATCTCGCGCAGTACCGAGAAGGCTGCCACGAGCCGCTCCTGCTGGCCGGGCAGGAACCGGATGTGGAGCGATTGGCCGGCTGTCGCGACGAGCGGGCGCGTAGGGCTCTCCTGCGCCGCGACGGTTGCCTCTTCGACCTCGACCGGCAGCGGCGGGTCTTCGTCATCGGCGGCAAGCACGGCGACCGAGGCCGGCTCCGGCTGCAGCGTCGGCACGGCGCGGTCGATCGGCGGGCGTGGCGCGGCCGTCGAGAGGTCAACCTCGATGGTGCCCTCCAGCGTGACGCCACGCAGCGGTGAGACACGAGGCACGACCCGCACCTCTGCCTGGCGGCTGGTGCCCGGTCCAACGGCCACCGGCTGTTGTGCGCCGACGGCCGTCGACTCCACGGATCCGTTGCCGCCTGCGACACCGTTGCCGTTGCGCCGCTCCCCGCCGTTGCGCCGGCCGCGATCTTCGCGCGCGACGACCCGCGCGAAGTCGGACGCGCCAAGCGCCAGCGCCTGCTCCCACGGCCAGACTGAATCGGCCAGCAGGACGGTCTCGTCGCCCTTGTGATCGACGCGACCGGCAACGAGCAGGATCGCGTCCTCGGCCCAGGTCGCCTCTGTCTGCTCCAGCACCTTGGGAAAGACGATCACCTGCATGCTGCCCTGCAGATCCTCGAGGATCGCGACGCCCATCGTCGAGCGTGCCTTGGTGATCACGCGCCGCATCTCGGTAACGATGCCGCCGACGACCACGCGCTGCTGATCGAGGTCCTCGCCCAGATCCGTCGAGTAGGCGGTCACGAACCGACCCATCTCAGCGGCATGCTCGCCCAGCGGGTGGTCGGACAGGTAGAGGCCGAGCAGCTCCTTTTCCCAGCGCAGCCGTTCGCGCCGCGGAGCCTCCGGTATGCCGGTCGGCAGCGGCCGCTCGAGCGTCGTCGAATCGGCCGTCGAATCGAACAGCGAGACCTGGCCGGTCAGCCGGTCGCGCTGGACGGCCTGCCCCGCCGCCAGCGCGTCATCCAACGCGACGAGCAGCTGTGCCGGGTGGCCAAGCGCGTTGAGCGCACCGACCTTGATCAGCGACTCGAGAACACGCCGGTTGACCAGGCGCAGGTCGATCCGGGCGCAGAAGTCGGCCAGGGAGCGGAACGGACCGTCGGCGGCGCGTGAGGCGACGATCGACTCGATCGCACCGGCGCCGACGTTCTTGATTGCCAGCAGGCCGAAGCGGATGGCATCGCCCTCGACGGTGAAGTCGAGCGCGCTGGCATGGACGTCGGGCGGAAGGACCGAGATGCCGAGGCGGCGGCATTCGGCGATGGCCGCGGCGACCTTCTCCGTGTTGTCGCGGAAGGCAGTCAGCACGCTGGCCATGTACTCGACCGTGTAGTTCGCCTTCAGGTACGCCGTCTGGTACGCGATCAGGCCGTAGCAGGTCGCATGCGCCTTGTTGAAGCCGTAGCGTTCGAACGGCTCGAACGCCTTGAAGACGGCATCGATCACCTGCGGTGGCACGCCACGCTCGGCGGCGCGCTCGACGAACTTGTCCTTCTGGGCGCGCAGCACGGCCGACTTCTTCTTGCGGATGGCGTAGCCGAGAGTGTCGGCTTCCGGCCCCGAGAAGCCGCCGAGTGCCATCGCGGCGGCCATGATGTCTTCCTGGTAGACGAAGATGCCGTACGTCTTCTTCAGGTACGGCTCGAGCAGCGGGTGGAGGTAGGTCACCCTCTCCTGGCCGTGCTTGCGCCGGATGTAGGCGGGGATGTTGTCCATCGGCCCGGGGCGGAAGAGGGCGACCATTGCCGCCAGGTCGAGCACCGAGGTCGGGCGCAGCTCGCGTACGTAGCGGCGCATGCCGGGCGACTCCAGCTGGAAGATGCCCGTCGTCTCGCCCGATGCCAGCAGCTCGAACGTCCTGGCGTCCTCGAGGGGCAGGTTGTCGAGGTCGATGTCGACGCCGCGGTTGGCTCGGATGAGATCGACCGCCTGGCGCAGGATGGTCAGGTTCGACAGGCCGAGGAAGTCGAACTTGAGCAGGCCCAGCGCTTCGACCCCGTGCATCTCGTACTGCGTCATCAGCCCGTCCGAGTTCGTCGCCCGCTGGAGCGGCATCAGCTCGGTCAGTGGATCGCGGCTGATGACGACGCCGGCGGCGTGCGTCGAGGCGTTGCGGGCGACGCCCTCGAGCTGGCGAGCGAGGTCGATCAAGCGCTGCACCTGAGGGTCCGATTGGTACGTCTCGCGCAGCGGCGGCGCGATCTCGAGCGCCTCGTCGAGCCTGATCCCGAGCTGGTTGGGCACGAGCTTGGCGATGCGGTCGACCTCGCCGTAGCCGAAGCCGAGCACGCGGCCGACGTCGCGGATGGCCGCCCGCGCAAGCATCGTCCCGAAGGTGATGATCTGGGCGACGTGGTCCGAGCCGTACTTGTGGGTGACGTAACGGATCACCTCGTCGCGGCGCGCGTCCTCGAAGTCGACGTCGATGTCGGGCATCGTCACCCGATCCGGGTTGAGGAAGCGCTCGAACGGTAGCTCGTAGCGGATCGGATCGACCGGCGTGATGCCCAGGGTGTAGGTGACGATCGAGCCGGGCGCCGAGCCGCGGCAGGTGGTGGCGATGCCCTGCTCGCGCGCGAAGCGGGTGAAGTCGGCGACGATCAGGAAGTACGCCGCGTAGCCCATGCGGATGATGACGTCGAGCTCGTAGTCGAGGCGGCTGCGCAGCGTGTCCGTCACTTCGCCGTAGCGCGCGTGCAGCCCGCGCTCGCACTCGGCGCGCAGCCATGACTCGACGGTGTGGCCGTCTGGGACAGGGAAGTCGGGCAGGCGCGGCTGCCCGAGCGGCAGGTCGAGCGCACTCATCTCGGCGATCGCGCGGGTGTTGGCGATCGCCTGCGGCACTTCGCCGAACAGGGCCGCCATCTCGGCTGCCGACTTGAGGTAGAAGTCCTGCGTCTCGAAGCGCATGCGCCCGGGCGTATCGAGGTTGGAGGCGGTGCCAACGCAGAGCAGCACGTCGTGCGCGTCGGCCTGCTCGCGGCGGACGTAATGCAGGTCGTTGGTCGCGACGAGCGGGATGTCCATCCGGCCCGACAGGCGGATCAGCTGCTCGTTGAGCCGGCGCTGCTCGGGCAGTCCGTGGTCCTGCAGCTCGAAGAAGAAGTTGCCCGCGCCGAGGATGTCGCTATATACGCCGGCAAGTCGGCACGCCTCGTTCTCATCGCCCGCTTCGAGCGCGCGCGGCACTTCGCCGTTGAGGCACGCTGACAGGCCGACCAGGCCGGCGGCGTGGCCGGCCAGGTAGTCGCGGTCGATCCTGGGTTTGTAGTAGTAGCCGTCGAGGTGGGCGTCGGTGACGATGCGGCACAAGTTCTGGTAACCCGTCCAGTCCTTCGCCAGCAGGATCAGGTGGTACGGCTGGGCGTCGGCCTTCCCCTCGCGGTCGGCCATGCTTCGACGGGCTACGTAGGTCTCGACGCCGATGATCGGCTTGATGCCGGCGTTGCGGCAGGCCTGGTAGAAGGCGACGGCGCCATAGAGCGCGCCGTGGTCGGTCAGCGCGAGCGAGTCAAACCCGTGCGCCTTCGCCTGGTCGACGAGCTCGGTGATACGGCCCAGCCCGTCGAGCAGACTGAACTCCGAGTGCACATGGAGGTGCGTGAACCCGTTAGCGGCGATGGCCAAGCTCAATCCCCGTCTCACTCATGAACCGACCCTAGGCCGCCCGGCGACCGGCCGGCAACGCTGTCGTCCACAAACTTCGTCCACCAAACAGCGCTCCGGCTGTGGATTGTTGCGCCCGGCTACGAGTATAGAACGAGCGTTCTGTTTTGCGGTGGTCGCGCGAGCCGTGGTATCAGCCGGCGCCCAACCGGCTCGCCGGCAACGGCGTGGGCAGGCGGGCGAGCACGTCGGCGTTGTCGATGCGGGCGCCGAACACGAGGGCCGACTCGAGCGCGCCGGGACGGCCGAGCTGCGCGGCGTGCAGCTCGGCGCGGACGAGCATCTCCGCCATTCCCGTCCGGGCGGCTACCGCCTCGAGGTCGCTGACCCTCGCGGGGCTGACGTGCTGGAGCATCAGCGGGTCGCGTGTGACGGGGCGTGTGACGGAGTGCGTCAAACGCCGGACAGGTCTGATCTGGCCGACCTCCGCCTCATCCGCTCCTTCCGCGGGCGTCGACCGGCCAGCGGCCGACGACGTCGCCCGAGCGCGTGGCGATGAAGGTGTCGTAGAGGTCGATGACCGGGCAGGCATGGTTGGGGATGATTGCCACGACCTCGCCGAGGGCCGGCCGGCGCGACGCGGCTGGAAACGTCACCACGCCGTGGTAGTCCGATAGGCGTTCGAGGACGGCGTCGGGGTACTGAGGCAGGTACCCATGGCCGCGCAGGTAGACGGGCACATCCTTGGTCAACGACTTCGCGCCGGCGTCGACCACGACCTGGCCGTCGACCGCGGTGCTGACCACCGTCGCCGCTACGGCGAGCGCGACCGCCGCTGGCGGCGTCGCGCCCAGCGCCACCTGCTGGCGGTCGCCGACGAGGTACGTCCCGGGACGGACCTCGCTCACCGGGCTGCTCGCCGCCGCGAGCGCTGTCGGAGACGACCCGGCGCTGAGGACCTGCGGCTCGATCCCGGCCCGGCGCAGGCTGTCAGCGGCAACGGTGAGCGCTGCGACCTCGTCACTGGCGGCGCCGGGGACGGCGTCGCGGCCGGCGTACGCGTGGCCGCCGTGCGTGAATGCACCGACCACTTCAAGCCCCAGCGCCGCGGCGGCCCTGCCCAGCTCGCCTGCCTCCTCCGGTCGCACGCCGGTGCGACGGTTGCCCGGGTCGACCTCGACCAGCACGCGCGCCTCACGCCCGTTGCCATGGAGCGCCGCGCTCAGGAGTCTGGCGGCAGCGACGGAGTCGAGGCCGACGGCCAGACGCAGCCGCTCACGGTCGTGCAGCGCTCGCAGCCGCGCCGCCTTGGTGCCCGCCGCCCACAACGGGTAGGCGACGAAGATGTCGTCGATGCCGCCGGCCACCATCACCTCGGCCTCGCCGAGGGTGCCGACCGTGATGCCGGCAGCACCGCCAGCGACCTGCACTCGAGCCAGACGCACGCTCTTGTGCGTCTTGACGTGCGGCCGCAGGGCGACGTGACGGCCGCGCAGCTCCCTCGCCATGCGCTCGGCGTTGCGCTCGACGACATCGAGGTCGACGACGAGGCAAGGGGTTTCCAGGCCGACCGGCAGCGCCGGTGCGCCGGCCGGCACGGGCACGTTCAGGCGTAGCGCTCGTCGACGCTCGCCATGACGCGGCCGCCACAGGCACGGATCGCGGCAACGGCACGGCCAATGACGTCGTAGCGGATGCGCCCGGCAAGCAGGGTCAGCGGAGCGTCGGGAGTTGCACCGGCGGCGCTGGCGATGCTGCCCTCGAAGCTGCTCGCGCTGCGCAGCGTGTTGAGTGCGTCGAGCGCCGCTTCGGGGTGGTCGAAGAGCGCGGCCACGACCGCCCGCTGACCGCCACTGCCGATGGGCAGCCGCCATTCCTGGCGGTCGGCTTCGCGTGCCAGCCGGCGCTGGATCTCCGGCGCCAGGTCGGCTCCGATCAGGATGTCAGCCGCCTGCACGCGCGGCGCGAGCGCCGCCTGGTCGATCGCGCCGGGCAGCGCTTCGAGGACGAAGAAGTGAAGCCCACGCACGGGCCGGTTGGCGAAGCCGACGTAGGCGAGGTGCGCATGCGTGCCGTCGCTGCGCAGCGCGGCGTACTCACCGGCTGCGCTGCCACGGAGCACGAAGCCGCGCCACGCGATCGGGTACAGCGCGCGGGCGACGACTGGCATGAACTCGTCGGCACGACGCCCGATGAGCTCGCCCGGTGTCGTGCCGAGCAGCTCGGCCGCGTCGTCGTTGGCGGCAACGAAGACGCGCTGGTCGTCGAGCAGGAGGACGCCGCGCTCGGACTGGTCCATGGCGGAACGTAGGCTACCGGCATGTTCGCGCCATATCGGGCGTCCGCGGATTGCAAAGGCGTGGCAATTCTCGTCCGGACGGCCTACTGAATCGGGCCTGATAGAGCCTCGGACCGCGCCCGATGCACTGGCAAGCGGCAGTTGCTAGTGTCCGCTGCGATGACCACGCTCAGCCAACCCTTGCCGCGTGCCTTCGCGACGGCGGGAAAACTCGTACGCCGTCCGCCGCTGGTCGCGTTCGCGTTGACCCTGCTCATCTCGCTACTGCTCGTCAGCGCGGCGGCGGCCGCCTACGCTCATGTTCACCGCGACTCGATCTTTCCCGGCGTAACCGTCAACGGCGTGGCCGTAGGTGGCCTCGACCGGGCGGAGGCGGAAGCTCGGCTGCGCGCCAGTCTCCCGGCACTCGACACAGGGCACTTGACCGTCCGCTTCGCCGACGTTGAGCGGCGGGTGACGTATGCCGAGATCGGCCGCGACTATGACATGGCGGCGATGCTCGACGAGGCGTTCGCGCTCGGGCGGGAGGGCGGACCGCTGCAGCAGGCGGGTCAGCAACTGCGCCTGCGAACCCAGGGCGCAACGGTCGAGCCGGCGGTGACGTGGGACGCGGCTGCGCTCGAGCAGCGGCTGAGCGAGATAGCCGCCGCCGCCGAGGTCGCACCGCTTGATGCGCAGGTCGTCGCACGGGGCGATGGCTACCGCGTGATTCCGGCGCGCTACGGCCAGACGGTCGACTTCCGCGGAGGCCTCGAGCAGGCACTTGCCGCCGTCGCCCCACCCAGCGCGGCGAGCGCCGTCGTAGCCGTTGCGCCGACGCAGATCGCACCCGCCGTCGGTACGGCCGTCGCGCAGTCGGTAGTCGATCGCTTCGAGCAGGTCGTCAGCCAGGCGTTCGTCGCCAGCGGCGGTGGCGTCAACCAGGTCGTCGCTCCGGCAACCGTCCGCGGCTGGGTCAGCATCGAGGAGCAGGGCAACGGCGCTTGGGCCGTCGTCATCGATCGTGCCGCCATCGCGGCCTACGTCGCACCGTACGCGGCGCTGATCGACCGCGACCCGCAGAACGCCCGATTCGAGTTCGGCGACGATGGCGTGACGGCGATCGCCGGCGTCACCGGGCAGACGCTCGATGTGGCGGCAACCGTCGACCTCATCGAGGGCCTTCTGCAAGAGCGCCTCGCCGGTGGCAGCCCGAGCGGCGTCCAGATGGCGGTCAGCTACGTCGAACCGGAGGTCACGACGGCCGCCGCACGGGCGCTCGCCGCGCGGGTGGTGAAGCTGTCGAGCTGGACGACGAAGTTCGTGCCAAGCGAAAAGAACTTCTTCGGCAAGAACATCTCCGTCCCGGCCAAGCTGCTCAACGGCACCGTCGTCGGCCCGGGCGAGCGGTTCAGCTTCCTGGACGCGGTCGGCTCGTTCACGCCCGAGAAGGGCTTCGGTCCCGGCGGCGCGATCATCCGCGGCCGCACCAACCCGACCGGCGCGATGGGCGGCGGCATCTGCTCGGCGTCGACGACGCTGTTCAACGCGGCGCTGCGTGCCGGGTACGAGATCGAGGCGCGGACGCAGCACTCCTATTACATCTCGCGCTACCCGGTCGGCCTCGACGCGACGGTCTGGCGCAGCGGCGGCAGCAAGCGCGACATGGTCTTCGTCAACGACTCGGAGTACCCGCTCTGGATCCGCGGCATAAACGGCCGTGGCAAGATCACCTTCGAGATCTGGTCGGTGCCCGACGGCCGAACCGTCGACATCTCCGACCCGCGCGTTGCCGAACGCAGCAAGCCCCACGAGGTCGTCGAGTACACCACCGAGCTGCGGCCCGGCGAGCAGAAGCGCGTCGAGGAGCCGGTCGCCGGCTTCAAGTCGTGGGTGACGCGAGTCGTGCGCGATGCGGACGGCAAGCTTCTCCACCGGGACACCTTCTACTCGCGCTACATCACGATCAACGGCATCACGCAGATCGGCATCGCGCCCGGCGAGACGCCACCGCCGACGGAGCTCACCGTCCCGGCCGACGGCTGACCGCTTTCCGCACACCGGACCAACCGGGCCGGCTCCCGGACGGACAGTTGATGCGAGCGTGCGAGCAGGTATGACGTTTCCGGTCGTCGGGCAGCCGGCTGAATCGAGCGTCGCCGAGCTCAGCCGGCGACGGTCATCGCGTGCGTCGGCGCCAGCAGGAACGGCGCCAGGTATGCCGGTATGTTCGAGAAGGGCAGCACGTCGGGGTGGAGGCGGATGCCGAGGATCTCGCTCATGAACTGCCGGCGAGCCTGCATGCGCGCCCACGCGGCCGGATAGCGCGCGGCCAGCTCGTCGCGCAGTCGTTCGTCGGCCAGAGCGATGCCGTCCTCGATGTTGGTCGTGAAGTAGCTGCCGCCCGTGGCTGGGATGATGTCGACCTGTAGCGCCATGCCCGAACGCAGCTCCACCGGCGAGCCCGCCCAGACCGGCGAGTTGACCCACTCGTCAAGGTGAATCTGGTGGCCCGGGTTGAGGAAGACACCAAAGAACGGGTCGCCCAGGCGCCGTTCGATGATCTCGTCCAGGGTCGCGCCGGTCTGGCCGACATGGAGCGCCTCGTACCACTCGACGACGGCGAGAAAGTAGGGCGCGACCAGCCGTTCGACGTAATCGCGGATCGCCGGCGGCAGCTGCCCGGCATGCTCGACGACAAACCCGGCACGGCAGTTGAGAGCGCCCCAGACGCCGAAGGCGACGGTCAGCGGGTCGCCCTGCTCGATGGGCCGATCCGCCGGGCTCAGCAGACCAAAGCGCGCGCGCGGCCCGGCGGTGAGCATCAGGTGGCACGACAGCGGCATGCCGTTCCAGCCGAGCAGCGCCACCGCCTGCTGCTCGGTCAGGCCGGGCTCGAGGCCCCACAGCAGCCGGCGCACGCCATCCGACGTCTGGCAGGCGGCGTATTCGAGGTAGGCCAGCTGCTCGACCTCGTTGATCACGCGCAGCCCACCGGCGGGATCGATCAATAGCTCCGTCGCGTTCGCGACGCTGCCGGCGCCGCCCACCAGCCGACGCAGCTCGTCGACTAGGTACGCCGGCACGTCGCTCATCTCCGGCCGCCCGTAGCTCTTCCAGCCGATCAGGCCCACCCGGCGGCCCGATCGGATCCCCTCCTCCGCCAGGATCTCGGCGAGCGCGCGCGATCGATCGCGCGGCTGGCTGGGCAGGCTGAAGTCCTGGAACAGGTGGCGCCGCATCGGCAGCGGCGCGTTGCCGGCAAGCTGGTAACACTCGTTACCGACCAGGATCGCCGGTTCGTCAGTCGGGCCGACGATCAGCAACGCCTCCTCGAAACGCGGGTCGAAGCCGCTGAGGTAGGCGAGGTTGGCGCTGTGCTCGCGATCGGCGTAGACGACCAGCACGTTGTAGCCGCGCGCCGCGCCGAGCTCGCGCAGCTGCTCGAGCCGTCGAGCGTACGTCGGCGGTGCGATCTCGGGCATCCTCTCGGGCATCCCGAAGTCCGGGAGATCGATCTGGCGCAATCGCGCCGCAGTCGTCACCGCACCGACTCCAGGGGCACAGCGCGCGTCGCGCCTCGGTCGACGAGGAAATAGCCGTCCGCGGGCACAGACATCCACTCCCCCACCTCGGCGTCGGGCCACGTCACCCGCACCTCAGCGCGGGCCGCCGCCGCCAGCCCGAAATGGAGCGGTCCAAGCTGCCCGCCTGCATGGCCGCCGCCGACGGTCACTTCGCGCTCCATCGTGCGGCCTCCCGCGCGCACCGCGACCCACGCGCCCACCGCGTCGCGGTTCGCCCCGTCCTGTCGGAGTCGAAGGCCAAGCCAGTGGCCCACCTGCTGCCCTGCGTCGGCTGTCCCGGCGCCGACGTTGCGCCACACCCGGACCGGCTCGTTGCGATTGACCAGGAGCAGGTCGAGGAGCCCGTCGCGGTTGAGGTCGACCAACGCAGCGCCGCGGGCACGGCCGAAGTTGAGCACGCCGGCGTCCTCGGCCGCGTCGCTGAAGGACCCGTCCGGCTGACCCAGCAGCAGGTTGGACGGGTCGCGCATGGCGTGGTCGAGCTCGGCGCCGACGTTGCCCTTGGCCACGAACAGGTCGACCAGCCCGTCGTTGTTGACGTCCTGGAAGTCGGCGTGCCACGCCGTCGATGGCAACACCTCACCCCCGGTGAACGGCCGATGCGCGGTGACGCCGGTACGGAGCGCGATGTCGACGTACCGCGGCCGACCCCGCCCATCGGCAAGCGTCTGCAGCTTGTTGTCGCCCTGACTGGTCAGGTAGTACTCGGGCAGGCCATCGCCCGTCACGTCGTAGCTGGCAATGCCCATGCCCCAGATGCGCAGCGGCTGCCAGCCGTCGGCGGCGACGTACTCGCGCGGTGTCTCTCCCGGTGCGACACGCCACAGCTGTTCCTGCCCGGCCGACGTCTCGAGGTAATAGTGACGGTCGTTGCTGACGCGCAGGTCGGCGCGACCCGAGCGATCCCAGCTCGAGAAGAGCATCGACAGTGCGCACCAGCCGGGTGCCAATGGAGTGGGCGAGGCGAACGTCCGGCCAGCGCCGTCTGGACGAAAGAGCTGGTTGTCGAAGCAGCGGTACGTGGTTGTCGTCGACTGGTCGAGGTAATTGCCGACGGCGAGCGTCGGCCAGCTCGCGTCGCTCTCCCAGGTCGCCGAGAACGCCGTCGACCATGCGTCTCCGCCGTCGAACTGCCACGCCTCGTTGCCGCGCTCGAAGCGGCAGTTGCCCAGCCCGCGCAGCAGCACGTTCTCGCCACGCCGAAGCACGGCCAGGTCGAGCAGGCCGTCACCGTCGATGTCAAGCGGGTAGGCGCCGGTGACGGCGGGAAGGTCGGTCGGCGGCGAAGAGAGCCGCTCGAAGCGGAGGCGCCCGCCGACGTCGCTGCGGTTGACGAATAGGCCGGCGTCGGCGCTGCCGCCGGCGACGTAGGCATCTGCCAGCAGGTCGTCATTGCAGTCGAAGACGGCGACGCCGCCGCCGACGACGTAGTCGAAGTCGCCGGCATACTGCTGATCGAGGCCGGCCGAGCCCGATTCGTCGACGAAGCGCGGCACGACCGGGAGCGGCGAACTGCCGGCCGGGCCCGCGAGCGCGAGTAGGAGTGCTGCTCCGGCGGCGGACAGCCCGAGCAGTCCCGCGACCACGCCGAACACGAGAGTTTTACCGACCGGACGCTCCCTCACCCGCCGTATGATGCTGCCTCGTCGCTGGCCGCGCACGATCAGGCGCGACCAGTCGACAGCATCGTAGGGACATGCTAATGATGGCGACGAGGGGAAAGCTGATCGCCGCGCTCGCGGCGATCGCCCTGGCCACGGGCGCGATTGCGAGCTCGACCTCGAGCCCGCCGTACGTCCTCGCCGGCTGCACCCGCTCGGCGCCGTCCGAGCAATCGGTCGCCCGAATCTGGAACGAGCAGCTCCTCGCGCTCATCCGCCGGGTTGTTCCAGCGCCGGGCGTTCACGCGCGCAACCTGTTCCATCTGAGCGCCGCGATGTGGGACGCGTGGGCGGCCTACGATCCAAGCGCCGACGGCTACTTCGTGACCGAGAAGCTCTCTGCGCCTGACGTGACGATGGCGCGCGAGGCGGCAATCAGCTTCGCCGCCTACCGCATCCTCGCCTGGCGCTACGCCACCGTCGCCGACCTGGCCACGGCGCAGGCTGCGCTCGACGCCACGCTCGCCTCGCTGTGCTACGACAGCAGCTACAGCGCGACGGATGGCGACGGGCCCGCCGCGCTGGGCAACCGCATAGCGGCGACGATCATAGAGTTCGGGCGCACCGACGGCGCGCTGGAGGACGAGCGCTACGTCGACTCCCAGTACCGGCCGGCGAACGAGCCGCTCATCGTCGCCGACCCGGGGACGGTGATGGCCGATCCCAATCGCTGGCAGCCACTGGCGCTGGACAGGCAGCTGTCGCAGAACGGACTGCCAATCCCGGGCAACGTGCAGACCTACATCGGGCCGCACTGGGGCCACGTGGCGGCCTTCGCGCTGCCCCCGTCGTCGGCCGGCGTGCCGATCGATCCCGGGCCGCCGCCGCTGCTCCGTGACCCTGCCACCGACGGCGCGTTCAAGCAGGCGGCGATCGAGGTGATCCGCTACAGCAGCCAGTTCGACCCGGCGGACGGGGTGGTCATCGACATCAGCCCGGCGTCGGTCGGTAACAACGCGCTGGCCAGCAACGACGGACGCGGCTACCGGGTGAACCCGGCCTCCGGCGAGCCGTATGAGCCGCAGCTGGTCCCGCGCGCCGACTTCCAGCGCGTCCTCGCCGAGTTCTGGGCCGACGGGCCGCACTCGGAGACGCCGCCCGGCCACTGGAACGTCGTCGCCAATGCCGTCTCCGACACACCCGGCTTCGAGCGCCGTCTCGCCGGGCAGGGGCCCGAGATGGACCGGCTCGAGTGGGACGTCAAGCTGTACTTCGCACTGAACGGAGCGGTGCACGACGCTGCGGTCGCGGCGTGGGGCTTGAAAGCGCACTACGACTCGGTGCGACCGATCTCGATGATCCGCTACATGGCTGGCAAGGGGCAGTCGAGCGCTCCTCACCTCCCCTCCTACGATCCCGACGGCCTGCCGTTGGAGGCCGGCCTGGTCGAGCTGGTGACGCCCGAGTCCAGCGCGCCCGGTGAGCGCCACGCCCACCTGGCGAACCACGTCGGCGAGATCGCCCTGTTTGCCTGGCGCGGCTTCCCGGCCGACCCGCAGACGACCACCAGCGGGGTCGGCTGGATCCGCGCCGTCGAGTGGGTCCCGTACCAGCGCAACACGTTCGTCACGCCGGCATTCGCCGGTTACGTCTCCGGCCACAGCGCGTTCAGCCGCGCGGCTGCGGAGGTGCTGGCCGCGTTCACCGGCAGCGCGTTCTTCCCAAGCGGCCTGGCCGAGTGGACCACGCCCGCGGGCGAACTGCTCCACGAGGAAGGGCCGACGACCGACGTCACGCTTCAGTGGGCGTCCTACTACGACGCCGCCGATCAGGCCGGCATCAGCCGCCTGTACATGGGCATCCACATCAGCGCCGATGACTTCGAGGGCCGCGAGGTGGGCGCCGAGTGTGGCAAAGCGGCGTGGGAGCTGGCGCGCCGCTACTTCGATGGCTCAGCCCGTTCCTGATCGAAGATCCGCTCCAGCACGCGAAGGTTGGCCACCGCATCAGAGATGGGGAATGGTGGCGTCACGCCGTCGAGCGCGGTCGTGGCGAACGCCTCCGCTTCGACGGTGTAGGGATCGGCAACAGGGAAGGTGAGCGTCTCGGTTGCCGGAGCCACCGGCGGATTGCCGCCGCTGGTGACGAACACCTTGGTCGGTCGGTCGGGCGGGATGTTGAATGGGATCCATATCGAAGCGTGGCCGCGCGTGCCGTAGACGTGAACGCGCTGGTCGTCCTCCGTCCGGGTGGAGCAGGTGAAGCTGGCGATGCCGCCGTCGGCAAATTCGAGGATCGCGCTGCTGACGGTGTCGATGCCCATGTGCGCGTCGCGCCGGATGACAGCTCGGACATCAACCGGCTCGCTGCCGAAGAGCATGCGCGACAGGTTGACGCAGTAGCAACCGATGTCGTACAGCGCTCCGCCGCCGACGTCGTGGATGTTGCGGATGTTGCCGGGGTCGTCGTTGTAGTAGGAGAACCACGACTGGATCGCTACCGGCTCGCCCAGACGGCCAGACGCCACGATCTCGCGCAGCGCCACCCACGACGGATGCAGGCGGTACATGAACGCTTCCATCAGCTGGATGCCGTTAGCCTCCGCCGCGATGATCATCCGTTCCGCATCCGCCGTGTTCAGTGCCAGCGGCTTCTCGCACAGAACGTGCTTACCGGCGCGAGCGGCAGCGATCGTCCACTCCGTGTGCAGGTGGTTGGGCAGCGGGATGTAGACGGCATCGATCCCCGGATCTGCGAGCAGAGCCTCGTACGAGCCGTGCGCGCGTTCGAGCCCGAGCTCGTCGGCCACCCGTCGGGCGCGCGACTCGTCGCGCGAGGCGATGGCCACGACGCGGCAGCGACGCGCCTTCTGGATGCCGGGGATCACCTTCTTGCGCGCGATGTCGGCGGTCGACAACACACCGAAGCGCAGCTCGTCCACGCCGGTCAGCCCCACGACTGTTCGCTCACCGGCCGCAATGCCACCTCGAGGATGCGGTGGTTGCGCGGCCGGGTCAGGACGAAGACCACGGCGTCAGCGACGTCCTCGGGGCGCATCATGCCGGCCAGCTGCGGCATGTCGGGCGTTCGCCCGCGCCCCATCGCGAAGTCGGTCGCCACGCCACCCGGGCAGATGTTCGTGCAGCGGACTCCCTTCTCGCGCAGCTCGTGGTCGAGGGCACGGGTCAGCCCCACCTGTGCGAACTTTGACGAGCAGTAGACGGCCTCGTAGGGCAGGCCGCGGCGGCCTGCCTCGCTGGCGATCGTGAGCAGGTCGGCGGCGTCGCTGCGCAAGAGGTGTGGCAGCGCCGCGCGGACCGAATAGATCAGGCCCTTGACGTTTACGTCGATCATCTCCTCGACCTGCTCGAGGGGCGTGTCGAGGAAGGGGCCGTAGCCGCCAACGCCGGCATTAGCGACCAGGATGTCGAGGCGGCCGAACCGCTCGACGGTCGCGTCGACCGTCGTCTGCACCGAGTGGGGGTCGCGCACGTCGGTCTCCCGGACGAGTGCCCCTTCGACGCCCGGGTTCTCGCTCCGCCGCGACGCGAGCGCGAGCTTGACCCCGCGCTGCGCGAGTGCGCGCGCTATCGCCCCGCCTATACCGCGCCCGGCGCCCGTGACCAGCGCGACCCTGCCCTCGACTCCGTCCATCGGTCCGCCTCCTGCCCCTCACCGGCGTTTTGCATGGGTTGACACCGCTGCGCGGATTGTAGGACTCTTGCACAATCGTTTGAGCGAGGGGCGCACAAATTGGCGGCAAACCGGCGTGACGAGGCTGGACTGCGCAGTGAAACGGTTCGACGCGCAAACCTCAGCGCGATCGCCCAGGAGCTCCACATTGCCGGCCCACTGTCGCGTTCCGAGCTGGGCCTGCGAACCGGCCTTACACGCAGCACGATCCGCGCCCTGACCGGCGAGTTTGCCGCGGCCGGCCTCGTGACCGAGGCGGACACCGTCCCGCGGGGGACGCCCGGGCGGCCGTCCAGCCTTGTCGCGCCATACTCCTCGAGCGTCGTCGCGGTCGGACTGGAGATAGCGGTCGACTCGCTCGCTGCCGCCGTGGTCGGCTTCGGAGGCGAGGTGGTCGAGCGCGTGCGCGTGGATCGGCCGCGCGGCGCGGCTTCGGTCGACGACACGGTGTTCGCGCTCGCCAGGCTGGCAGGCAGCATCGGCGCCCATCCGGCTCAGCATCGGGCGATAGCCGGCATCGGCGTGGCGGTCGTCGGCGTCGTCCGCCGCAGCGACGGTTTCGTGTCGATGGCGCCCAACCTGGGGTGGCGCGACGAGCCGCTGGGCGAGCGGCTGGGCGTCGCGCTGGGGTCGGCAGTGCCGATCGTCGTCGCCAATGAGGCTGACCTTGGGGCGCTGGCGGAGGTCCGCCGGGGGGCAGCGCGGGGACACCGCCACGTCGTGTTCATCTCGGGAGAAGTCGGCGTCGGCGGCGGGCTGATCGTCGAGGGCCGTCCGCTGATCGGGGTCGCCGGTTACGGCGGTGAGATCGGACACCTGCCCGTCAACCCGCTCGGCAAGCGCTGCCAATGCGGCTCGATCGGCTGCTGGGAGACCGAGGTCGGCGAGGACGCACTCCTGGTGCGCGCCGGGCGGCCGGCGGCCGGCGGACGGGAGGCCGTCCAGTCCGTGCTGCGCGACGCGGACGCCGGCGAGCCGGCCGCGCTCGTCGCGCTGAATGAGGTCGGGTTGTGGCTGGGTCGCGGCATCGGCGCCATCGTCAACGTCCTCAATCCGGAGCTGTTCGTCGTCGGCGGGCTGCTCGGCCGGGTACTGCCGCGCGTTCGGCGCGTCGTCGACGCGGAGCTTGCTCGGGTCGCGCTTGCCGCCTCGCTCAGCGTGGTACGTGTCGTGCCGGCCGAGCTGCATGAGGACGCCCCGGTGCTGGGCGCCGCCGAGCTCGCCTTCGAATCCTTCCTCAACGACCCCGCCGACTGGCTGCCATCGCGTGCGGCCGATACCAGTCGAGCAGTCCCCGCAGAAATGGCTGGCGCATGAGCGGCCGATTGGGCATCATGCCGCCGACGCACGCGACAGCCCCACGAACGGCCTGCGATGGGCAGAGGGAGGTGACGTAGACGAGAGCACCGGTGCGTGACCATGCCATGCGTTATCGAGGAGGAGTTAGTCGCATGATCGAATCTCGTCGAGTGCCGGCGGCGGTATCCGCCCTCGCACTCATCCTTGCCGCGTGCCAGACAGGTGCGCCCGCCGGCACGACGCCGCCGGCCGCCACCACGGCGCCGGCCGACACTGGATCGCCGACCGGCGACTGCACGGTGGCCGTATCGTGGAACAACTTCCAGCAGCCACGCTGGGCGGCGCACGACCAGCCGGGGATCAGGGAGACCGTTGAGGCCGCCGGCGGCGCGTACATCGACGCCGACGCCAACCTGAGCAACGAGCAGCAGATCACCGACGTCGACACGCTCATCTCGCGCGGCGCCGACGTCCTCATCCTGCTCGCCCAGGACACCCAGGCCATCCTGCCGGCGGTGCAGAGGGCCAAGCAGGAAGGCATCCCGGTCATCGCCTACGACCGGCTGATCGAGGACCCAGACGTCCTGTACATCACGTTCAACAACGTCGGCGTCGGTCGCGCGCAGGCGGAAGCGATCCTGAGCGCCGTCCCGACCGGCAACTACGTGCTCATCAAGGGCGATCCGGGCGACCCGAATGCGCACACGTTCCTGCCCCAGGGCTGGGACGAAGCCGGCCTGAAGAGCAAGGTCGACGCGGGCGAGATCACCATCCTCAACATGTCCGGCAGCGAGTGGCCGCAGGACGCCGGCACGTACACGGATGCGTGGGCGACCGAGACGGCACAGGACAACATGGAAGCGATTATCGATAGGGCCGTCGCCGACGGGAACCAGATCGACGCGATACTCGCCGAGAACGACAGCACGGCGCTGGGTGTCGTGGCGGCGCTCGAGGCCAAGAGCTACGGGTTCCCACCGCTCAGCGGTCAGGACGGTGACCCCGCCAACCTGAACAATGTCGCGCTCGGTAAGCAGTACGTCGACGTGTGGAAGAACGCGAGGGAGCTCGGAAAGGCGGCCGGTGCCGCAGCGCTCGCGTTGTGCGAGGGCCAGGACATGGCCAACCTGACGCTGGAAGAAGGTCTGGTCGACCCGAGCGTCGCACCGGACAGCCTCACCGCGCAGGACTTCGAGACTCCGGGCGGCAATACGGTGAAATCGTTCATCCTCAAGCCGACCCCGCTGACCCGGGAGAACCTGCAGCTGGTCGTCGATGCGGGCTGGATCAGCAAGGAGGATCTGTGCAGGGGCGTGGACGCCACCGCGGCCGACGCACCTGAAGCCTGCAAGTGAGGCTTGCGTACTCGGTGATCTAGCAATCCGGCCTGCGCTCCCTGTATCGGGGGCGCAGGCCGGACGTTTCCGCGACGGGGAGGCGCGTGGTGACAGATCTGGCTGACGCTCCGCCGCAGGCGGTATCGGCCCGGCCACCGCAACGCAGGTCGTTCCGCGATCTCGTTCTCCAGACCGAGATCAACTTCCGCCTGTTCGGGATGCTCGTCGCGCTGGCGATGATCCTGCTCGTCTTCCATGTCTGGAGCGGCGGGACGTTCCTGCGCCCCGTCAACATGATGAGCTTGGCCGTGCAGGCGAGCGGCATTGCCGTTATCGCCACTGGCATGGTGCTGGTCATCGTCAGCCGCAACATCGACCTGTCGGTTGGCTCGATCGTCGGCATCGTCGCGATGACGTACGCCGTGCTGATGACCGACGTCATGCCGAACATGTTGGGAATTGCTGCCGACTTCCCGTTCCGCTGGCTCATCGCGCTGGGCATGGGGATGGGGCTCGGATTGGCGATAGGCGCGCTGCAGGGTTTCATCATCGCCTACATCGGCGTGCCCTCGTTCATCGTCACCCTCGGCGGCCTGCTCTCCATTCGCGGCATCATCTGGTACTTCTCGAGAGGCGCGGCCGTCTCGGGCCTCGACGAGGAGTTCCAGCTCATCGGCGGCGGTGCGGAAGGGTCCATCGGCGGTACGATGACCTGGCTGGTCGCCGCGCTGACCGCGCTCGCGATCGTCGCGCTCCTCCACTACAACCGCCGCCAACGGCGGCGCTACGGTTTCCCTCTCCGACCGATGTGGGCCGAAACGCTGATCGCGAGCGTCAGCGTCTTGTTCGTGTTCGCGTTCGCGTGGGTGGCAAACAACAACTTCTGGCCGAGCGGCCTCGCCGCGCAGTACGCACGCGCCAACAACATCCCGATCCCAGAGGGCGGGCTGCTCATCCCGACCGGGTTCCCCTACCCGATCCTGATCGTCATCGGCGTGATGCTGTTCATGACCTGGATCGCGACAAGGCGTCGCTTCGGACGCTACGTCTATGCCTATGGCGGAAATCCCGAAGCAGCGGAGCTTGCTGGCATCAACACGCGCTGGACGATCATGAAGACTTTCATGCTGATCGGCGTCCTGTGCGCGATCGCGGGTGCGATCGCCGCGGCGCGCCTGAATGGCGCGACGCTGGACATCGGCGTCAGCTATGAGCTCTACGTGATCGCCGCCGCGGTCGTTGGCGGTACGTCGTTTGCCGGCGGCATCGGCACCATCCCCGGCGCCGTGCTGGGTGCCTTCGTGATGCAGTCGATTGCCTACGGCCTGAGCTACGTGGGCGTCAACTCGCCCGGCCAGAACGTCGTCGCCGGCATCGTCCTTATCCTTGCCGTCGGTTTCGATACCTGGAACCGGCGACGCGGTTCGTAGAAGCGGCAGGAAGGAAACAGCCGTGACAATTGCGCAACCCACGTCGCCAGATCCCACCGGCGACGATTCCTCCCCGACTCCGCTCGTCGAGATGCGCCACATCAACGTCTCGTTCGGTGGCGTACACGCCGTTCGCGACGCATCGATCGAGCTCTATCCAGGCGAGGTGATCGGGCTGGTGGGACACAACGGGGCCGGCAAGTCGACGCTCATGCGCGTGCTGTCGGGCGCACATCCGGCCGATAGTGGGGAGATCCTGATCGGCGGCAGGCCGGCGACGATTCGGAATCCGCGCGATGCCAAGAACTACGCCATCGAGACGATCTACCAGACGCTCGCGCTGGCTGACAACCTCGACGCGCCCGGCAACCTCTTCCTCGGCCGCGAGCGGACCACGCTCCTAGGCCAGCTCGACGACTCGAGCATGGAATCGGAGACGCGCAAGATCATGAAGCGCCTGAATCCCAACTTCACCCGCTTCAGGCAGCCGGCCGTGTCGCTCTCCGGTGGACAGCGGCAGGCCGTCGCGATCGCCCGCGCGGTCTACTTCAACGCAAAGGTCCTGGTCATGGACGAGCCGACCGCCGCGCTGGGACCGAGCGAGACGGCCCAGGTCCACAACCTGATCCGGCAGCTGAAGTCCGAGGGCATCGGCATCTTCCTGATCAGCCACGACATCCACGACGTATTCGATCTGTCCGACCGTATCAGCGTTATGTACCAGGGCCGGATCATCAAGACGGTCAACCGCGACGAGGTCACCACCGACGACGTGCTGTCGATGATCATCATTGGTCAGCATCCGGCGGCAGTCGACAAAGCCGAGGCCCAGCGATGAACGACGAGTTCTTCGCCAGCGTCGAGCGGATAGGCTACGGCGGCCTCGAATCGGCCGAGGCGCTGAGCTACAAGGTCTATCAGCCGGATCGCCAGGTCCTGGGCAAGCGGATGGAGGACCACCTGCGCATCGCGGTCTGCCTGTGGCACTCGTTCAACTGGCCCGGCTCGGACGTGTTCGGCGTGGGCACCTTCGACCGCCCATGGCTCCGGTTCGATGATCCCCTCGCCGGTGCGCAGGCGAAGGTCGACGGCGCCTTCGAGTTCATCGAGAAGCTGGGCGTACCGTTCTTCACCTTCCACGACTGGGACATCGCGCCCGAGGGAGCGACCTTCGCCGAATCGGGCGCCAACCTCGAGCGGATGCTGGCCGAGGTCGAGCGCCACATGGAACGGACCGGCGCACGGCTGCTGTGGGGTACGGCCAACCTGTTCAACCACCCACGCTATGCGGCCGGCGCAGCGACCAACCCCGATCCGCAGGTCTTCGCCTATGCGGCGGCGCAGGTCAAGCAGATGCTCGAGGCGACACATCGGCTGGGCGGCGCCAATTACGTCCTGTGGGGCGGCCGCGAGGGCTACGACACGCTGCTCAACACCGACCTCGCGCGCGAGCAGGCGCAGCTGGCGCGCTTCCTGACGCTCGTCGCCGAGCACAAGCACCGTATCGGGTTCGAGGGCACGCTGCTGATCGAGCCCAAGCCGCAGGAGCCGACGAAGCACCAGTACGACTACGACACGGCGACCGTCCACGGCTTCCTTGCCCGTCACGACCTCGACGGCGAGTACCGCGTCAACATCGAGGTGAACCACGCCACGCTGGCCGGCCACAGCTTCCATCACGAGGTTGCGACGGCCATCGCGCTGGACGCCTTCGGCAGCGTCGACATCAACCGCGGCGACTACCAGAACGGCTGGGACACCGACCAGTTCCCCAACTCGGTGGACGAGCTCGCGCTGGCGCTGCACGAGATCCTGGCCGCCGGCGGCTTCACCAGCGGCGGCTTCAACTTCGACACCAAGCTGCGCCGCCAGAGCCTGGACCGCAGCGACCTGTTCCACGCCCACATCGGCGGGATCGACACGCTCGCGCGGGCGCTGATCGTCGCCGCCGACATGGTCGAGGAGCGCACGCTCGAGCAGTTCCGCCGCGAGCGCTACGCCGGCTGGGACGGCGAGCTGGGGCAGGCGATCATGGGCGGCGAGCTGTCGCTCGACGACCTGGCGGCGCGCGTCGCCGCCGGCGACGTCGATCCGCGGCCGGTGTCGGGCCGGCAGGAGCTGCTCGAGAACCTGGTCAACCAGCGCATCTGGGCAGCTGAGGCGCCGGGGAGCAGCGACCGCTCGTCGGCCGGCTGAGCGCGGTGGCCTGCGCACTCGGCATCGACGTATCGACGACCGCCACCAAGGCGATCCTGGTCGACGAGGCGGGGACCGTCCGCGGGATCGGCGTTGCCGAGTACGGCTTCGAGGTGCCGCGGCCGTTGTGGAGCGAGCAGCAGCCGGAGCTGTGGTGGACGGGCGCGGTGTCGGCCATCGGTTCGGTCCTCGCGTCGGCGGGCGTCGGCGGCGACGAGGTGGTGGCCGTCGGGCTGACCGGCCAGATGCACGGCGCGGTGCTCCTCGACCGCGAATGCCGCGTGCTCCGTCCGGCGATCCTGTGGAACGACCAGCGGACGGCCGCCGAGTGCGATGAGATACGGCGCCTGGTCGGCGAACGGGAGCTGATCGAGATCACCGGCAACGACGCGCTGACCGGCTTCACAGCGCCCAAGCTGGTGTGGGTTCGCCAACACGAGCCGGAAGTGTGGCGGCGGCTGGCCCACGTCCTGCTGCCCAAGGACTACCTGCGCCTGCGGTTGAGTGGCGAGTACGCGATGGACAAGGCCGACGGGAGCGGGACGCTGCTCTTCGATCTCGCCGCGCGCGACTGGTCGGCCGCCGTCCTCGGGGCGCTCGAAATCGACGGCGCCTGGCTGCCGCCGACGTTCGAGGGGCCGGCCGTGACCGGCTCGGTCAGCCCGACGGCGGCGCGCGAGACCGGACTCCCCGCCGGGACGCCGATCGTCGCCGGCGGCGGCGATCAGGCGGCAAACGCAGTCGGCGTCGGCGTGGTCGCGCGCGGCGCCGTCGCCCTCTCGCTCGGGACTTCGGGCGTAGTCTTCGCCGCAACCGAGGACCCGCTGTACGAGCCACGCGGCCGCGTCCATGCCTTCTGCCACGCCCTGCCCGCGCGCTGGCACATGATGTCGGTGATGCTGTCGGCCGCGGGCAGCCTGCGCTGGTATCGCGACATGCTCGCTCCCGGCACCGACTTCGCGGCCCTGGTGGCCGAGGCGGCCGACGTGCCGGTTGGCAGCGATGGGCTCTACTTCCTGCCCTATCTCTCGGGCGAGCGCAGCCCGCACCCCGACCCGCTGGCGCGCGGCGCGTTTGTCGGCCTTACCGTCGGCCATGCGCGACGCCACCTCACGCGTGCCGTGCTCGAGGGGGTCTGCTTTGGTCTGCGCGACGGGATGCAGCTGATGGTCGATGCCGGCATCGACGCGCCGAAGCAAGTCCGCGCTTCGGGCGGTGGCCTGACGAGCGCGCTTTGGCGGCAGATCCTGGCCGACGTACTGGAGGCCGAGATCGCGCTGCCGTCGACGGCCGAGGGGGCGGCGTACGGGGCCGCGCTGCTGGCCGCCGTGGGCGCCGGTTGGTTTGGCACGGTCGAGGATGCGTGCAGGCAGCTCGTGCGGGCGACGACGGTCGCTTCGCCCGGTCCGGCAGCGGCCGTCTATGCCGAGCGTCACGCGGTCTATCGAGAGCTGTACCCGGCGCTCGCCGGAACGTTCCGGCGAATGGTGTAATCGCGCCGACCGCCGGCGCCCGACCGCTGGCGCCACCGCCGCAGATCTGTCCTGCCCTCGAGGCGCGCCGCACGGAGGGACGCATGACCGAAGCGATGAAGGCCCACCTGCTCGACGAGGTGCGCGAGATGATCGCCGAGCGGGAGCGCGAAGGGATCGTCGGCCTGGCCGCCGAGGTCGCGCCGGCACAGTGGGCAGAGTTGATCCCGCGGCTCGATGGAGCGGAGCTGGCGACGCTGGTCGGCTGGCTGCCCGATCAGGTCCTGGCCGATACGCTGGCCGAGATCAACCCGGCCGAAGCCGCCCAGATCCTGCGCGCGGTCAGCCGCGGAACGGCCGCCGACATCCTCGAGCAGATGGATCCCGACGATGCCACCGACGTGGTCGGCCAGCTCGGCGATGCCGAGGCGGAACAGATCCTGGTCGAGATGGAGCCGGCCGATGCGGCCGAGATCCGCGAGCTGTTGGTGTACCCCGCCGACACCGCTGGCGGGATCATGACGCCCGCCTTCGTGGCGGTCAGGGCCGACATCACCGTTGAGGCCGCCGAGCGCGCGCTGCGGCGGCGCGTGGGAGAGGCCGAGACGGTGTACTACGTGTACGTCGTCGACGACGACGGACGGCTGATGGGCGTGCTCGCGCTCCATCGCCTCGTGCTCGTGCCGCCGCGCACCAAAGTGCGCGACGTGATGGTCAGCGACGTCATCCGCGTACGCGCCGATGCCGATCGCGAGACGGCCGCCCGGCTGCTGACCGACCACAACTTCCTGGCGCTGCCCGTGGTCGACGACCGGGATCGCCTGCTCGGCATCATCACCCAGGACGACGTGGCGGATGTGCTCGAGGCCGAGGCGACCGAGGACTTCGAACGGATCGGTGGCAGCGAGCCGCTGGCCGTGCCCTACCGGCTGGCGAGCGTCGCGCACCTTTTCAGGCGGCGCATCGTCTGGCTCCTGCTGCTGTTCATCGCGCAGGCCTACACGGGCACCGTCATCCGCGCCTTCGAGGACACGCTCCAGGCGCAGATCATCCTGGCTGCCTTCATCCCGCTGCTCATCGGCACCGGCGGCAACGTCGGCTCGCAGACCGTCACGCTCATCGTGCGCGCGATCGCCCTTGCCGAGGTCCGGCTGGCCGACGTCGGATGGATCATCTGGAAGGAGATACGGGTCGGCCTGCTCATCGGAGCGGTGATGGGCGTCGTCGCCTTCCTGCGCGGCGAGCTCCTCGGCGTGGGCAGCGACGTGGGCGCCGTCGTGGCGCTGACCATCGTCGCCATCTGCCTCTGGTCGGCGACGGTGGCGGCCGTGCTGCCCCTCGCCCTCAGGCGCCTGCGTATCGACCCGGCGGTCGTGTCGGCGCCGCTGATCACGACCGTCGTCGACGGCACCGGCCTCGTCATCTACTTCGAGATAGCGCGGCTCGTGCTGCGCGTCTGATACCGTTGCCCGCGTTTCGTCACGTGCACGGGATTGAGATGGTGAGCCCGGTGGCGCGCTACATACGACGCAGCCTCGCGCCTGCCGCCGTCGGCTGGCTGCTGGCGGCGCTCGTCGCGCCATCGGCAGCGGTGGCCAACATGGCGGCGCCGTGGACGCCGGGCGACGCCGCAGGCGAGCCCTCCGCCCAGCTCGCCGGCGTGGTCATCGAGAGCGAGGACCTGACGATCGACCTGCGTCCGCTGCACGAGGGCCACGCCGCACGCGTCCACGCGACCTACCACCTGCGCAATGACGAGGCGCAGAAGACCGTCGAGCTGGTCTTCGTCGCGCCCGGCCTCGATGCCGGTGGCGCGACCGCGCCGGCGGTCTCGCTCGACGGCGAGGCGGTCCAGTACGAGGTCGTGCAGTCGGGCGGGCTGCCGTGGGCGCCTCCCAGCCACACGCCGCGAATAGGCGGCGGGCAACTCGACTATCGCGCCCACGGCGACGGCGAGCTCCGGTTCAAGCTGACGATTCCGAATGGCCGACACGCCGTCAGCGTCGAGTATTCGGCCACGGCAGCCAGCGATTCGACGGGCGCCAGCCCGACTCGCGCATGGCAGTTTGCCTACGTCCTGTCGCCGGCGCGCGAATGGCCCGGGTTCGGCACGCTGAACGTGAGCGTCGCGCTGCCCAGCGGATGGCCAGTCGCGAGCGAGCCGCCACTCGAGCGGCAGGGCGACACGCTGACCGGCACCTTCGAGCGGATCCCGGCCGACGCGCTCGCGATCACGACGCGCGCACCTGCTCCTCCGATCGGGCTGCTCCAGCCGCTGGCGGTTGCGTTGGTGCTCGGCGCAGGGCTGCTGCTGGCGTGGTGGGGAGGACGCGCGCTCGCTCGCCGCGGGCGTCGTACGTTGTGGCTGCTGCCAGTGTCGATCCTGTACGCGCTCTTCGCGCCAGTGCTGATGATCATTGCCATGCAACTTGTGAGTGGCCTCGTGCCGCAGAGCCAGCGTGCGATCGGCGCCGACTACGGGCCCATCTTCTTCGTGCTGCTGCTGTCGCCGTTGATCGCGCTGGCGGTCGTCATCGCGATGCAGATGGTGGCCGCCATAGCCGGTCGGCGCACGGCCGTCACTCGGCGTCTTGATTGACCTCGGCGTGCCCGAGATCATCGACGACGGCGGGCCGGCCGACGAGTTCGAGGAGATGGTCGAGCGCGCGATCGCGCGCATCCCGGAGCCCTTCGCGTCGCGCCTCGACAGCGTCGCCATCGTCATCGATGAGCAGGCCACCCCGGACCAGCTCGACGCGGTGAGGGCCCGCGGCCTGTTCGGCCTCTACCAGGGAGTTCCGCGCACGGCCTACGGTGCCCACGGCGCCCCCGTGCCGAGCAAGATCACCATCTTCCGCCGCGCGCTCGAGTTGCTGCACCGGGATCCGGTCGAACTCGAGCGAGCGGTCGAGGAGGTCGTCTTCCACGAGGTCGGCCACCACTTCGGGATCAGCGACGAGAGGCTGCGCGAGCTGCAGCACAAGGCGCGACGCCAGCGGTAGCGCGGCCCGACCGCCCGATGGGTATTGGGCGGCACGGCGGTCAGCCGCCCGGGCCGCTGACCGGCATGATCAGCCCGGCTTCGCCCCTTCTCGCTCGTCGCTTGCCGGGACGGCCTCAGCCAGCCACGGCCGTTCGTTGAACAGCTCGGTCAGCCAGCGCCCGAACGGGCCCGGTGGCGGCTCGTCGGTAACGCCCACGAGCAGCGTCTCCAGGGCCGCCTGGGCGTCCTTCGTCAGCCGCGCCACGGTCTCGCGGTCGGCGCGCAGGCCATCCGTCGCGAGCGGCGCTCCGATGCGCAGCCGCACGCGCTTACCGAACCGGAGCCAGCGTGTTCCGATCACGGCCAGCGGCACGATCGGCACGCCCGCCCGCAGGGCGAAGAATGCCGGCCCGTCCTGCAGCGGCAGGATCTCGCCTTCGCGGTCGGAAAGGCGGCCCTCGCCCGCGATCGCCAGGGCATGGCCACGGCGGAGAACCCCGACCGCCCGCCGCGTCGTGTCGAGCAGGTCGTCGCGGCTCGGCTTGAATGGCACGCCGACGCGGCCCCATATGATCAGCCGATTGCGCCAGCCGACGGCCATGTCGGCCTCGCGCGGGCCGAAGATGTACAGCCAGCGCCTGTCCGGCCAGTGGCCGACGATGAGCAGCGGGTCGATCCAGTTGGGATGGCTGAAGCAGACGACGTAGCTGCTGTCGGGCGGCAGCAACGCCGCGCCCTGCACGCGGACGCGCAGGTAGCAGGCGATGAGCAGCCGCAGGCCGTAGCGCATGAAGTTGTACTTCAGCCGGCCGGGCGGATCAGGCACCGGGCCGAGCGGCCGGCCGCCGGCGCTCGCCGGTGAGCCGGCGCGCCGCCCTGTGCCGCTGGTCAGCCTACGCTCACGATCCGGGCGCAAGCTCCGGTTCCAGCCGCGCGACGTCCGGCAGCTCGACGATCGGCGGCACGCCCTGTGTGTCGCGCTCGAGCTCGGCGAGGAATATCGGCACCAACTCGGGATCGAACTGGCGGCCGCGCAGCCTCATCAGCTCTTCGAGCGCGGCTGTGTGCGGGCTGGCCGGCTGGTAGGGACGGCCGTGGACGATCGCCTCGGTAGGCATCGACAATCGAGACGATTCGGGCGCCGAGCGGGATCGAGTCGCCACGCAGGCGGTCGGGATACCCGCGCCCGTCGAAACGCTCGTGGTGGTGGCGAATGACCGGCGCCAAGGCGCGGGAGGTGGACAGCGGCCGGCAGATCCGCTCGCCGATCTCGGGATGGCGGCGCATCAGGCCCGACTCGTCCTCGGACAGCGGTCCCTCCTTGCGCAGGAGGTACTCGGGCACGCCAATCTTGCCGACGTCGTGCAGGAGCGCCCCGTAGGCCACCGCCTCGAGCTCTTCGCCGCGCAGGCCGACGTGAACGGCCATGCGTGCGGCATGCCGGGCCAGCCAGCGACAGTGGTCGAGAAGCTTGGCATCCTTCGCTTCGACAGCGTTGGACAGCGCAGCCACTATCTCGGTTGCCCGCTCGAGGCTCTTCATCGCGCGCCTCAGGCGGAACGCGCTGCGGATGCGCGCGAGCAGCTTGACGCGTTGGAATGGCTTGGTGATGAAGTCGTCCGCGCCGGCATCGAGCGCCGCGACCATGTCGTCGGTCGAGGCATGCGCGGTCAGGATGATCACCGGCAGCGTCGCCGTCAGCGGGTCGGCGCGCAGCACGCGGCAGACCTCGAAGCCGTCGAGGCGCGGCAGATTGAGGTCGAGCAGCACCAGTTGCGGCTGGTGCTCGACGATCGTACGCAGGCCGGTCTCACCGTCGCCCACCGCCAGCGCCGCGTAGCCCCCACCCTCGAGGATGCAGGATCTGGCGCTGCGTCTGGTCGTCCTCGATGACCAGGACCAGCTTTGCCGGCTCGATGAGGCTGCGCGCCTCGCCCATGCGATCGACCTCCCTCTGGCCTCTCGCCAAGAAGCCGCGCCGGTGCGCGAGCCTTCCCCCACGGCGAACCGTGGAGTTCCAGCCGGGCACGTGCGGGAACCCCTCGGCCGGCAGTATAGCCGTCAGCCGAAGCGCGCCAGGGCCTCGAGCAGCACATCTACGAACCGCTGGCGATCGATCGCCAGGCCGACCTGCGCGTTGGCCGGCCGGCCGGCTACGCCATGAACATCGACGACCGTCCGTCCGCGCGTCAGCTCGCTCACCGTTTCGACGTCGACGCGGTAAGGCTTCGTCTCGACGAGCCCCAGGCCGAGGACATGTGCGACGGCGACCGCATCATGGACCGGTGCGCCCGACCAGCCGTAGCGCTCGACGTGGAAGCGGGCGAAGTAACGCAACAGGTCGGCGAAGACGCGGCCGGTACGGTTACCCAGCTGCGCCATTCGCTCCGCGTCATCGAGCGTGACGATCGCCTGATGGGTCACGTCGAGGCCGATCATCGTCAGCCGCCGGCCGGCCTCGAACACCTGCGCGGCGGCTTCGGGATCGACCCAGATGTTGAACTCGGCCGAGGCGGTGATGTTGCCCTCGCCGACGGCACCGCCCATCAGGCAGATGTGCGCGACACGCTCGAACAGCGCGGGATGGTGCGCCCGGAAGAGCGCGATGTTGCTCAGTGGCCCGGTCGCGACGAGCGTGACCGGCTCGCGGCTATCGGCGATGGAGCGGGCCATGAACTCGACGGCGTGCTCGCCGAGCGGATCGGCGGCAGGCTGGGGGAGCTCCGCTCCCTCCAGCCCACTCTTGCCGTGCACGTGCGGCGCCGTCGCCAGTGGCCGCACCAGCGGTGCCGCCGACCCGGCCGCGACGGGGACGTCGCTGCGCCCGATGAGCGTCAGCACCGCGAGCGCGTTGCGTGTCGTGTTCTCGAGGGTCGCATTGCCCGCCACCGTCGTCACGCCGAGCAGTCGCACCTCGGGTCGCGCCAGCGCCAGCACCATTGCCAGCGCGTCGTCGTGCCCTGGATCGCAGTCGAGGATGATCGGCCTCGGCCTCCGCCG
>JALYGJ010000100.1 GCA_030777155.1 Chloroflexota bacterium | reverse complement strand
GCTCAGGCCGCTGCCGCCCGCTCGGCGTCGGCCGGCCACTTGGCGTCGAGCAGCTCGCGCAGCCGCTCCTCGGTGGTCGGCAGCGGGATGCGTGCGACGACCGGCTCGAGAAAGCCCATGACGATGAACTTGCGCGCGAGATCGCGCGGGAGGCCGCGGCTGGTCAGGTAGAAGACCTGCGTCTCGTCGATCGGACCGACCGAGCTGGAGTGGCTGGCGCGGCGGACGTCGGGCTGGTCGATCTCGAGGCTGGGGATGGCCACCGAGCGCGCATTCTTGTTGAGCAGCATGGCGAACTCGCCGAGGAAGGAATCCGTCCCGCGAGCCGAGCGCTCGATGTCGATGAGCCCCTTGAAGTAGCCGCGGCTGCGATCCAGGAAGACGCCCTTCGACAGCAGGTCGCCGGTCGTATCGGCGCCGATGTGGCGCGTGTAGCTCGTCAGGTCGACAAGCTGGTTGCCGTTGCCGAACGCTATCTCCGCCTGCTTGACGGTCGAGCCCCGCCCGACCAGCCGGTTGTCGATGCGGCTCTTCTGCATCAGCCCGCCCACGCTGGCCAGCGCCCAGCGCAGGTGCGCGTCGCTGTCAAGCGCGGCGTGGCGGTTGACGAACGCGGCGGTGCTGGTCGGGAAGTCCTGGATCGCGGCGAAGTCAAGCGAGGCGTGCGCGCCGAGGACAACCTCGGAAGTCCCGAACCACAGCGATTGCGCGGCGCTCGCCTCCTGCTGCCCGGCGACCTGCTCCTCGAGCACGCTTGCCCGCGCACCCTCGCCGAGGCTGATCAGGGTCCGGCTGATCAGCCCGCGACCGCCTGCGCCGGCGGCCCAGCGAATGACCAGCGGCTGCTCGAGATGGACGCCCGCGGGCACGTGAACGAGCACGCCCAGCACCGACAGCGCGCGCGCCAGCTGGCCGAACTTGTCGTCGGCCGGCAGCGTCGACCCACTCTCGACGAGCGAGCGGACGATGGGCACCAGGTCGGGCCGACGACGAAGGCCATGGCTGAATGTGTCGAGGACTACGCCGGCGGCTTCTGCGGTCGGGATCAGCGCGCGAGCGACGATCCGATCCTCGGCGATGGCGAGTAGCCCGGACGCGCCTTCGGGCACCACCTCGCTGACCTGGACGTCATCACCTGTTTCCAGGTACGGCTCGATTTCAGCGAAGCGCACGCTGCGCAGGTCGACGTAGGTCGTGAACAGCGCGTTCGTTTCGATCGGCAGCTCGAGCGCGCGGCGCAGTCCGTCGTGACGCTCGGCGCGCATCCACTCCGGCTCACGGTAGAGGTCGGCGATGCGGTCGACCGTCTCTTCACTCGCGTGCCGCAGCAGCGGGCGTGCGGCGGCGGCGGTCGCCGGCGCGGCGGGGCTGCTCGGTTCGATCTCGGCGAAGCGGCCGGATCGGCCGGCCGGACCGGCGCCCGTGCGCTCCCGGTCTGGGACGCCGTCGGTCAACCGAGGGCGCCTTCCATCTCCAGCTTCACCAGTCGGTTGAACTCGACCGCGTACTCCATCGGGAGCTCCTTGGTGAAGACCTCGAGGAAGCCCTGCACGATCAGGTTCTGCGCCTCGTTCTCCGACAGGCCGCGGCTCATCAGATAGAAGATCTGGTCCTGGCTGATCCTGCCCACGGTCGCCTCGTGGGTCATCGTCGTGTCGTCCTCGGCGATGTCGATGTACGGGTAGGTGTCGCTGCGGCTCTCGTCGTCGAGCATCAGCGCGTCACAGCGGACGCTGGCCACGACGTTCGTTGCGCCGGGCGCGACCTTCAGGTGGCCGCGGTACGTCGCCCGGCCGCCGTCCTTCGAGACCGACTTCGAGACGATCCGGCTCTTGGTGTCCGGGGCGAGGTGGATCGCCTTGGCGCCGGTGTCCTGGTGCTGACCCTTGCCGGCCACGGCGACGCTGATGATGTCGGCGGTCGCGCCACGGCCGCGAAGGTAGATGCTCGGGAACTTGACCGTCTTGCGCGAGCCGGTGTTGGCGTCGATCCACTCGACCGTCGCGTCCTCGTAGGCATGCGCGCGCTTGGTGACGAGGTTGTAGACGTCGTTCGACCAGTTCTGGATGGTCGTGTAGCGGACCTTCGAGCCGGCCAGCGCTACGACCTCGACTACGGCTGCGTGGAGCGAGTCGGCGGCATAGATGGGAGCGCTGCAGCCTTCGATGTAGTGGACCTTGGCGCCTTCCTCGACGACGATCAGCGTGCGCTCGAACTGGCCGGTGTTCTCGGCGTTGATGCGGAAGTAGGCCTGCAGCGGCAGCGGCACCTCGACGCCCTTGGGCACGTACACGAACGAGCCGCCCGACCAGACGGCGCTGTTGAGCGCCGAGAACTTGTTGTCCTCCGGCGGAACGACCGTGCCGAAGTGGCGCTCGAAGACCTCCGGGTACTCCTTCAGCCCCTGATCGGTGCCCATGAAGACGACGCCGAGCTTCGAGAGCTCCTCGCGCACCGAGTGGTAGACGACCTCAGAGTCGTACTGCGCGCCGACACCGGAGAGGAACTTTCGCTCGGCCTCGGGGATACCCAGCCGCTCGAATGTCTGCTTGATCTTGTCGGGGACGTCCTCCCACGAGCGCTCCTCGCGCTCCCACGGCTTGCGGTAGTAGACGATCCGATCGAAGTCGATCTTGTCGAGCCCTTCCGTCCACATCGGCATGGGCCGCTTCAGGAAGTGCTCGTACGCGCGCAGGCGGAACTTGAGCATCCACTCCGGCTCGCCCTTGAGCGCGCTGATCTCCTCGACCGTCTGGCGCGTCAGGCCGCGCGTGGTCTCGGTCAGATAGACGATCTCGTCCTTGAAGTCGAACTTCGAGCGGTCGTTGTCGATCAACTGGCGCTGGTTGAGGGTCATCAGGTCTCCGTTCCAGGGCAGCCCGCGCAGCTTCCCGCGCCTTCGGCTAATCCCGACCTACATTATCGGAATTCCCGGCGGAAGCGTCAACGGCGCGGCCGCGGCCGGTGACCTCGGGAGGACTGCGTGCTCAGGCCAGCCTAGAATCCCGCGCCATCGTTCACGCTGCCGGACGCTACGCCTTTCACGGCGGCGACCATTGCCTCGACTGCCGCATCGTCACTCATCCCGTAACGCCGTGCCAGCGACTGCCACGTCCCGAACTCGAGGGCGATCCCGGCAATCGCACGCGCCCGCTCGCCGGCGACGCCGGGCGTCGATGCCCATGGTTCCAGGACGGCCTGCCAGATCCCACCGAGGTGGTCGCGATATCGCGCGCTGCCCTCGACCAGCTCAGGCATCACCGGCGCGTCGCGAAGAATGTTGGCGACGAGCTGCTCGTTGTCGCGCCAGTACCGATACATCTCGCGCAGAGCCGTCCGCAGCCGCGCGTAGGGATCGGCGATTGCCCTCCACGCGCTTGGCTCCGGGAGCCCCGTGGTTCGCATCCCGTGCTCGGTGCACGCGCGCATGAGCCCCACCAGGTCGGGGAAGTGGCGATAGACGGTGTGGCGTTCGACGCCGGCACGCGCGGCGATGGCACTGATCGTTGTCTGCGCCGGCCCGATCTCGCGGTGCAGATCGAAGGCAGCCTGGACGATCCGCTCGCGCGTTGCTTCCATGGCTTCTCGCCGGCGACGCAGCCTGTATTGACGCGGGCCTGCCCGAGCATTTGATGTACCAGAGGTGTGCCGCGAACTATTGACCACCGGTGCCTCCGCCTTTTAAGGTACAGCGGTGTGCCGCGAAACGGCGCCAAGCGGTAGAAAGATCGAACGGGAGGCAGGACAGCGATGACGCTTGAAGGGACCAGACGACCGGTGGCGCGCAGTGGTGACGAGGGCGAAGCTCTCGCGGTGCTCGGCGGGCTCTACACCTACAAGGCCGTGAACGCGGAGACAGGAGCGTACTTCGCGTGCGAGGTCAAGGCTCGTCAAGGGTTCGCCATCCCGGTCCACTACCACGAAGAAGAGGAGGAGGGCTTCTACGTCGCACAGGGGGAGGTGACGATCTTCCTCGGCGACGAGGCCCGGCGCCTGGGCCCGGGCGGCTTCGCGCTCGCCCCGCGCGGGACCTCGCACGCGTTTCGCTACGAAACTGGCGACGCCGTCCTGCTCCTGTTGTTGAGCCCGGGACCCAAGCACGAGGCGCTGTTCCGAGAAATGGGAGAGCCGGCGGCCGAACACGCTGTTCCTGCCCCTCCGAGCACTCCACCGGATCCTGAGAAGCTCGGCGTAGTCGCTGCGCGACACGGGACGAGGATCATCGGCCCGCCGCCTGTTGAGTGAGACCGCGCGGCGCGGCGATGGGCGGCGGTGCGCTCCACCGCCGCCCGTACCGCAATTCGCTACGGCTCTTCGATCTGGATCGATTCGAGGATCTGCTCGATCTCGGCCAGGTCGGATTCGGGCGTCTCCGGGAAGTCAGAGGCAAGGACCACAAGACGCTTGCCGGTCGTCGCAAGCCGGTCCCAGGTCAGCTGTAGGATCCAGAGCCGCTCGTGCTCGTTGGGTTGGTCGAAGAAGCGGTAGCCGCCTAGCGGCGACTTGAACGTGCGTGCCTGGCCTAGGTCGCACTCTGCGAAGTCGTCGGGTGCCGTCAGCTCGATGTAGCTGCCCTGATAGCCGGCCAGCGTAACCTCCGCCGGCTCCGTGGACTGAAAACCGGGCAGGTTCGCCAGGGCCTGCGCGAGATCATCCGCGTGCGGGCCCGAGACCGTCTCGGTTCCTTCCCAGTGGCATGGATCGGCGTAGACCGTGTCGACGATGAAGAAGCCAAGGCCAGCGCCGCTGGGCGCTCTGCCGTCCCGCTTCCAGACGCCGGCCGCGTCCGAGCTCGGGCTCCACTTCTCCCAGCCGCTGGGGAGCGTGAACGTCACGTTTAGCGGGAAGTCGCCATCCGTTACATACGTCCCGCCTGGGAGTCCGTCGCCATGGTCGAAGCGTGCGAAGCTGGCCGGCGAACCGGCCGTGGTAGGTGACGCAGTCGGCGCAACGGTCGGGGTGGCGGTGGGTTGCTCCGCCTGGGCAGTGGGCGTCGGGCCGGCCGTTGGCGTAGCCGTTGGCTGTGGTCCGCCGACCAGACCCGGTTGATTGAAGTAGAGGCCGACGGCGAGCGCCGCGACAACGACGGCCACCGCCGCCGCGAGGGCGATCTTGAAGGTGTTGCTCACGAAACGGGTCCTCCACGCCTGCCGCAAGCGGTGGCGTTGTGGTGTGACTGGCAACTCGTCCAGAACTCTGTCGATGACTCGCTCTGGGATGACGTTCACGCCGTCTTCCAGCCACGATTTGACGATGCGATTCAGCTCGCGGTCGGAGCTCATTGCGCCACCTCCCGCGCCGCCGGCCGAGCGTCAGCCTCGAGGGCCGCGCGCAGCCCGCGCATGGCGTAGTGAAGTCTTGATCTGACCGTCCCGATCGGGACGCCGAGCGCGTCGGCGACCTCGTCGAGTGACATGTCGAGGTAGTGGAACAGGACGACCACCGTTCGGTGCTCAACCGAGAGGCGCCGGAAGCCCCGCTCGAGCTGGTCCCGATCGACGACCGAGCTCAGGCTGTCACCGGCCTCCGGCTCGTCAGCCGGCAGCAGGCGCATGTTGGGCGTCCAGTGGCGTCGTTTGCGGCCCTCGGCGTAGCAGGCACGCACGAGGAGCCGGTACGACCAGGCGTCGAAGCGCGCCGGATCGCGCAATTGGGGAAGCTCGCGCCAGATGTTGAGCAGTGCCTGCTGCGTCGCATCGTCGGCGAGGTGAATGTCACGCAGGATGCGGTGAGCGACCGCGTACAGCCGGTTGCCCGCGGCAACGGCGAGGGTCGCGAACGCCTCTTCGTCGCCATGCTGTGCGCGAACCACCAGATCGCTGTCCATGCCCTTCCCCATGGCACCCGCGTTGTGTGGGCGCTCATAAGGTATGTGCCGGCCTGGACGGCCGATTGCTCAAACTTTGAGCGAGACTCGCCGCTTGATCCCGCTGCGGTTCGCGCGGCTCAGGCGCTGCGCGCGGTGGCGCGCTCCACTTCGATCACGTCGAAGCTGGGGCCAAGCAGGCCGACATCGGCGAGCAGAACTGCCGTGGCCGAACTGCCCAGCGGGGCAAGGGCCGCCTGAAGCGCGGCACCGGCCGACGCGGCGACGCCGAGTACTGACTGGCCCGCAACCTGCGCCACCCAGCGGTCGCCGGCGCGCCGCAGACGGACGTCGACGGCGAAACCCAGTCCCGGCGGACTGAGCGTGAAGCTGATGACCGGCTGCTTCTGCATACCGCGAGCATCACGCCGCGGCGTGACAGCTCGGCTGTCACAGATGCCGCCGGCGCCGCTGCGCGGTCGCCGTTTTGTTAGCCACAGGCACTCGCTGCTGACGCGCCAGTCCCGCTCGCCGCTCCATGCTCCCCGGATGGCGAGCTTCCAAGCCATCACCCAGTACCTGCGCCAGAGCCTGTGGTTCCTGCCCGCGCTGTTCGCTGTCGGTGCCGTCGTCGTCGCCGGCGTGCTGATGGAGGTTGACCGCCAGCTGTCGGCCGACGCTGCCAGCCTGCCGTTCCTCTTCGCTGGCGGCGTCGAAGGCGCGCGCGCGGTACTCTCGGTGATCGCCCAGTCGATGCTGACCTTCACCGGCCTCGTCTTCACGGTGACGATGCTCGTTCTTCAGCTCGCTTCCAGCCAGCTGTCCCCGCGTGTACTGCGGACGTTCCTGCGCGATCGCGCCAACCAAGCGGTCCTCGGCCTCTTCGTGGCGACGTTCCTGTACAGCCTGCTGCTGCTGCGTTACGTACGGTCGGCGGCCGACGGCGGCGAGGACTTCGTGCCCGGCATTTCGATCGGCGTCGCGTTTGCGCTGCTCCTCGCCAGCGTCGGTGCGTTCATCTACTACATCGACCACATGGCGCACGCCATTCGTGCCAGCACTGTCATCCAGAACATCGCCCACGAGACGCGCGCCGCCCTGGAGAAGCTCTTTCCGGAGCGGATCGGCGAGGCGGTTTCCGACTCCGCCGGCGCCCAGAGTCCGACGGGCGACGACGGCTCTGCGATCGAACGAGGGCTGGTCGTGCCGCGCGGTGCGCCGTCGGGCGTGATCAATGCGCCTAGAGCCGGCTATGTCGTGGCCATAGACGACCACCGGCTCCTGGAGGCCGTGAAGCCAGACCCGGCAACGCCGAGCGACGATCGCTTCATCGAGCTCGTGCCAACGGTCGGCGACTACGTTGCCGAGGACGCGCCGCTGTTCCGGCTGTGGGGCAGCTGGCACGACAAGGAGCAGGATGGGCTGCGCCGTGCTGCCGTACTGGGCGGTGAGCGCAACCTCGAGCAGGATCTGGGCTTCGGCATCCGCCAGCTGGTCGACATCGCCCTGCGCGCGCTTTCGAGCGGCGTCAACGACCCAACGACGGCGGGTCAGGTGCTCGACCGGCTGCATGACATCCTGTACCGGCTTGCGCAGCGCAGGATCCCCTCCCCCGTCCGGCGCGACCCGTCCGGCCGGGCGCGCCTCTACCTCGGCCGGCCCGAGTGGGACGACTACGTCTTCCTTGCGACCGAAGAGATCAGGCTGGCCGGGGAGGCCCATCTGCAGGTGATGCGCCGCCTCAGCCACCTGCTGTCGGATGTCATGAACGCCGCCCCGCCACCGCGTCAAGCGGCACTGCGGCAGGCGCTGGCACGCGTTGAGCGAAGCGTCGAACGCGGCCTCAGCGACCCCGCCGACAGGCAGCTCGCACGCGCCGCGCAGGATCGCGAGCGCGGTCCGCGACCGATGGGCAGCTGATGCCGCTCGAGTGGCTGGTGGCCGAACCCGCGCGTCTGATGAAGACGCTGCTGCTCGGAACCGTCTCGTACGCGGCGTTGATCGCGATGCTGCGCGTCAGCGGCAAGCGAACGCTCGCCCAGATGAATGCCTTCGACTTCGTGATCACGGTCGCCCTTGGCTCGACCCTGAGCGCCGTCCTCGTCTCGCCCGAGGTCTCACTGGCGCAGGGCGTACTCGCCCTCGCCCTCCTCGTCGGGCTGCAGTTCGTGGTCACCTTCGGTGCCGTCCGCACGCGCTGGGTGACGAGGGCCGTCAAGAACGAGCCGCGCATGCTGCTGTATCGGGGACGGATGCTCGAGGATGCGCTGCGCACCGAGCGGGTGTCACCCGAGGAGCTTCACCAGGCGATCCGTGCGCACGGCAAGCTGACCGTCGGCGAGATCCACGCCGTCGTCCTCGAGACGGACGGGACGTTCAGCGTCGTCCCCGATGCGCCGCTCGGAGACCCCAGCGCGTTCGGCGAGATGGAGCCGCCCGAGGGAACCTCGCCCGACTAGCTGCCGGCACTGGGCCGAACTGGCCCGTCACGGACGAGTCCGGGCGACCATCGCTCACTCCTCGACGGCGAGCGGGACTCCGAGCGCATCGGCGATCGACATGAGCGTCTCCTGTTCGGGCTTACTAACTTCGCGGCCGCCGATCCCGAGCACCCCACCTTCCTTCGCCGCAGCCGCGACCGTCCGCGCCACTTCGAGCAGCCACAGCCGGACCTCGCGCGCCTGCTGCTCGTCGGGGTGGACGGCGAGAAGCGCTCCAGCCCGCCGTGCGGCGTGGATGCCATCAGCGATGACGTCCTCGCCCGGTGGCTCCATACCGCCGGCCAGCCGACCGCTGACGTCCGAGGCAAGGCGGCCGAGGAGCGTCGTTCGTGGCTGGCTCTCAGCCGTCTCCTGCACCAGCCGCAGGAACGCCTCGAGCTCGCTATCCGTCTGCCCGGTCGAGCCGCTGGCCGCGGCGACGGCCAGCGCGATCTGTGGCGCCGCCGCCGTCAGGTCGGCCCACTGCTGCTCGTTGTAGTGCTCCCAGGGCACGGGCGTCCTCCTCAGTGGGTCAGTCGATGCCGAAGAATGGGCGGCAGTCGTCGAAGCCCTCGACCTCGATCGGCGGCCTCTCCCGCAACCGCCATCCATCGGCCGTCATCAGGAAGCGGATCGAGTCACGAACCACGCCGCGCGGCGCGTGGCGATCGATGCCGTTCTCCCGGTAGCCAAGCGAGCGCGAAACCGCGATGGATGCGGCGTTGTCGACGAAGGCGGCGCTCGTCACCCTGTCGGCGCCCAGGTAATCGAAGGCAAAAGCGAGGACGGCGGCGCGCATTTCCTTGCCGTAGCCGCGGCCCTGGAACGCGCGGCCGAGCCAGGACCCGGTTGACGTCGTGCGCAGCAGGGCGAAGCCGCCAGCGGAGATCGCCTGGGCCCCGGCGGCCCGGCCTTCGGCCCACACGCCCAGCTCGAGCTGCCACCTGTCGGGTCGCCAGTTCGCGCGCGTGGACCAGTGGTACTGCAGAAAGCCGTGCTCGAAGTCGGGGCTGCGGGCGTCGGTCCACGGCTCGCCGAAGGGCATCTCCTCAGGCGGGTGGATTCCGGCGCGCGCGACGGCGACGAGCTCGAACAGGTCGGGATCGGTGGGCAGGCGCAGCTCCAGCCGAGGGGTGCGGATGCGAAGACCGAACAGCGGCCAGTAGAACACGCGCACCCATCATAGGTCTCGCGTGACGCCGCGCTATTCGCTGAGTAGCCGGTGCGATCTTGTCGGCCCGGCAATCCGGCGAGACGCTCGTTCAGCCGCCCTGGCCCTGGCCTCCCTGCTGGTGTGGCCCGCCGATCACTCCGCCGACGTTCCCATCGCGGATGTTGTCCTCGCCGACATAGTTGCCGTTGGGCAGTCGCTGAGGGTGCTCGGCCGCTGGCCGTGCCGGCGCCGATCCGGGTGAGGGCTCGTTGCCGGCCAGTCGGCGCACGTCGGCGGCCGACAGCTCTTCCTCGGGCAGCTGGTCGTCCGGCCGCGTCGGCCGCTCGTCACGCCCGGCGGGGGAGATCTCGGGTTCGGTGGCCGGCGAATCAGGGTCGCTGTTGAGGTAGTCGTCACGCATGAAATCAGGATCGGGCGGCTGCGGAGTCGGCGGCATGAACGGCCGACGCCGAGCGTGACAAAGGTGCGCAAATCGCAGTCGATCGGCTCCGCCGTGTTGGCCGGCGAGCCATCGCCGGATGTGGTGTTCGCGAGCGCAGCCAGCACTCACCAGCTTCGACGGTACCGTCATCTCGCTCTGCAGCAGCGGCCAGCACCGCTATCGGAGAATGGCGTGTTCGCTGCTCGCCCGACGAGCGACCGACCGACGCTGGACCGACGCTAGGCCGACGCGCCGGAGTAGTGCCGCAGGCCGAAGCGCCACCACCAGCGCGTGAAGAGGAGCAGGACGACGGCGAAGCCGGCGGCGAGCGCCAGCGTCTCGAGGGTCAGGCGGGCAGTCAGTGCCTCCGCCGGAACCGTGACCGCGAAGGCGATCGGCACCAGGAAGGTCAGCCCGATGCGCAGCCAGCCTGGGTAGACGGTGACCGGCCAGCGACCGGCCTGGTACAGGCCCTCGAACAGCTCGTGTACCTCGCTCATGCGCACCACCCAGAAGGCGGCCACGGTCACGATCACCCAGAAGCAGTAGATCATCAGCCCGCCGAGCAGCAGGGCGACGGCAAAGGCGAGCGCGCCGAGCGGCGACGGACCGGCGTCGAGCAGGCTCAGCGCGATCCCGAGCAGGATTGCCCCGACCACCACGTCCATGGCGCGCCAGACGCGGAGATCGCGAACGCTGACCAGGACCTGAGCGTCGGCCGGCTTGGTCAGCGCGAAGTCGAGCCGCCCGTCGCGGATCTCCTCCATCAGCCGCACCATGTTCGGCTGTATCAGCGCGCCGATCAGCCCGCCCATCATCACGTGCACCCCCATCACCGCCAGCAACTCGGCGTGCGTCCAGCCGCGCAGCGTCTGGGTGTGGCTGAAGACCAGGCCGATGACCGCCAGGCCAGTGACCAGCGCGATCAGCGACTGGAACAGCTGGACGAAGAAGTTGGCGCGGTACTGCAGCTCGTTGAGCGCGTTGACGCGCAGGAAGATCCCGATCAGCCGCGCGGTGCGCATGTCAGCCGGCCACCGCCGAGTAGCGCCGGATGGCGTAGCGCCACACGACTCGCAGCACCACCGCGCCGGCGGCAATCCAGAAGACCTGCATCGCCAGCCCGCCCAACAGTCGTTCCGTGGGCAGGTCGGCGACGAGCGCCTCGATCGAGAAGCCGAAAGTCCAGTAGAAGGGCAACAGGCCAGCCAGCGCCTGGACCCACTCGGGCATCAGCGTCATCGGCACCAGCCGGCCGGAGAGCAGTAGTTCGACCGTGATGTACAGCTCGAAGATGGGGCCCACACGGGTGGTCCAGAACGTCGCCATGCCGAGCGTCGATTGGTTGAGCGATCGGATCAGGTAGGCGCCCCAGATGGCGACGGCGAAGACGGCCACCTCGAGCAGCGTCGGGGCGAGCTCGGGCCGGAAGAGCAGCGCCAGGAACGCCGCCAGAGGCAGCCACAGGACGATGACGACGACCTTCCAGCCGATGAACCAGCCGAGGTCCTCGACGATCGGGAACAGCGGCCGCAACAGCTGCGCCGACAGTTGCCCCTCCCGGATGCGGTACTCCCACCCGTACGGCGTGAAGACGATGTTCATGCTGCGCACGAGCGTCCAGACGATGTAGTAGGCGGCGAACTGGCCGGGGGTGAACCCGCCCACCGAGCCGCCCTGCTGCTCGGCGATGGTCGACCAGACGACGAGATAGATCACCGGCTCGGCGACCATCCCGATCATGTAGAAGTAGTTGGCGACGCGGTACTGGAACTGCTCCGCAACGGCGTTGCGCGCTTCCTGAACGTAGACGGCGAGCAGCGCGCGCGGTCCGCCGACCTGCCGCGGGTGGCCGGCAAGCGCGCCGTCGCCCGGCTTTGCCTCCGCCGGCCGAGCGAAGACGCTCATCCGGCCGGCCGCGCGTCGGCAAAGACGGATTCGATGACGTCCTCGATCGGCGGGTCTTCGATCGTCAGGTCGGCGACGGGCAGCGTCCGCAGCAGCTCAGCGGTCACGCGCGGCGCATCGGTCCGCGGCACGCGCAGCATCACCTTGCCATCGTCGCCGCTGAGGACCTCGCCATAGGGCGACAGGTCGGCCGTTCCCTCGAGCAGAGTGACGCCGATCGTCTTGGTTGCGCTGAAGCGCGCCGCCAGCGCCGACAGCGCCCCGTCGAACAGGATGCGGCCATGGTGGATGACGATCACACGCCGGCATAGCGCCTGCACGTCCGCCATGTAGTGGCTCGTCAGCAGCACTGTCGCGCCGCGGCGCCGGTTGTACTCGGCGACGAAGCCACGGATGCGCTTCTGCATCGTCACATCGAGGCCGAGTGTCGGCTCGTCGAGGAACAGCACATCGGGCCGGTGCAGCAGCGCGGCGCAGATCTCGACCTTCATCCGTTCGCCGAGCGACAGGTTACGAACCGGCTTGCGGACCAGGTCGCCAAGGTCGAGTAGCTCGACCAGCTCGTCACGCGTCTGCCGGAAGTCGTCGGCGTGCAGCGCGTAGATCGCGCGCAGCAGCTCGAACGAGTCGAGCGCCGGCAGGTCCCACTGCAGCTGGTTGCGGTTGCCCATCACCATCGTCATGCGGCGCAGGTACGCGGACTCGCGCCGCGACGGCTCGTAGCCGAGGACGCGCACCTCTCCCGACGTGGGATAGAGCAGCCCGGCCAGCATCTTGAGCGTGGTCGTCTTGCCCGCGCCGTTGGGACCGAGGAAGCCCACCACTTCGCCGGGCGCGATGTCGAAGCTGATCGCATCGACGGCGCGGACGTCGCGGTGCTCACGCCGGACGAGGCTCCGCGCCGCAGCCAGCAGCCCTCCCTCGCGGATGGGCACGCGGAAGATCTTCGAGAGCTGGGCGACGTGGACGACCGACGAGGGAGTGCTGCTCAAGCGGCGTTGACGGCGGCTAGAGGCCGCGCAAGAAGATGCCGAGCAGCATCAGCACCGTCGCGGCAACGTAGGCGACCACACCGATCGTCTCGCCGGTCACGCCGGCGATGGTCGCGATCAGGCCGACGAACGTGCCCAGCGCACCGATCACCACCAGCACCAGTGCCACGACGATGGTCACGCCGCGCGGCGCGCGCTGACTGCCGAACCTGCGCGCCACTGACTAGAGCCCGGGCAGAAGCGAGCCGGCAATCAGCAGCAACGGCGACGCCGCGAGGCAGAGGTAGGCAACGAACCGCTCGGCGACGAGGGCGACAACCTCTGTCTCGACTGCGCGTGGCAGCGCCAGCTCGCGCACCAGCTCGATCGCGGTATCGGCCGGCACGTAGATCAGCGCGAGGCCAATGGCGGTCAATGCCACGGCCAGCACGACGGTGGCCATCTTCGGCGGGTTCGGTCGCATCGCCGGTGAGTATATGGCCGCCCGACGGGGCGCTCGACAGCCTTCGCAATGCCGCTCGCCGGTCAGCCCTCCCGTTGCCAGGGAACCCACTCCTCGCCGTTCCACCAGCGGTGCCACAGCGTGCCGTCGCGGCCGGGCGCGAAGACGTCGATGCGGTCGGCGCCCCAGCTCGAGACCGCCGGTTGGCGGCGCACGTCGAGGTCGCCGCCCATGTCGACCCAGTGGTGCCAGGCGGAGCCATCCCAGTAGCGATTCCATAGCCGCCCATCGCGGGCGATGACGAACACCTCCATCTCGCCCACCGCCCATGCAGTGGCTGCCGGTGGCGAAGCCGGTTCGCCGCGCAGCGACTCGTCAGCCGACCAGCCGGCGCCGTCCCACCAGCGGTGCCAGAGTGCGCCGTCGGCGCCGAGCCAGAAGAGGTCGATACGATCGTCGCCCCACGAGACCGCCGCCAGGCCCTCCATCCGCTAATTGTGCGCCAGCGGGACGACTCCGCTCGGCTAGCGGCGCCCGAGGAGGAACCACGTCTCCATCGGGCCCTTGCCCTTGACGTCGATGACGCCACGGCGCTCGAAGCGGTAGGCGCCGGCCAGGCGGCGGAAGACGGGCTCGGTAACCTGTACCCGCCCGGGCACGCCGTGCGACTCCATTCGGCTGGCCGTGTTGACCGTATCGCCCCACACGTCGTAGATGAACTTGCGCGTCCCGATCACCCCGGCTACCGCCGGCCCCAGGTGGATCCCCATGCGCAAGCTGAGGACTTGCCCTTCGCCGGCCGCGAGACGGCTCAGCTCATCGCCCAGCGCGAGCGCCATGTCGGCGACTCGCTCGGCGTGGTCGGGGACCTGCTCGGGCAGGCCGCCGACGACCATGTAGGCGTCCCCGATCGTCTTGATCTTCTCCAGGCCGTGCTCGTCGGCCAGCCGGTCGGAGACGTTGAAGACGTCGTTGAGAAGGCCGACGACCTCGATCGCGCTGAGCCCGCTGGACAGGATGGTGAAGTCGACGATATCGGCGAAGAGCAGGGTGACCTCGTCGAACCGATCGGCGATCACGCGGTCCCCGCGTAGCAGTCGCTCGGCGATGGCCGGCGGCAGGATGTTGAGCAGCAGCCGCTGGTTCTCGCGGTGGGCAGCAGCAAGCTGACGAGCGGCGGTCACGTCAGTGCCATAGAGGTTGATGAACCCGAACTCGTATATGGTCACCGGCTTCAGTTCGTAGACGAGGTCAGCGGCGACGATCTCGATCGGTTCGCTCAACCGGCCGGCCAGCCGCGAACGGATCTGCTCGAGCAGGCGGCTCGGTATCGGCCGGCCGACGGTCAGCTGCAGCGCCTCGAGGATGCGCGCACTGGCATCGTTGGCGTAGAGCAGCTCCCCGGCGTCGTTGATGCGCAGGACCGGATTCGGGTTGCCGCCGGGGAACCGGTCGATCGCCTTCTGGGCAGTGACGTCGGTGCCGTAGACGTTGATGAAGCCGAATTCGGGGATGCGGACGGGGCGGAGTGCGTACGTACGGTGGTTGGCGGTCAGCTCGATCGTCTCTTCGGCGGGCGAGTCGGCGGCGCCCAGCAGGCGCTGCCTGATCTCCTCCGGCCACTGCTCACCCACCTCCATCTCGACCGCCTCGATCAGCGTGCGGCTGGCGTCGTTGGCGTAGAGCAGGCGCCCGTCGTCGTCGACGCGAAAGACGGGGTTTGGGTTCTGGTCGGGGAAGCGGGCGACCACCTTCTCACCGGTGACGTCGGTGCCGTAGACGTTGATGAAGTCGAGGTCCTCTATGTAGACGGGCAGCAGCGAGAACGTCCGATGGTCGTGCGTCACCTCGAGCGGCGGCCGCGAGCGATCGAGCGCGTGGCGCCACAGCTCGTCGCTGATCGACCGGGGGAGCGTCTCGCCAAGCTCCACGGCGAGCGCGCGCCGGACCGGCTGGCTCGCTGCGTTGGCATACAGCAGCAGCCCATCGCGCGACACCCGCAGCACCGGGTTCGGATTCTGGTCGGGGAAACGGTCCAGAGCGTCCATCCCTCGCCGCCCATACTACGGCGCATGAGCACCTCGCCCGACCGCGCAGTCCTCATTGCCTTCGTCGGCATCGTCGCCGTCGGCGGGCTCAACGGAGTGGCGATCAAGTTCAGCAACGCCGAGCTGGCGCCGTTCTGGGGAGCGGCGTTACGTTTTGCCCTGGCGTCCGTACTCCTGTTCGGGTTCGTCGCCCTGCGCCGACTGGCGCTGCCGCGCGGGCGAGCGCTGCTCGGAAGCGTCCTCTACGGAGTCCTCTCGTTCGCCGCCGGCTACGCGCTGGCCTACTGGGCGCTGCTGACCACGCCGGCTGGCGTGGCGATGGTGATCCTGGCCATGGTGCCCTTGCTGACGCTGCTGCTGGCGGTGGCGGTTGGCCTCGAGAAGTTCCGCCTTCAGAGCGCGGTCGGTGCACTCGTTGCGGCCGGCGGCATCGCCTTCATCTTTGCCGATCGGCTCGGGTCGACGGCGCCGGCGGCACTCGCCGGCATGCTCGCCATCGTCGGCGCGGCATTCGCCATCGCCGCCACGAACATCGTCGTCAAGCGTTTTCCGCGCCCGCACCCGGTGGTCAACAACGCGCTCGCGATGGGGCTTGGAGCGGCGCTGCTCTTTGCCCTGTCGCTGCTTGCCGGTGAATCGCTCGCCATACCGCAGGAGGCTCCAACACTCGCCGCTGTGGGCTACCTGGTGGTGATCGGGTCGGCCGCTCTGTTCATGCTCTTCCTGTACGTCCTCGAGCGCTGGACGGCGTCGGCGACGAGCTACACACTGCTGCTCATGCCGCTTGTGACCGCGACGGCGGCGGCGCTGCTGCTCGACGAGGCACTGACCCCGGCGCTGCTGGTGGGCAGCGGGTTCGTGCTCGGCGGCGTCTACGTCGGTGCGTTCGCGCCGTCGCTGGCATTGCCGCTACCGGGCCTGCTGCGCCGCCCCCACCCGGTAGCGGCGGGTACGGTCGCGCGGGAGGAAGCTGCGCCGCCCGAACTCGTCACGCCGAGCTGCCCGTAGCGATAGTGTCCGCCTGGATCGGCGTCAGGACGACCGAGCGCCGGCGGCCACCCACTCTCGTCGCTCTGCCCGGGCGACAGGATCGACGACGATGAGGTTGACGATCCCGTCTAGGCTCGCCCGCACGGCGAGATCAAGGCCGCTGTCACTGATCAGCGTCTCCGCCTCGTCGAGCCGGGCGATGGCGCTGATGCCGATCACGCCCCACTTGCTGTGGTCGGCGAGGACGACCAGGCGCCGTCCCGCTTCGATCAGCGCGCGGTTCGTTTCCGCCTCGAGTATGTTCGGCGTCGTAAAGCCGCGCTGGTACATGCCGTGGACGCCCATGAAGACCGTATCGACGTGGAGTGAGCTGATCGATGCGACGGCCAACGGACCAACGAGGGCATCCGACGGCGTCCGCACGCCGCCGCTCAGGATCAGCGTCTGGTCGTCGCGACCGCGGACGTGGAGTATCTCGGCCACAGCGATTGAGTTGGTGACGACGGTCAAGTCGGGAATGTCGACGAGTCGCAGCGCGAGCGCATAGGTCGTCGTCCCACCTGAAAGGGCGATCGCGCTGCCCGGCGTGACGAGCCGCGCGGCGGCCGCCGCTATCGCCTCCTTTTCCGCCTGCATGAGCGTTGACTTGGCACGGAAGCCGGGCTCGAAGACCGGGCTGCCGGGCAGCGCTGCCGCTCCGCCATGCATCTTTTCGATCAGGCCACGATCGTGCAGGACGCCGAGATCGCGGCGCACGGTCATGTCCGAGACACCGAGGGTGTCGACGAGGTCGGCCACTCGGACGGCGCCCTCCTCGCGCACGCGTTCCAGGATGTAGGCCTGTCGCTGCCGGGCGAGGGCAGGGCGGACCGCCGACTCGCGCCGGCCACGCCGGATGGCTTGATTGGGACGCTTCCAAGTGGGCTGCATCGGTCCTCGTCCCAGCCAGAACGTGCTCGATCCCCCGCCGCATGATAGTCGGCTGAAATCAAACCTGAGTCAACATAAACACCCAGCGTCGAGCGCAGCCGGGCACTTTTTCCTTGACAGCCCGCGAACGGCGCCGAGAGAATGCGGGGCTAGGCGGCTGGGTTTCTGTTCGCTAGCGAACACGAAGTGGAGGAGGAGACCGCAATGACGCGGACCAGTTTCCCGCGGCTGGCGCTGGCAGCGACTATGGCGCTGGCGCTCGCCGCATGCGGCCCGGGTGGGCAGACGACGCCGGGCGCCACGGAACCCGGCGGCACGCCCGCTGAAACCGGCACACCGGCTGTGACGGGCAGCCCCGCTGCGACGGGCAGCCCCGCTGTCACGGGCAGCCCGGGTGTGACGGGCAGTCCCACGACAACCGGCAGCCCGACGGCGGCCGAATGTCCTGACACGGCACGCGATCAGCGCGTCGAGATGTGGAGCCCGCTGACCGGCCCCGACGGGGACGAGATGACGAGGCTTGCGCAGCAGTACTCAGAGGAGAACCAGAACGGGATTACCGTCGAGCACGTCCCGCAGCCCGACTACGTAACCGTCCTCAACACGGCCGCTGCCGGTGCGCAGCTCCCCGCCATGACGGTGGTCCGAGTCGTCAACGTGGCCGAGCTCGTCGAGCGCGGCGTACTGCAGCCCTTCCCAGCTGACCTGGTGAGCACGTTCGGCTTCGAGGGGCAGTTCCCGGACAACGTCTGGGGTCCTGGCGAATACGAGGGCCAGCGCTACTCGATCCCGCTCGATATGCACCCGCTGGTCATGTACTACAACAGGGACCTCTTCCAGCAGGCCGGCGTCGCCGAGCCGGGCGACCAGCCCTGGACGGTCGAGGAGTTCGAGCAGGCGCTGCAGGCACTGGAGGGCGCCGGCGGAGCAAGGGCGCTCTCGATCGGCACGCACTTCCAGGGTGGCGCGCTGTTCCAGACGCTCATCCGCCAGTTCGGTGGCGCGCTCGTCAGCGAGGATGGCACCGACGTGACGTACGACGAGGAGCCGGGCGTCCAGGCGCTGCAGCGCCTCAACGAGCTGCAGGATCAGTACTCGGAGGACATCACCGGCACCGGCGATCCGGAGGTGCAGGAGTTCCAGCAGGGCCGCGCTGCCATCGTCATGCACGGACCGTGGTGGATCACCGGCCTGCAGGAGCTCGAGTTCACCGGCTTCGCGCCCGTCCCGCAGATGGGCGGCACCGAGTACGCCGTCTGGGGCGGCTCGCACCAGCTCGCGCTCACCAGCACCGACCCGGCTGTCCAGGCGGCGGCCGGCTGCTGGATCGCCTGGCTGACCGAGAACTCGGTCCAGTGGGGCGCTGCCGGCCAGGTGCCGGCGCGCAACAGCGCGCGTGAGGACCCGCAGCTCGAGACGATCGCCCCGGCCATCGGAGCGATCGCCGAGTCCGGCCCGAACGTGATCATCCTGCCGCAGGTGGCCGGCATCGAGCACGCCCTCTGGGGCGAAGGCTTCGGACCGGTCGTTGACGCGGTGCTGACTGGTCAGGAGACTGACATCCAGGGCGCCCTGCAGCGTGCTGCGGAGCACTCACAGCAGCTGATCGACGAGAACGCCGGCCGCTGATCGGCGATTAGGGGCAGGCAGGACGCGCTTCCTGCCTGCCCGTTTGACATACTCAGCCCACACAGTCAGTTGTCCGGGGCGACGACTCCTTCGTGGCGCCGGACGAGCGGAGGTAGTCAGAGGCGTTGACTGCGCGCACCACCGTCGCTGACAGGGCGGCCGCCGTGACTCCGGCCGGACGGCGGCGGACGAACCTGACGCCCTACCTGTTCATCCTGCCTCACCTCATCTTCTTCGCCGCCTTTCTGGGCTGGCCGTTCTTCTTCGGCATATACACCAGCCTGTTCGAGTTCGACTTCCTGCGGCCGGACCGGCGGCCGTTCGTCGGCCTCGAGAACTACCTGAACCTTTTCGATCCGGGCAGCACGCAGTTCCGCAACTTCTGGCGGGCGATGATCAACACCGTCGAGTTCATCGTCTGGAGCGTCCCGCCGCTGGTGATCGGCGCGCTGTTCCTGGCGGTGCTGCTGAACGGCCGTTTCCGCGGCCGGAACTTCTTCCGGACGGTCTTCTTCGCGCCTTACACGCTGTCCGTGACCGCGGCGTCCGTGCTCTGGTGGTGGATCTTCCAGTCGCGCGGCGGACTGATCAACCAGTTCCTCGCCGGCAGCGGGATCCAGGGCCCGAACTGGCTGGGCAGCATGCCGGAAGCGTGGGCGTCAATAACGATTGCCACCGTCTGGTGGACGATCGGCTTCAACACGATCATCCTGCTCGCCGCGCTGCAGGAAATCCCGAAGGACCTCTACGAAGCGGCGGCGATCGATGGGGCGGGCGCCGTCCGGCGGTTCTGGCACATCACCGTGCCGATGCTGCGGCCGGTGCTGGTGCTGGTCATCACCATCACGCTGATCGCGTCGGCCAACCTCTTCGGGCAGCCATTCATCATGACCGCCGGCGGCCCGCTGCAGGAGACCGAGCCGATCATGTTTCGTATCTATGTCGAGGGCATCCAGCGCAACCAGATGGGCAGCGCGGCGGCGATGTCGATCTTCGTGGCATCCATCCTGCTGCTCGTAACCGCGCTCAACTTCAGGGTGTTCGGGCAGAAGGAAGCGACCTGATCAGGCGAGCGGAGGCAACCGAGTGAGGCTCTTTCGCGGCGGTGACGCAGAGGTCGAGAGCGGTCTGAAGCAGGGCGGCATCCTGCTCGCCGCGCAGTACGCGCTGCTCATCCTGTTCGGGCTCTTCTTCGTGCTGCCGCTGCTCTGGATGGTCGCGACCGCCTTCAAGCCACAGGCCGAGTGGCTGAACCCGAACTGGATCCCGGAGAGCCCCACGCTGCGCAACTTCACGTCGGTCTTCGAGGACCGCTCGCTGCCCGTCGCGCGGTGGTTCTTCAACAGCTTCATCATCGCCGCCGTCTTCACGCTGCTCATCCTCGTCATCGACTCGCTCGCCGCCTACGCCTACGCGCGGATGGAGTTCCGCGGCCGGAAGGTGATGTTCGCCCTGCTACTCGCGACGCTGGTCATGCCCGGCATCATGTTCCTCATCCCCAACTACATCACTGTCGCCGGGCTGGGGTGGCTGGGCACGTACCAGGGCGTGATCGCGCCTGGCCTCGCCGGCGTTTTCGGGGTTTTCTTCCTGCGCCAATTCTTCCTGAGCCTGCCGCGCGAGCTGGAGGAAGCAGCGTACGTCGACGGCGCGACCGTCTGGCAGACCTTCTTCAAGGTCGTGCTGCCGCTTTCGGGCGGCGCGCTCGCCACACTCGGTGTGATCACCTTCCTGGCTTCGTGGAACGACTTCCTGTGGCCGCTGCTGATGACGGGCAGCAATCGGCAGATGCAGACGCTCCCCGTCGGGCTGGCGACACTGCAGGGCCAGTACACGTTCGATTACGGCAAGCTGATGGCCGGCGCCCTGATCCTGAGCGTGCCGGTGTTGCTGCTCTATGTCGTGGCCCAGCGGTTCATCATCCGGAGCATCTCGACGACCGGCCTGAAGGGCTGATCCATGCGCTGGCATATCCGGCCTCGGCAGGCCCTATTGACGCCGGCGCTCGTGGTTCTCTTCGTCGCGTGCGGCCCGGCCGGCACGGGTAGCCCGAGCGCAGGTCCGCCCACGGCGACGTCAGCGTCGACGGCCAGCCCCGCGGGCGCTGCCACGCCGACGGGTGCTGCCTCGCCCACGGCAACGATCACCGCCACGGCGACGGCCAGCCCAACCGCGACACCGACGGCGACCATCAGTGGGCCGGCCTACGACAATCCGGTGTATGCGCGCGACTTTCCCGACCCGTTCGTGCTGCCCGTCGATGACACGTATTACGGCTATTCGACGAACGTCGGCGTCTTTCAGGTGCCCGTGATCAAGTCGACCGACCTGATCACGTGGGAGCGGGCGGGCGACGCGATGCCGGCGCTGCCCGATTGGGCGCGCATCGGCTTCACCTGGGCGCCGGGCGTCATCCACATCGACGACACGTTCGTCCTCTACTTCACGGCGCGCCACGCCGAGTCAGGCCGCCAGTGCATCGGTGTCGCGGTGGCCGATTCGCCGGAGGGGCAGTTCCGCTCGGAGTCCGACGAGCCGTTCATCTGCCAGCTCGACCTCGGCGGGTCGATAGACCCGTACCCGTTCCGCGACGAGGACGGCACGCTCTACCTGTATTGGAAGAACGATGGCAACTGCTGTGCGCTCCGCGTCTGGCTGTGGGGCCAGGAGCTGTCCGACGATGGGCTCACGCTCGTCGGCGAGCCGACCGCGCTGTTGCAACGCGACCAGCTGTGGGAGCGACCGCTGATCGAGAACCCGGCGATGGTCGAGCATGAGGACCGCTATTACCTCTTCTACTCGGGCAATCGTTGGGATTCCGTCGACTACGCCGTTGGGTACGGGGTGTGCGAGACGGCGATGGGTCCGTGCGAGAAGCCGCTCGAGGAGCCGATCCTCACCTTCGTCCGAGACGCGATGGGGCCAGGCGGGCAGGCTCTTTTCTACGACGAGGAGGGCAACCTGTGGATGGCCTACCACGCCTGGACCGGCATGCGCGTGGGCTATCCGCGGGGCGAGCGCAGCCTCCATCTCGACGTCGTCGAGTTCGAAGATGGCCAGCCGGTCATCGAAGGCCCGACGACCGATCCGCAGCCGCTGCCGTAGCAGTGCGCTGCCCTCGACTACCCGCTCAGTACGTCTCGCGCTCGATGGCCAACGCTTCGTCCTCGGGCGCCACGTCCAGCTCATCCGACGGCGCCGCCGGTAGCTGCGCCGCCTCGACGGCGCCGTCTCCCTGGGCCACGAGCAGCGTCGCCTGCTGAGCCGCCCAGATGGTGTCGCCGGGAATCGCCTTCGACGGGCGAGACGTTATTGCGCGGACCTCCTCGACCGCTAGTTTCGGGGTCCGGTTGGGGTGCAGCAGCCCGTTGGTTTCCTGCTCGGTGTCGACCAGCTGCGTGTAGCAGAAGCCGGCCAGCGAGGCGCTGTCGAGCACCGCGCTGACCAGCTCGTCGTACTTGCGCATGAACTCATCGCGGCTGTGGACCGATCCGTAGCCGAACCAGGGCGTGCCCGGCTCCGGCGCGAAGGTGATGCCGCCGAACTCCGAGAGGACGACCGGCCGATCGCCGAGCGGCGTGTCGTCGAGGACCGCGCGATGGTATTGCGGCCGCCCGTGCAGGGCTTCCTCGACGGCCTCCGGCGTGCCATAGCGCTGGCGCAGGTCGTCGCCATCGAGCGCATAGTCGTGGATGCTCCAGACGTCACCCACCAGGTGTTCCCAGCCGTCGTTGCCGATCACCGGCCGGGTCGGGTCGAGCGCCTTGGTCAGGTGGTACACGCCGCGCACGAAGTCGCGCTGCGCCGGGTCGCCGGGCAGATCGGGCACGCCCCAGCTTTCATTGAACGGCACCCAGGTGATGATCGACGGGTGGCTGTAGTCGCGCCGCACCACCTCCAGCCACTCGCGCGTGAACCTGTCGACGGCGTTCTCGCTGAAGGTGTAGGCGTTGGCCATCTCGGCCCACACATACAGCCCGAGCCGGTCGCACCAGTAGAGGAAGCGCTGGTCCTCGACCTTCTGGTGGACTCTGACGCCGTTGAAGCCGAGCGACTTGATCAGCTCGACCTCGCGCCTGATGGCGGCCTCGTCGGGCGCGGCGAGGTGTGATTCCGGCCAGTAGCCCTGAGCGAGGACGAGTCGCAGATACGTCGGACGGCCATTGATCAGGTACAGCCCATCAGCGGCCTCGACCGATCTCAGGCCAACGTAGCCGACCAGCTCATCGAGGACGCGGCCGGCGCCGTCCTCGAGGGCGAGCCGCGCGTCGACAAGATTGGGATGCTCGGCGGACCACAGGAGCTTCCTGCGAACGGTATGGCCGAATCCCGGCTCGAGCACGATCTCGCGCCCGCTGTCCTGGCGCTGGACGGCATAGGTGTCGTCGGCGAGGAGGTGGCCCTGCATCGACAGCCGCAGCCGCAGGCGCAGTTCGCGATCCGGCTCACGGTTGAGCCTCAGCTTGACACCGACTCGACCCCGCCGGGTGTCGGGCGTCCACGCGATGTCGTCGATGAAAGTCGCGCCGACTGCCTCTGCCCAGACCGGCTGCCAGATCCCTGTGGTCCGGTGATACCAGATGCCTGCCGGCTTCGATTCCCAGTACTGCTTGCCGCGCGGCTGGGTCAGATCCTTCGGCTGGTCCTCGGCGCGCAGCACGAGCACCTGCTCGTCGGCGTCGGCAACCGCATCGGTGACGTCGCACGCGAAGGAGACGTGGCCGCCCTCATGCCGCCCGACCAGCTGCCCGTTGAGCCAAACCTGGGCGATGTAATCGACGGCTCCGAAGTGGAGCAGTAGGCGCCGTCCCCGCTCGTACCCGCCAACGTCGGACAGCCGGAAGCTGCGTCGGTACCAGACAACCGGGTGCTGGGACGTGTCGTGTACGCCGGACCGCTCCGACTCGGGCGGGTAGGGCACGACGATCGTCCGAGTAAAGGGTGCAGCATCCTCGTGCCAGCCGTGCCGCAGCCCAGCGTCGCCGTCGTCGAAGGTGAACGCCCACGGCCCGGTCAGGTCGAGCCAACCACGTCGCCGTCGCTGGGGAGAAGGATGCATCTTCATCGAGCCGTCGGAGTTGAGCCGGGCAGCGGCGTGGGCGGCAGCCTCACTCCGCCCCCATCACCAGCCCTTCGATGTCGTGTCGCTGCGAGATCGGCTCGAGCTCGTCGACAACGCGACAGAGCAGGTGCTCGCGCAGTGACGGATCGAGCGACTCGTAGTACGCGCGGCTCAACAGGAGATCATGCTCCTCCGGTTTCGCCGCCTCGGCCGCGACCACGCCGAGGATCAGCACCGGCCGCGAGCGCTCGGAGGCATGCTCCGTCCCGCGATGGATGGTCAACGCCGTGCGGCAGGAAACGTCGCCGCGCCGCGGAAACTTGCGCTCCGCGACGGCGGCAAAGCGAGGCCATTCCTCTTTCGGGGGGAACATCTCGTGCTTCCAGTTGCGGCCGTCGTCCCACTGCGTCCCGACCGCGATCTCGAACGGGCCCATGTCGGGCGTCACGTCGACGCCCGTCAGGTTGAAGGCGAGCGACGTCAAGCGGTGATCGCGGTAGGTTTCGACGGGCGAAGGAAAGTCACGGTGCCACGGTTGGTTCTTGGCACCCTGGAACGGGATGTCGAACCCGACTTCGACGAACTTGTATCCCGGCCCGAGCACGGCTTCCGACATGGCGCCGATCCAGGGGTGCGTTGCGATCTCCGCGAATGCGCGCAGCGCCTCCGGGTGGATCTCCACGTACCAGCGCTGCGGACCACGGGTGACGGCGCCGTCGGGGCGCTTGATCGCCTCCTCGAACGCCGTCTCCATGTCCTCGCGTGCTCCATCGATTAGGTCCGGCGAGAAAGCGCCGCGGTGGCCTACGATGCCGTCCCGATGGAGCGTGGCGACATCGAGGGTGACGTCCGCGATCGTGCCGATGGTCACTGGTGCCTCCGTTCGAAGCGTGGCCGGCGAGGCGTACGACGGGTTAGTGGGCGCAATTATCGGCCATCACAACAGGGTCGAGGCAGTGTCCTTCCAAGCTACCGTCGCTAGGATGCGCCGCAGATGAGAGGCGTCGTGCTGCCCGGCAACCGGACCGTCGAGCTGCGCGAGTTCCCGCGGCCCACGCCGGGCGCCGGCCAGGTGCTGCTCGAGATGCGCGCCTCCACCATCTGCGGCAGCGACATCCGCGCCATCTATCGCGAGCATCTCGGTGTAGGCGCGGAGGCGTATCGAGGCGTGATCGCCGGCCATGAACCGAGCGGCGAGGTCGTAGAGGTAGGCGCGGGCGTTCGCCGGCTGTCGGTCGGTGATCGCGTCGCCGTCTACCACATAGCGGGCTGCGGGGCGTGCGACGAGTGCCGCCACGGGTACATGATCGGCTGCCATGAGCCCGCCCGCGCTGCCTACGGCTGGCAGCGCGACGGCGGCCATGCCGACTTCCTGCTGGCCGACGAGGTGACCTGCCTGCGCCTGCCCGACGAGCTGACCTTTCTCGATGGCGCCTGCGTCGCGTGCGGCTTCGGGACCGCCTACGAGGCACTGCTCCGCGCGCGCGTGAGCGGCAACGACCAGCTGCTGGTCACCGGTCTGGGCCCCGTCGGGCTGGCCGTGGCGATGCTCGGGCGGGCGATGGGCGCGACCTATGTCGCCGGGACGGACGTGTCGGCGGAACGTCGCGAGCTCGCCCTCCGGCTGGGCCTGGTCGACGTCGCCGTCGCCGCCGACGAGGCAACCGTCGGCGCAATCCGCGAGCTGAGCGGCGGGCGCGGTTTCGAGGTAGCCGTCGACTGCTCCGGCTCGCCGGCCGGGCGCCGGCTCGCGCTGGACGCGCTGCGCGATTGGGGCCGCTGCGTCTTCGTCGGCGAGGGTGGTTCGGTCGAATTTCCCGTCTCGCCGCTGCTCATCCACCGCCAGCTGACCCTTTACGGCTCGTGGGTCACGTCGCTGCGCCACATGGAGCAGCTGCTCGAACGGCTGGTCCGCTGGCGGCTGCACCCAGAAGTCGTCGTCACCCACCGCCTGCCGCTCGAACGTGCCGCCGAAGCGTACGCACTCGCCGATCGCGGCGTCGGCGGCAAGGTCGCGATCGTTTTCGACTAGCCCGCAGTTGCCACCGGGCTGATAGGTGGCGGGCGCTCGGTAGGGAGCCGCGCAGCCGCTGAGCGGCTACGGTCGTCGACTGGGAGGATCCGATGAACGATGCAGTGAAGCTGGGCGTCCTGATCTGGCCGCAGTACACCGATTGGCGGCCGCTGCAGGAGGCCGCCCGACGCGCCGACGAGCTCGGCTTCGACTCGCTCTGGACCTGGGATCACCTGTACCCGATCGTTGGTGACTGGCGCGGCCCGATCTTCGAGGGCTACCTGACGCTGGCCGGCTGGGCCGGCGTGACGGGCCGGGCGACTCTCGGCCTGATGGTTGGCGCCAATACGTTCCGCAACCCGGCGCTGGTCGTCAAGATGGCAACGACACTCGACCACATGAGCGGCGGCCGAGCCGTGCTGGGTATCGGCGGCGCGTGGTTCGAGCGCGAGCACAAGGCTTACGGCATCCACTTCGGAAGCGGCTTCGGCGAGCGGCTTGATCGGCTCGATGAGGCCGTTGCCCTGATGCGCGACATGCTCGACAAGGGAAGCGGGTCGGCGCGCGGGCGCTACTACAACGCGCAGGACGTGCGCAACGACCCAGCACCGGTGCAGCGCGGACTGCCCATCCTGATCGGCGGTGGCGGCGAGCGGAAGACGCTCAAGACGGTGGCCAAGTACGCCGACGGGTGGAACGTGGGCGGCGACTTGGAGCGCGTACGCCACAAGGACGAGGTGCTGCGCCGCTGGTGCGAGGAGGTCGGGCGCGACCATCGCCAGATCGAGCGGACGCTGCAGGGCGGCTCGGTCGTACTCCGCCGCGACCCGGCCGAGGCGCGTCGAGTGGCGGCTGAGATCGGGCGCCACAACGGCGGCTGGCGCGGACCGGACAAGGCGACCACCGCCGACCAGCTGGTCGAGCGCTTCGCGCCCTACCTCGAGCTCGGCTTCCGGCACATCTACTTCGACCTGCCCGCGCCGTTCGACATGGAGACCCTCGAGCGGCTGGTGACAGAGGTTCGGCCCGCGCTCGAGCAGGCCGCCCGAGGGCTCGGCAGCGGCGACGATCCGGCCGGCGAGCGGGAGCGCGTTCCAACGGGATCAACGCGCGCCTGAGCCATCCGGCGTGCCGGACAGCGACACCTACACCAACCCCGTCTACGCCGACTACTTCGCCGACCCGTTCGTGCTCGCTCACGGTGACGCCTACTACGCCTACGGCACGAACAACGTGCGCTCGGCGCCACAGGCATTCGAGATCCTCAAGTCAGCCGATCTCGTCCACTGGAGTTCGGTCGGCCGGGCGCTGCCGCCGGTCGACGGTCTGAGCGTCAAGGACCACTGGGCGCCGGAGGTGGCCGTACACGAGGGAATGTTCTACATGTACTTCTCGGCGGGCATCGACGACACCGAGCATCGCCTGCGCGTGGCCGTCGCCGATCGGCCCGAGGGCCCGTTTCGGTACGACGGTCGCGTCCTCACCCCGAGCGAGCGTTTTGCCATCGACGCCTCGCCTTTCCGCGACGATGACGGGCAGTGGTACCTCTACTACGCGCGCGACGTGCTCGAGGGCGAGCGGGTGGGGACGTCACTCGCCGTTGACCGCCTGATCGACATGCAGACACTGGCCGGTGAGCCGGTCTCCGTGCTCCGCGCGACCGCCGACTGGCAGCTCTTCCGGCGGCAGCGCCCGATGTACGGCACGGTCCACGACTGGTACACGCTAGAGGGCCCGTGCGTGGTCAAGCGAGACGGGCGGTACTGGTGCTTTTACTCCGGCGGGGCGTGGACGAGCGCCGGTTACGGCGTCTCGTACGCCGTGGCTGACTCGGCGCTCGGTCCCTTCACCGAGCCGCTGAGCGATGGGCCGGCTCTGCTGCGCGCGCGCCCGGGGCAGCTCGAGGGCCCGGGCCACAATTCGGTCGTCGTCGGCCCCGACGCCGCCGACTACATCGTCTACCACGCTTGGGATGCCGACTTTTCCGCACGCCGGATGTGCGTCGACCGCCTCGAGTGGACTTCCGATGGCCCGCGCACGGCGGGGCCGACGATCGAGCCGCAGCCCGTTCCCCGCTCCGCGGCGAGGCGATCGTGAGGCCGCACATGGTCACACCGAACTGAATGGCCCCGTAACCTTCGCTCGCCGTTCGGTCTGCTGGGTGCGCTGTCGCGGCCCGTTTGATAACGGCATGGAAGCCGAGCAGAAGGAAGAACGAGGCCAGCCATCGCCGGTGGCCGCGGCGCGACAGGTGTACCGCCAATCGATGCGCGACGACGTCCTGGGTCTTGCGGCCGAGCTCGCCTACCGCTTCTTTCTGGCGCTGTTCCCCTTCACGATCTTCATGACCGCGCTTGGCGGGTTTCTCGCCCAGCAACTGCAGGTCCAGAACCCGGCCGACCAGGTCGTCCAGCTGCTGGGCGACCTGCTGCCACCTGAAGCGGCGGCGCTGGTGCAGGCGGAGCTCGAACGCGTGATCGCCAACCAGAACGCTGGACTGCTGTCGCTCGGCGCGCTGCTCGCGCTGTTCTTCGCCACCGGCGGCACGAAGGCGATCATGAAGGCGCTCAACCGAGCGTACGGCGTGGAGGAGGGGCGCGCCATCTGGCGGCGCTACGTCGTCGCCATCGCACTCACCCTCGTCGCCGGCGGCGGGATCCTGCTGGCGTTCGTGCTGTTCGTGCCCGTGCGCCTTATCGCCCGCCACCTGGCGGCCGCAGTCGGGATGGGCGACTTCACGGGCGTCATCGTCGACGTGCTCGCTGCGCTGGGCGCGCTGCTGTTGCTCGTGGTAGCGGCCAGCATCGTCTACCGGATCGCACCGAACATCAGGCTGCCGTTGCGTGCCGTCCTGCCCGGCGCCGTGCTGTTCGCGCTGCTCTGGCTGGCCGTCACGTTCGGCTTCGGCTTCTACGTGAGCAACTTCGGCAACTACGCCAACACCTATGGGGCGTTGGCCGGGGTGGCGATCACGCTCATCTGGTTCTACGTGTCGGGGCTGATCCTGCTCGTTTCGGCCGAGGTCAACGAGGTGATCCACGAGATGACGCAGCCGGAGGATGTCGAGCGGCGTCGGCAGGAAAGCGCCCGCCAGTCCGAGGGGGACCGAGAATCCCGCCGTGGCGCGGAGTGATGCAGGACGGGCAGTGACCGGAACGATCCGCACAGCCGGTCGGATCAGCGCGATCGTACGAATCGATCGAGGTAGAGGCCCAGAACAGATCCGTACAGGAACGTGTGCGCCACGAACTGGATCAAGGGATCGGTCTCGTCCGGGAACCACCGCCAGCCAGCGACGGGCGCGACGACGTAGAAGTTGACCATCCACAGCAGGAACCCGGCCAGGCTCGCCCAGGCGACCAGCGCAACCGTGCCCGCGCGCAACTGGGGAACGATCGCCGCCGCCAGCGCAACGCCGGCGCCATAGATGGCCGAGAGCATCATGTGGACGACGAGCCCGGCGCCGCCGGCAACCAGCAGCGGTGTCTCAGGCGATAGCGCCTGCTGGCCCAGCGCGATTCCGCCGATCATCCGCAACGGCATGAAGAATGCCTCGCCGCCCATTTGGATGGCCGCCATCACCATCTCGAACATCGCGAAGATGGCGCCTGCGACCACGCCGCCGATGGCGCCCTGAGTAGCCCAGCGAGCGACGTCTGTGCGGTCTGTCGTACGGGCTAAGCGCGTCGCCATAATGGCCCTCCAGTTCTCACCCTCTGCGATTCGCACCGCTCGAATCGTCGGTCGGCGGCGCGCACTGGTCTGTGGCGCACGACACAGTCGCCGCGGGGTGGTCCCGTACGGGCAGGATCTAGGCGGACGTCACCTCGAAGTCGTTCGGAGCGACGATTGGACTCGGGCAGTTGACGACAAAGCCTCGTCCCCCGGTGTCGGGAGTGCCGCGGTGCAGGATGATCTCCGCTGCTTCAACAGCGGCGTCGAGCTGGCCCTGATCCTCGAGCAGGCGGGCCTGACCGGGATCCTTCCAGAGCGCCGTCCAGTGGTCCCAGATCGGGCTCCAGGCAGGGTCGCCAGCCTTCCGCTCGAAGATGCCGGGCTGGAACCCCATCGCACCCGGCCCTGGGATGCCATTGCCGAACACGGTGATCTTGCTCGTGGCGTGGGCCTCGGCAAGGCCTTCGGTCCCCGGCGAGCCCTCGATGTTCATCATCGGCGCCATCGGGACCGCCGACGTATCGGTGACGATGTAGCGACTCTCGGGGTAGCACTGGTGGAGCTTGAACGTGACGGTCATGGCGTCGACGTCGGGCGCGGCGAGCAGTGGGCCGCCGGCCAGCGGCTGCTCGACGACGGTGTCGACCGGTAGCTCCCCGCCGGGCCACTTGACGATCGGATAGTTGACGACCGTCTCGGTCTCCTCGAGGTGGACCGTGCCAGCTCGTGCGGCGGCCAGCACGTCGTGCGCCGACTGCAGGAGCACCGGATCGGCCTTGAAGCGGGCGCGCACGATGCGGCAGAGCGGTGTGAAGTCATCACGACCGGGACCGGTACTGAGGACGGCGACCTGCGCACTCGCGCCGTTCTCAAAGAGATAGATCGTCCCCAGCGCGCCTTCTCGATTGCGCGCGAGCCTCAACAGGGGTACGAAGAGAAGGCCTTCCTGCTCGGCGAAGCCCTGATCGCTGGCATCGGTGCGGACGTAGTAGATCGGCTCGCCGTCGATCCGTCCCTCATGCAGGCGCATCGTCACGCTGCCGCCGTTCCAGGCGAAAGGTCCACGGAGGTCGAAGTCGAGCACATCGCGCACCAGGACGGTTGCCGCGCTGTCGGGCGTGGGAACAGGCGATGTGACCGATGGCGTACCGCGCGCGGTCGTCGTCGGACGCGGTGTAGCGGTTTGGAGCGCTCGAAGCGGTGTGCAGGCGGCGATGACGAGGCCGCCTCCGACGAGCAAACTCTGCTTCACGAAGCGTCGTCGTGACAGCTGCACTTCGATGTTCATGCGGCCTGCCCTCATCTCACTGTCCCAATCGGCAGGCGGCTAGCGTCGGGCGGTCGGCGACGTCGTCGCTGTAACGCGCGCTACACAGCCGCCGAGCGCGGGGAGGCCGCGCGTGAGTGTAACGACGCGTACCGTGCGCTACGTCCAACACTGCCGCTGATCGTCGAGCCGAACGAGCACAACCGCTTCTACCTCGAAACGAAGGCTCTCAAGTCCGGCTACTTGTATTCGCCGGACGGCAAGCGGCGGCTGATCGAACAGCACGATCGCCCGATCGTGCGTACGCACGGCGCCTGAGCGAGCTGTGGGCAATCCCACAGCCAGCTACCGGCGGCCGGCGCAGACTCGCTCGATGGAGATGCCACCGAGGACCGCGGTACGCGCGCGGTACGACTTCGTGGTCATCGGCGCTGGCGCGGCGGGCGAGGCCGCGGCGCACTTCGCGGCGAGCCGTGGCGCGAGCGTGGCGGTGGTCGAGCGTGAGCTCGTCGGCGGTTCCTGCCCGTTCTGGGCGTGTATGCCATCGAAGACGTTGCTTCACGACGCGCGCATTCGAGCGCTCGGCGGCGAACGCACCTGGCGGCAGGCATCCGATCGCCGCGACTACATGATTGACCGAGCGGGGACTGACTGGCCGGACGATGCCGGTCGCGTCGACAGCCTCGAGCAGGACGGTGCGACGGTCATCCGCGGTCAGGCGCGCATCATCGGCAGAGGCAAGCTACGGGTCTCCAATGACGGCACTACTGACGGCACTATCCACGAGCTGATCGCCGATCACATCATCGTCGCCGTCGGGACGAACTCGGCAGTCCCGCCCATCGCGGGCTTGAGCGACGTCGCAGCGTGGACGAATCGCGAGGGTACGTCGACACGCGAGCTGCCACGGAGCCTGTTGATCGTTGGCGGCGGCCCAACCGGGCTCGAGCTGAGCCAGGTTTACGCTCGCTTCGGCGTGCCCGTCACGCTCGTTCATCCGCACGAGCGGCTCAATCAGCGCGACCATCCACGGAACTCGGCGGCGGTGGCCGAGGCACTGCGCGCCGACGGTGTCCGCGTCATCGCCGGCGCCCGGGCAGAGCGTGTCGTCGCTCACGAGGGCCCAACCGGCGAGCACTGCGTAGAGCTGTCCGACGGCAGCGAAGTTGGTGCCCACGACATCCTACTCGCGATCGGGCGGAGCGCGCCGCTCGAGGGCCTGGGACTCGAGAATGCAGGTATCCGGCTGGTCGACGGTCAGCTGCCCGGCGACGGCGACCTCCGCCTGGCCGACGGAGTGTGGGTCGTCGGCGATCCCGCTGGGCCCGAGATGCACACTCACCTCGCCCACTACCAGGGCGAGATGGCTGTCCGCATGGCGCTTGGCGAGAACGTGCGCCCGGACTACGGCGCGATCCCGCGCGTCGTCTACACCGATCCGGAGATCGCGGGCGTTGGCTTGACGGTCGACGAGGCGCGCGAGGCGGGACACGACGCGCTGGAGTACACGCAGGATCTCGCGACGACGGCGAAGGGCTACGTGGCGAACGCAACCGGGCACGTGACGATCACGCTCGACCGCTCGCGACGCATCCTGCTTGGCGCCTTCATCTCTGGCCCGTCTGCGTCCGAGGCGATCCACGAAGCCGTGCTCGCGATCAAGACGCGCACCCCGATCGATGTCCTTGCCGATACCCTGCACGCCTTCCCGACCACCGCGCGGGTGATGGGCACCCTCTTCGTAGAGGCGGCACGTGCCTGACAGATGGCGCGCGCCGGCGCGCAGCCACGGCCGACGAGCACAACGCGTCGAACACGCCGGCACACGCCGGACCCCGACTCGCTGCTCATGGCTCCGATGCTCGGAGGAATGGCCAAGCAGGTGGCCGGATGAACGGAACGTCTTGGGTGTGAGAAGGGAGGTCAGACGATGCCGGTCGAGTTCGTCCCGGCGGTCATTGCAGGAGTCGTCGCGGGCGTCGTGATGACGGCGATGCTACTGATGGTCAAGCTCGCCAACGTCGGGCTGCAGATGGACATGCACCGGACGTGGGGCGCCATGCTGCGCATGTACGGAACGACGGGATGGCTCGTTGGCCTGATCATCCACCTCGTCCTGAGCGGCGCTGTCGGGATCCTCTATGCGGTCGGCTTCGCAATCCTCGGCGTATCCGACAACCTCTGGTTGTGGGGCCTCATCGGAGGCTTTGTCCATTGGCTGATCGCGGGGATGTTCATGGGAGCGCTCGACACGATGCATCCGGAGATACCAGATCGCGAGCCGGATCCCGGCGCCTTCGCCCTCAAGTTCGGTGTGCCCGACGTCCCCGGGTTCCTCATGACCCATCTCGCGTACGGCGTCGTCGTCGGGGTTGCCTACGCCGCTCTCACGGTCGGCATTGCCGCAGCCTTCTAGGACGGGGCGATCCGTCGGCTGGGCCGTGCTGGCTCTGTGGCTCGCCGCTGCCGGCTGCGCCGCGGGCGCGAACATCGTTCTATCCCCTTCAGCCGATCGACCTTCGCCGGCTGGCACCGTGCCCCTCGACGAGCTGTGGCGGACCGCGGAGCTGCGAGACGTGCGGACCGGCGAGAAGCTCGTCATCGCCGAGCTGACCGGCAAAGTCGTCGTCGTCGAGACCATGGCCATCTGGTGCACGACGTGCCGCATCCAGCAGAACGAGGTGCGTGAAGCGCTCGCGCGCATGAGCACGGACGATCTCGTCTTCGTCAGTCTCGACGTCGATCCCAATGAAACAGCGGCCGACCTCGCACGCTACGCGCAGGAACGCGACTACGGGTGGCACTTCGTGGTCGCACCGCGCGAGGTCGCTCGCTCCCTCGCCCAGACGTTCGGCGATCAGGTGCTGTCGCCGCCGTCGACGCCCACGATCGTCATCGCTCCCGACGGGCGAGCAGCGGTCAGTTTCGGCGTCAGGCGCGCAGCCCAGCTCGAGGCGGAGTTCGGCGCCCTGCTGCCGTGATGGAAACGCTGCTCAGCTCGTTCGTGCTGGGCGTCGCCAGCGCGGCCAGTCCGTGCCTGCTGCCGTTGTACCCGGCCTTCCTGGCCATGCTCGTCGGACGGCAGCAGGCGACGGGTAGCGCGCGGGCGCCAGCGCTCTACGGGCTGCTGGTCGTCCTCGGTGTGGTCACCGCGCTGATCGTCGTCGGCGCCATTGTCACCGCCGTCGCGATTTCGCTGGCCAGTGTCCTCGCGTTGCTCGTGCCGCTGACGACCGTCGTCCTGATCATCCTCGGCCTGCTGATGTTGGCCGGTGTCAACCCCTTTGCCCGGCTGGCAAGCATTCGTATGCCGCTCGTTCGACAGCCGCTTGGCCAGGCGTACGTATACGGGCTTGCTTTCGGGCCGGTCGCGCTGCCCTGCGCCGGCCCGTTCGTCGTGGCGCTGCTGGCCATCTCGATCGGCATCACCGAGACAGCCACGCGAATGCTGAGCTTCATCGTGTTCGGGATCGGCTTCGGCCTGCCGCTGATCGGCCTGTCGCTCGTCGGCGCTGTCCGCGCGTGCGCGATCGCGACTTGGCTGGCACGCCATCACACCGCGCTGATGCGCGCTGCCGGCGCGCTGCTCATCATCGCCGCCTTCGCGGAGCCGGTGCGCCTCGTGCTGGAGGACGGCTCGTTTTCCCTGTAAGCAGGACTACTGGCAGCAGCCCTGTCCGACGCTAGGGTGGCGTCGTGGTGCGACAGCGGCGCAGGACAGTTTCAGCTTCCGCCATCGGGCTCAGCTTCGTCCTGCTCGTCGCCGCCTGCGCCCCGCTGGTCGGACAACGGCCGCCCGGTGAATCGATGAGCCCCGACATCGCGCCGGCGCCTTCACCGGTGCCGACCTCAGAGGGCGCGGACACGGGCGCGACCGGCGGGCCCACACCGTCCGTCGCACCGACGGCAAGGGGTACGCTCAATGTCTCGACGGCCGGCTGGCGGACAGACTTCAGCATCGCCACCGTGGACCTGTCGGAGATCGTCGGCGGCGGACCGGGCAAGGACGGGATCCCCGCCGTCGACGAGCCCCGTTTCGAGTCGATAGGCGAGGCCCGCGCGTGGCAGGAGGATCAGGCGCCGGTCATCGCCGTCGAGGCCAATGGAGAGGTGCGCGCGTACCCGCTGTCGATCCTGATCTGGCACGAGATCGTCAACGACACCCTAGGCGGCGTCCCCGTCGTCGTGACGTTCTGCCCGCTCTGCAACACCGCGCTGGTGTTCGAGCGCGAGGTCGATGGAGTCGTGTACGACTTCGGAACGACGGGCAACCTGCGTTTCAGCGACCTGGTGATGTACGACCGCCAGACCGAGAGCTGGTGGCAGCAGGCGACCGGTCAGGCGATCGTCGGCGTCCTCACCGGCACACGCCTGCCCTTCGTGGCGTCGCAGATCGTGGCGCTGGGCGACTTCGCTGCCGCACATGCGGACGCGCTGGTGCTCAGTCGAGATACCGGCCACCTCCGCTCGTACGGCAGCAACCCCTATGTCGGCTACGACGCCGTCGACCAGAACCCCTTCCTCTTCCGAGGCGTGGTCGATGGTCGGCTCCCGCCGATGGAGCGAGTCGTCACCGTCACCGTCGACGACGCGGCTGTCGCCTACCCGTACTCCGAGCTGGCGAAGGTGCACGTCGTCAACGACGAGATCAGTGACACACCGATCGTCGTCTTGTGGCAGCCCGGTACCAGTTCCGCGCTCGACGCCGGCGACATCGACGCCGGTCGAGACGTGGGTGCAACTGGCGTGTTCAGTCCGATCGTAGCCGGGCAGTCGCTCACCTTCGAGGCGGGCGCCGACGGCACGATCGTCGACCGTGAGACGGGCTCGAGCTGGACGATCTTCGGCACGGCCAACGGCGGGCCGCTGGTGGGAGAGCGGCTGAGGCCGATCGCCCACGGCGACCACTTCTGGTTCGCGTGGGCGGCCTTCGAGCCCGAGACCGGAATCTGGACGGCCGATCGGTGAGCGGCCTGCCGGCGATTCCAGCCGGTCAGCTGCCCGCCGTTAGCGCTGCGCAGATGCGCGAGATAGACCGTCTGGCGATGGAGGACTTCGGGATCAGCCTCGCGCAGATGACCGAGCTGGCCGGCACAAACCTCGCTGAGCTGGCCGGCGCGACGCTCGGTCGCGCCGCCGACAAGCGCGTGACGGTGCTGGCGGGTACGGGCAACAACGCGGCCGGCGGCCTCGTCGCTGCGCGCCATCTCGCCAACCGCGGTGCGGATGTCCATGTCGTGCTTGCGCAGCCCGTGGGCCGCCTCCACGTCACGGCCAGGGAGCGCCTGCTGACACTCATCGAGATGGATGTGCCGTGCTGCGTCGCTGCCTGGGACCTCAGCGATGGCGAGCTCGAGCAGCTCTTGGCCGATAGCGACCTGCTGATCGATGCCCTGCTCGGCTATTCGGCGAGTCCGCGGCCGCATGGAGCAGTGCGCGATCTGGTCGAGCAGGCTCTGGCCAGCCCGACCGGCGTGCTGAGCCTGGACCTGCCATCGGGCATCGACCCGGACAGCGGCGCTGCCGATGGTGTAGCGCTGGGCGCTGCGGCGACCATGACGATTGCCCTGCCCAAGCGCGGTCTGTTGACCGATCGTGGCCGGCGACATGCCGGAGAGCTCTACCTGGCCGACATCGGCCTCCCGGCCGGCGTGTACGCCCGTGCCGGGCTGCGCTTCGGCGACCCCTTCTCAGCCGGGCCGCTGGCCCGCCTAGACTGAGCCAATGGAGAGACCCGGCGGGCGATCTCTATCAGAGAAGCTCGGCCTTCTGCGCGAGTTGGATCTGTTCCGCGGGCTGTCCGAAGCAGACATCGAGGCGATCGGGCATGCGACCACGATGAGCTTCTGCACGCCCGGCCAGATCCTGATCTCGCCAGACGATCCGCCCGAGCGGATCCACATCGTCAAGAAGGGCAGGGTGCGCGTCTACCGGATGACGCCCGACGGCAGGCAACTGACACTCGACATCTACGACCGCGGCACGATCCTGGGCGACATGCGCATGCTCGGCCAGGATCGCCTGCCCGAGACCTACGTCGAGGCGGTCGACGAGGCCGTCATCTGTTCGCTTACGCCCGACGAGCTGCGCCGCCTGATCGAGCGCTTTCCGGCCATCGGGGTCAACGTGATCAGCCACCTCGCCACCCGGCTCCAGGAGGCCGAACGGGAGCTGGAGGCGATGGCCTATCAGCACGTCGGCCAGCGACTGGCGCGCAAGCTCATCGACCTGGCGCACAGGTTTGGCGTGAAGACAGTTCGCGGAACCCTGATCGAGGCGCGCCTGACCCAACAGGAGCTGGCCGACATGATCGGCACCACGCGCGAGACGCTGGCCCACACGATTGCCGACTTTCGCCGGCAGGGCCTGGTGACGACCGAGCGCCAACGGGTCGTGATCCGGAACGCCGAACGCCTGCTCGAGGTGGCTGAGGGCCAGTAACCACGGCGGATAACCGTGTGAGCCCGCTCACGGGCGCGACGGGGCGGCAGGCGTAACCTCTTCCCATGGAGATACTCGAACGAAGTCGTGCGGCGGCGGAGCTATGTGCCCACGGACCAGAGTCCCCCGCTGCTCGGCGCGCCGACAGCTGCGAGGAATGCGGCAGCCGATTCAATCTGCGCTCCTGTGCCCACTGCGGCCACGTCGGCTGCTGCGAGTCGCAGGCCGGTCACGCGCGCGACCACGCCCTTTCGGAACGACATCCGGTGATCGAGCAGGTGACTGGCACCGGCCCTGGGTTCGCCTGGTGCTACACCGAGCGGCGTTACATCCGCTGAGCGCGCGCCGCCGAAAGGCGCCGGGTCAGCCCCCGTCCCGGCTTCGCCGGCGGTAGAAGGCACCCAGGACGGCGCCGTAGACGACGTGGGCGAGCATGACCGAGAGCGGTGTGCGACGGCCGTAGTTGAGGGCGAGGAAACCGGGCGGCTCCAGTTGCCGGGTGGGCGTCGGGCCGCTGCTCTCGCTCGCCATCCGCGGGTGCACCGCCGGCAACAGAGGCATGCCGGCCGCCAGAACGAAACCGCCATGGACAGCACCGATCGCAGCGCCATGGACCACGCTCGAACGGCGCCAGCTCTCGAATGCCAGCGCGTAGATCGTCGCGAACAGCCAGCCGTTCATCATGTGGGCGAGGATGCCCACGATCTTGGCCCGGTCGCGATCCGGCGTCAGCATCGTTCCGAGCATGAACGGGATGTTCATCCGCGTCTGGTGGAGTCCCTGGCTCGCCGCCAGCAGGCCGGTCAGCACCACCGTGCCAACGAAGCCCCACAGTGCGATGCTCCGGCCGTTCACTGCCTTTCCTCCATTCGCTCGAGAGTGAGGGCTGCGTTGATGAGCCCGATATGGGTGAATGCCTGGGGAAAGTTTCCGCGCGCGGCGCCGTTCCCCGCCTCGATCTGTTCGCCGTACAGTCCAACGTCATTGGCGTACTCGAGCAGTTTCTCGAACGCCGCAACCGCACCGCTGAGGTCACCGGCCAGCGCGCGGCACTCGACTGCCCAGAAGCTGCATATCCCGAAGGCCGCCTCGTCGCCGCCGAGACCGTCTTCGGTGCCCGGGCGATAGCGACGATACAGCGCGCCGTCGGCCAGTTCGGCAGTGATGCGCTCGAACGTGCTCAGCATGCGCGGATCGTCGGCGGGGAGGTAGCCCAGCAGAGGCAGCGTCAACAGGCTGCTGTCCACCTCGTCACCATCGAACGTTCGTACGTACGTCGCCAGCCGCGCGTTGTAACCGTGACGCTCGATGGCGCTGCGAATTTCGTCGCGCACCCGGCTGAATCTTTGGACATCGGTGCGCAACTGACCGCGCTCGTGCATGCGCACGATTCGGTCGAGGGCCACCCAGCAGAGCACCTTCGAATGGACGTAGTGCTGGCGCTCGCCGCGCGTCTCCCAGACGCCGTCGTCGGGCTCCGACCAGCGACGGCAGACCGTATCGGCGAACCCGCTGAGCATGCGTGCCTGCTCGCCATCGAGGTTCCCACGCGCGGCCGCGTAGCGCTCGGCGGCGTCGAGTACCTCACCGTAGACATCGAGCTGGAACTGCGCACAGGCGGCGTTTCCGACCCGCACCGGCCGCGAGTCCCGATAGCCGCGCAGGTGACTCAGCTCCCGCTCGGGCAGATCGGTCCGGCCGTACACGTCGTAGACGACCTGCAACTCGGGATGGGTCAGCCTCGTCGCGTGCAGCATCCAAGACAGGAAAGCGTCGGCGAGCGGCGAATAGCCGAGCGAGTAGAGCGCGCGCATCGTGAACGATGCGTCGCGCAGCCAGCAATAGCGATAGTCGTAGTTGCGTTCGCCGCCGATCTCTTCGGGCAGTGACGTCGTGGGCGCCGCCACGATCGCGCCCGAAGGCGAGAAGGACATCAGCTTGAGCGCCAGCGCGCTGCGCACGACGGCAGCTCTGTACCGGCCGGCGTAACTGCATTCGCGCGCCCACGACCGCCACCAGTCGGCCGTCGCTGCCAGACGCAACCGTGCGGCGCCAGCCAATGGAGGCAGCACCGCGGGCGCCTCGACATCGCTGGCCAGGGACACGTAACGTCGCTCACCGCGGCGAAGGCTGAAGCGGGTGCTGGCGGATGCGCCGTCGGCGGCGACCTTCAGCCGCTCGTCCGAAAGCAGGGTCAGGCTGAGGTCGGGCGCGTCCCAGCGGATACCGAGCTGGCGGCGGTCCTGGAGGCGGACCTGTGCCGAGGCGTAGTCAGGGCGCGGCTTGAAATCGATGGCCAACAGGACCTCGCCCTCCTGGCACTCGATCTCGCGCAGCAGCTCGTGGTCGGGGAACGGGCCGGTAGTGCCAACGGGCAGGATCATCGCGTCACGTAGGACGACCCGGCCGCTCTCCGTTTCGAAAGCCGTTTCGAGGACGTTCGTGTCGGGCAGGTACCGGCGGGAGGCCGTGAACGTCGTGGCCGGCGATATGCGCAGGTGACCGCCGCGGCCCGGGTCGAGCACCGCCGCGAAGACGGAGGGGGCATCGAAGCGAGGCAGGCACAACCAGTCGACCGAGCCGTCGCGTGCCACGAGCGCGGCGCTGCGCGTATCGCCGATCAGGCCGTAATCGCCTATCTCGTGAAAGCCTTGCTGCACGCCGGGTCCGCTAGTTGGGGCCGCCGGGACCGGCGGGGTCTGCCTGCTCATGCCCGTCGCGCCGCTGACGAGCCTCCTCGTCGACTTCCTCGATCCGCTCGAGCTCCCTTTCCTCGGCCAGCTCGTGGGCCGCTTCACCGGCAGTGGTATCGCGGCGGCGGCCGAGCGCCTCGATCGAGTCGCTGCGGCCGTAAATGGTCAGTTCGTCGCCCGCGCTCACGCGAAGGCTCAACGGTGGCACTCCGACGAAGCTCCCATCGGCACGTTCGATTCCCAGCGTCAACATGCCTTCGCGGCGGAGGTTCAGTTCGTCGAGCGTCTTGCCCGCCAGCCAGTCTCCCTCGCGCACCGGCAGCTGGACGACCTTGTACGCGCCGGCAATATGCAGCAGCTCGGCATAGTCGGTGACGTCGATGCGCGTCCAGCGACGCAGCGCGCGCGTCGTCACGCTCGAGATGAGCCGATCGACTGCTCGACTGGTGGCCAGCAGCCAGAGGACGGCGATGCCGATGGCGAGCACGATCACGCGCAGCAGCCAGTTCGCTGGCCCGGCCTCGATGAAGGTGAGCAGCAGCGACCCGACAGCCGCCACGACGCCGGCATTCCCCAGAAGCATGAGCAGCATCACGATCCGCCGTCGCACGGGATGGCGAACGACCATCTCGGACTCGCTGGTCGTGAAGCCGGCGCCGGTGAAGGCGGATCGCGCCTGAAAGCGAGCTGCCTCGCGAGACATACCGGTCAGCGTGAGGGCGACCGTCGCCACGCGCGTCACGAACAGCGACAGGAGAAGGACCACCAGCAACGTCGCGAGGGCCGTCATGTGCTCAGGTTACGGCTCGTCGCGCGCGCCGGCCGACGAGCGCGCTTGCAAGCGCTTCGGCAGGGCTGCCGGTCGCGATGCGTGACGGCAAGCAACGCCACCGCTGGACGATGGGTACGTGGAGTTCGCGCCGATTGCCGAGGCGGTCGGGATTGTCGCCGATGGGGTTGGCGTTGTCCTGATCGTCGCCGGCACGATCGTGGCTTTCGCCAGGTTTGGTCTCAATCTGTACCGGCGTTCTGGCGTTCGCCTTTACCACCGCCTGCGCACCGACATCGGCCGATCGATCCTGCTCGGGCTGGAAGTCCTCGTGGCCGCCGACATCATCCGCACGGTCGCCATCGAGCCGACCTTCGAGAGCCTCGGCATCCTCGCCGGCATAGTCTTGATCCGCACGTTCCTCAGCTTCGCGCTCGAGGTTGAGCTGACCGGCCGCTGGCCGTGGCAACGCAGCCAGGCGGACAACTGACACGGGTTGCGCGCCTCCTGCTCGCGCTCGGCGAGGCCGCCTCGCCGTCCGAACGACGCCGAGCTAACCTCCTCCGCTGGGCTCGGGCGCCGGCTGCGGGCCGACGTCTGGCCCTTCGATCGCCGCACGCCCGTCTTCCAGGGCCAGCTCGTCGAGCCACATGGCGCGCGCGCCGCCGGCGTCGTATCCGACCCGGTCGGCATGCCACGCGTGGTAGTAGACCCACAGCCCACCCGAGGCGTCAGCGATGATCGCCTGCCCGCCGGGACCGGCGGCCGGCGGATTGCTGGTCAGAATGGGGTTCTCCCCGGCGTCCTCATACGGACCGAGTACGTTGTCGGCGGTGGCGTAGCCGACGGCGTAGCCTGAGGTGCTGTAGTCGTTGCCCGAGAAGAACAGGTAATAGGTGCCGTTGGCGAGGACCAGGCTGGGCGCTTCGATGACGCGGAACTCCCACAGGTCGTCGTTGGTCACGCCCAGGTCCGTTGCCTCGCTGATAAGCTCGGTACCGTCCTCCGAGAGCTGCTGCATCCAGATGCGCGTGGGGATCGAGCAGCAGTTGCCGTCGTTCTTCCAGAGCAGGTAGGGCGTCCCGTCGGCATCGACGAAGTGGTGCGGGTCGATCGAGCCGCCCAGGTCGGGCTGGCAGACGAACGGCGCCTCGTTGGGGTCGGTGAACGGGCCGGCCGGGTCGTCGGCAACCGCGTACGAGATGCACTGGGCGCTGCGGACATCGGGTCGCGAGACTCCGGTAGCGCGGAGCGTGTAGTACATGACGAAGCCGGCGGAGGTGCGTGCGACCTCCGGCGCCCAGAAGTCGCGCGGAGAATAGGCGGGCAGCTCGGGCAGCGCCTCGGCCGGCGGTGCCCAGGTGACCATGTCGGTCGACGTGCTCAGCTGGATGTGGAAGCCGTTTCCCTGCGTCGCGTACGCGTAATACGTCCCGTCAACCTCGATGACGTGTGGGTCGGGGAAGTCGGCGTCGAGGACCGGGTTGAGGAACTGGCCTTCCGAAACGGTCGCGGTGGCCGTGACCATTGGGCTCGCGGTGGGGCTGACGGTGGCCGTAGCAGCTGCTGTCGCCGTCGGCGTAGCGGCCGTGGTCGGGCTGTCAACGGGGCTGGCCGTCGGACTGCCGGTCGGCGTGGCGGTCGACCCCGGCATCGTGGCGGTCGGCGAACCCGCGGGGCCGACGCACGAGGCGATCAGTAGCACTGCTCCGAGCACCGCTGCCGTACGCATCGAAGCAGCGTAAGCGCAGTGCGGGCGACGCGCTGATCGGAAGTGCCGGTACCCGGGCAAGTCGAGCCAGCGAGGCGTCGAGAGGCATGCGCTGATGAGGCCGGATAGCGTCCATCACCGCCGACACTCGCGGTCTTGCTTGCCGCCAATCAGCGCAAGAGGTCGCCGAGCGCACTCGAAGTGAAGCTCTCGGCGGACGCGTCCGCGACGTGGAACGGATGCCTCGTGTCCCAGTAGGACGCGAAGGAAACAATTACATCCTCTGCGTCGAACGCGTCGCCGTTGTGGAACGAAACCCCTTCGCGCAGGTTACATCTCCGTGTCCGCCCGGTGCGCCCGTTGGTCGTTGCGACGCATGCCGTCGCCAAACCGGGGCTGGGAGTACCGTCGCGCCAGATGTACATGCCTTCGTAGAGGTGGCTGCAGACGAGATACGCGACGTCGCCTTCAGGTCCGACGCAGTAGCGGCTGGGTACCAACTCCGTAGGCACGTCGTCTAGACGCGCGTCCGGCTCTACCGGACCACCCCAGTAATCGGCGAATGGCTCGAGTAAAAGGTGATCGGTCCATTCTTCTAGCAGGTACGGTCCGGTGCCATTCGGCCACCAGTGAATCTCTCCTTCGGGAACAGCTTGAGCCAGAAAGTCACTGCTGTGGATCGGGAACTCGGACATTCCCTCGTATATGAAGTCCACCTCCGAGCAGAACTCGAATACCACGGTCATGCTGTCGATCGCTCGCAACTCTCGAAGGCGGCCGTGATATTCAGCGCCTTGGTAAGTCTGGCGCTCGCAGTCAACCGCGCCCGCCTCGGGGTAGATGGCGCTATAGCCCGAGGTCGCTAGAGGCGACGGGGGCGCAGGCGTGCGACTGACTGTCGGCGCCGCAGTTGCGGAGCCTGTCCCTGCGGCCGCCTCGCTCGGCGTCGGTGAGGCAGCCGCGGTCGATGGGGTGGCGATCCCGGCTTCGCCCGGCTGAGACGGGCTGGGGCTCGGTGTGCCGGACGCGGCTTGAAACACGAGGTTGTAGGCGGCGGCGGAAACGAGCAGCAATGCCGCGAGACCGGCAAGGATCGCAGCGGGCAAGGGCAGGAACCGGCGCTCCCGGCGCCGGCCACCCCGCGCGTCTTCGTCCGTCGGCTGAGCGGGAATTGGGTGGATGTACGGCATCGCCGGGACTGGCCGCCCGCTGGGCGGCCGCGCGTCGAGGGCGGGTGGAGGAGTTGGCGCAGATCCCGTCACTTCGGCGACTGGGGCGCTGATCACCGACTCCTGCGCCGCTGCCTCAGCAGTCGAGCCTGCGCTGTCGCTGTCGCCGAGCGCGCTCGGCTCCGGTGTACGAGTCGACGAACGTATCTTTGCCTTCTCGATCGCACGCAGCGCGCGGACGAGCGGCTCGAGGTCGTAGCGGAAGCTCTCGTGGGCCAGCCGCATCGCGTGCCGCCGCCGCAGCGGGCGCAGCGACTCGGGCAGCTCCTCGGCCGCCGGCATGCGCGCGTCGTCGAACAGGACGGGGATGACGGGCTTGCCCTGGCGCAGCGCGGCCTCGATCTCGAGCCGCACCGGGTCGAGATCGTCGTCCAGCCGCCGCGTGCCGCTGGCATCCGTGACCGATAGCCACTGGTCACCGATCAGCGCGAGCAGCACGTCACAGCGCGCGACGGCGTCCTCGACCGCGTGGACCCAGTCCTGCCCGGGGACGAGGTTGTCGACGTCCATGAACAGGCGGTCCTTGCCGAACCGGCGGCGCAGCGCGTCGTACAGCCTGCCCGCACCGCCGCGCGTGTCGGAGCGCCGGTAGCTGATGAAGATGGTCAGCCGCTCCCCGGCCGGCACGGCTGCGGAGGGCTCGTTGGTGCTGGACACGCGGCTGCGCCTTTCCCCCTCTCAGCTCTGGGCGTGGCGGCCGACAGTACCGAGGCTGCGCGCGCTTGGCAAGGCCAAGATGCCGAGCGGGAGACCCGGTTCGAACTCAACCAGATCGCGCGAGCGCGTTACTCGCCGGCGTCGGGCGGTTCGGTGTCAGCGGGCAGCCAGAAGCCGAACTTTGCCCCAGGCCGCGGCTCCCCGTATGCCGTTGTGTTGTTGGCGAACCACTGCGGGGTGCGGTCGGTGTACTCGACGTGGCATGGCTGCCGAATGCGCCCGTCCGGCTGGTACCTACTCCCCGCCGCGGACGCTGCCGCCGGCCCGACGGTCAATGTCGCCACGACCGCGAGAACGGTTACTAACCCCGGCGATCTGCCGCCGTGTCAGCGGGTCTGCTAGGGAAAGACGATCGCGCGCGATGAAGCGCCAGACGGGGCGACTCCAGGCTCAGGAGTTGGAGCGGGAGACGGGATTCGAACCCGCGACATTCTGCTTGGGAAGCAGACACTCTGCCAACTGAGTTACTCCCGCTCGGAGCCAACAGCAGCTATCGCGCGTGCGCTCGATAGGGTACCACCGCGGGGCGGCGCCGCCGCCGCTGCCCGCCGGTCTGCGCTCGGTGAATCCTCGCCGACGGCCGCCACCGGACCGCTGGCCCGGCGTGTGCGCTCACCCGCGCAGCTCGATCGTAACTCGGTGCACCCCGTCCGCCACGTCGACCGACACGAGGCGGCGCTCGGCCTTCTTGTCGATGACGCTCACCTCGCCGCTGCGCTCGCGTGCTCGGCTTGCCGCGCGCTTGCAATGGAAGGTCCCTGCTATCGTCCGAGCATGGACCTCGACGTCCGCTGGCTCGGCCGCGTCCCCTATCGCGAAGCCTGGGCGCTCCAGCACGAGCTCCTCGCCAGCCGCGCGGCCGGTAACTCGCGCGACGTCCTGCTGCTGCTCGAGCATCCGCCGGTCCTGACGCTGGGTCGGCAGTCCGACCCTGCCCACGTCCGCACCAGCAGCGACGAGCTCACGCGGCGTGGCATCGACCTCATCCGGGTCGAGCGCGGCGGCGAGGTCACCTACCACGGTCCGGGCCAGCTGGTCGCCTATCCGATCGTTCGGCTGGCCGATCGCGGACTGTACGTTCGGCCGTTCGTCCGCGCGCTCGAGCAGGCGATGGCATCTACCGCGGCCGCCTTCGGCGTAGCCGCCGGCAGGCGGGACGGCTACCCGGGCATCTGGTGTGACTCGACGTCCGATCGGCCGCGCAAGCTGGGCGCGCTGGGGCTACGCATCGAGCGCGGCGTGACGTACCACGGCATCGCGCTCAACGTCACCACCGAGCTGTCGGACTTTCAGCTCATCGACCCGTGTGGGATGCGCGACGCGGAGGTGACGTCGATCGCGCGTGAGGCGGGCTGGCGGGGCAGCGCCGCGCTGCCGTCGACGGCGAGCGTGGAGGACGCTGCCGGGCACTTCGCGGCCAGCCTGGCCGGCCTGCTCGAGCGCCAGCCTGTCGCGGCGTAGCCGATGGCGCGCGGGCTGTTCGAGCTTCGACGCGACGACATCACCGGTTGGTGGGTCGCCGTGGTCGTCGAGCGCGAGTTCAACCGTGATCGCTTCCGGCGGCCGGCGAAGGGCCTGGGCCAGACCGTCGAGGAGTGCCAGAACTGCCAGGCGGCGGCGGCAGGCGTATCGCGCCGCATGCTCAAGTCGCAAGCGTTCACCGTCGCCGGCTCGGAGCGCGACGCGAGGACGACCGGCCACGAGCAGCGTGAGCCCGAGCTGGGCATGCTCGGCGACGTTGGAGCGTGGCAGACCATCATCGCGCCGGCCGAGCACCATGAGCACCTCGCCGACGCCAGCCCGCAGATCTGTTTTGACCTGCTGGCCGAGGCCCGGCAGGCGATAGTCGAGGCGCGCCAGGCGGCGCGGACCGACTACCTGGCCGTCGTCCAGAACTGGGGCCGCCAGGCGGGCGCGTTGACCGATCATCTGTGCCTCGACTTCTACGATCTGCCGCAGATCCCACACCGCATCGGCGAGGAGCTCGGCGGCGCGGCGCGCTACCTCATCCGCGAAGGCGTCTGCCCCTATTGCCGGCTCGTACGCGACGAGAGCTCCGCCCGCCGCCGGCTCGTCCACGAGGATGCCGCCAGCGTCTGCTTCGCCCCCTTTGCGTCGCGCTCGCCCTTCGAGCTGTGGATCGTGCCGCGCCACCACGCCGCCGACTTCGGCACGGCCACCGACGCGCAGCTGGCCAACGCGGCAGCCACCCTCCAGCACGTGCTGCGCCTGCTCGCCGTGCTCGACTGGCCGGCCTACAACCTGATCCTTCACACGGCGCCGCTGCGCGAGCGCGTCGACGAGACGTACCACTGGCACTGGGAGATCCACCCGCGCCTGCGCGAGATCGCCGGGCTCGAGCTGGGAACGGGCCTGCCCGTCAACCCGGTCAGCCCGGAGGAGGCGGTCGCCGAGCTGCTCGGCGAAGGTCGCACACTGGCCGGCCAGCGGCCGCGCTGGGATCCGGAGCCGGTGCGGTGAGGTGCGCGCACGGCCGCCCGACACGCGGCGCGTCGTCACACCGGTGGGCCGTCGGCCGTCACACGCTCTGGACAGTGCCGCCGCCCACCCGGCACCGAGCTCTCCAGCGCCGGACCGCCCAGCCGCGGCCCGGATACTCGGACCGGCAACAGGGTTGGGGCCATCGGGGAGCGCTCCGATGACCGGCGACCAGGCGACGGCGCGGGCCCAGATCGAACTGTTGTACGCGGCATACCACCAGGAGATCTACGCCTACCTGTGGCGGATGCTGCGCGACGAGGAGCTTGCTGCGGACCTGACACAGGAAACGTTCGTCAAGGCCTTCCGTGCCTTCGACACGCTCACCGATCCGGCGCGCGCCCGTCCCTGGCTATACCAGATCGCCGGCCGTACAGCGCTCGATGAGCTGCGCCGGCGCCGGGTCGTGCGGTTCGTGCCGTGGAGCGGCGAGAGCCGTGGCAGCGGTGCGTCGGCGGAAGAGGTGGCACTCCAGCGCCGGCTCTCGGGCGAGATGGAACGCGCGCTTGCCGCAATCCCTGAGCGACAGCGCCAGGCACTGCTGCTCGCCGAGGTCCACGAGCTGACCGGTCTCGAGCTGGCTGAAGCGCTGGGCACATCGCACGTCGCCGCGCGTGCGCTCCTGACGCGCGCACGCGAGTCGCTCCGTCAGGCGCTCGCCATCGAGCACGCGCGCACCGCCGCTGCCGATGCCTCGGCCAGCGGCAGCGAGCTGGCTCCCGAGTCGCCCCGCCAGCGCCGGCGCAACAGGAGCGGCGATTGAGCGACAGCGGCGGCACGAACGATCGCCACGAACGCTACCGCGAGCTGATCTCGGCGCACCTCGACGGCGGGCTGCCGGCCGCTGAGCGGTCGGAGCTGGCCGAGCACCAGGCGGCCTGCGAGCGCTGCCGGCGCGTCGAACGTGACTACGCCGAGCAGCGACACCTGCTCCGCTCGCTGCCCTGGCC
>JALYGJ010000099.1 GCA_030777155.1 Chloroflexota bacterium | reverse complement strand
GATCAGGCCGGCGCGCGACACCAGCGCGCGCAGCTCGTCGAGCGCAGCCTCGCCCGCGCGCAGCCAGATCTGGAAGCCGGCCTCCATGTCCTCGACGTGCGGCAGCGTCTGGGTCGCTATCACCTCGGTCGCTTCGCCGGGCAACTCGCCGCTGGCGATGACGGCGTCAAGCAGCTCGCGCGTCCGCCGGTAGAGCGCGGCCAACCGGTCGAACTCAGCAAAGCCGCTCGATACGAGCTCGCTCATCGTGGACAGAGTATGGATCGACGCAATGCAGCCGCGTCAACCTCGCCTTTAGTCCCGTATCGCTTCAGCGTGCGGCTGGTCCGCGAAAATTCCTCTCCATCAGCGCACGTGGGAAGGGTGCCGACCGGTCCGCGAGGCCGATCGAGCGCGAAAAGATCGCGCGGCCGAGCGGTCGGGCCGGCGCCCTTCTTGACTAGAAGTCGCCCATGCCGCCGCCCATGCCGCCCATGCCGCCGGGTGGCATGGCGGGCATCGCCGGCTTCGGCTCCGGCTTGTCGGTCACCATCGCCTCGGTCGTCAGAACCATCGATGCAATCGAGGCCGCGTTCTCGACAGCTGTCCGCGTCACCTTCGCCGGGTCGACGATGCCGGCGCTGATCATGTCGACATAGTCCTCCGAAAGGACGTCGAAGCCGAGGCGCGGATTCTGCTGCTCGCGCGACAGTCGACGCACGTTCTCGAGCACAACCGAGCCGTCGTCGCCGGCGTTCTCGGCCAGCGTGCGCAGCGGTTCCTCGAGCGCCTTGCGCACGATCGCCACGCCGATCTGGGCGTCACCGTCGAGGCTCAGCCCGTCGAGCGCAGTCTGGGCGTTGATCAGCGCCACGCCGCCGCCCGGCACGAGACCCTCCTCTACCGCCGAGCGGGTCGCCGACAGCGCATCCTCGACGCGGTGCTTCTTCTCCTTGAGCTCGACCTCCGAGCCGGCGCCAACCTTGATGATCGCGACGCCGCCGGCCAGCTTGGCCAGCCGCTCCTGCAGCTTCTCCTTGTCGTAGTCCGACGTGGTCTCCTCGATCTGCGCCTTGATCTGCTTCATCCGGCCCTCGATCTGGGCGGCTGAGCCGTGGCCTTCGATGATCGTCGTGTTGTCCTTGTTGGCGACGACGCGCCGCGCGCGGCCGAGGTCCTCGAGGGTGGCCGACTCGAGCTTGCGCCCGACCTCCTCGCTGATGACCGTGCCACCGGTAAGCACGGCGATGTCGCGCAGCATCTCCTTGCGGCGGTCGCCGAAGCCCGGTGCCTTGACGGCCAGCACGTTGACGATGCCGCGCAGCTTGTTGACGACGAGCGTCGCCAGCGCCTCGCCGTCGACGTCCTCGGCGACGATGAGCAGCTCCTTGCGCCCGACCTGGACCAGCTTTTCGAGCGCCGGCAGGATGTCGGCGATGGCCGAGATCTTCCTATCGGTGATCAGAATGTTGGGATCCTCGAGCACCGCCTCCATGCGGTTGGTATCGGTCACGAAGTAGGCACTGACGTAGCCGCGGTCGAACTGCATGCCCTCGACGTACTCCGTCTCGAAGGCCATCGTCTTCGACTCCTCGACGGTCACCACGCCGTCCTTGCCGACCTTGTCCATGACCTCGGCGATCAGCTCGCCGATCGAGGCGTCGCCGGCGCTCACCGTCGCCACCTGCGCGATCTCCTGGCGGCCGGTGACCGGCGTGGCGGCGTCGCGCAGCGCCTGCGACACGGCGGCGGCAGCCTTCTCGATGCCGACCTTCATCTGCATCGGGTTGGCGCCCGATGCGACGTTCTTGAGGCCTTCGTTGACGATCGCCTGCGCGAGCACCGTGGCGGTCGTCGTCCCGTCGCCGGCGACGTCTTCGGTCTTGGTCGCCGCCTCCTTGAGCAGCTGCGCGCCCATGTTCTCGAAGGGATCCTTGAGCTCGATCTCCTTGGCCACGGTCACGCCGTCGTGGACCACGTTGGGTGCGCCGTACTTCTTGTCGAGCGCGACGTTGCGGCCCTTCGGCCCGAGCGTCGACTTGACCGCTCCAGCGAGGGCGTCGATACCGCGCTTGAGCGAACCACGCGCCTCCTCGTCATAGGCAATCAGCTTGGCCATCTTCCTCGTTCTCTCCCGGTAAGGGCCGGCGTTCGACATGGGCAGCCGGCTGCGCCCTTAGCACTCTGGGTACGAGATTGCTAACACAGTCCGCGGCGGGTCGTCAAGGGCTCACCGTCGCCCGTTGGGCGCTATGGTTGCCCGGTGTCGCGGCCCATCCGCAGCGCTCGCATCCTGGCCATCGGCAGCGAGCTGACGCACGGCTGGACGCGTGACACCAACAGCGGCGACCTGGCGCGCGAGCTGACCGAGCTGGGGATCGACGTTGAGGCCGTCCTCGCCCTGCCCGATCGGCTGGCCGCCGTACGGGACGCCTTCAGCGCGGGACTGGAGTCGGCCGATCTGGTCGTTTCGACGGGCGGGCTTGGACCTACACCCGACGACCTGACGCGGGAAGCGATCGCGGCCGCGTGCGGGCTGACGCCGGCGGTCGACTCGCGGCTCGAAGCATGGCTGAAGACACTGTTCGAACGGCGCGGACAGGCGATGCCGGAGGCAAATCGCAAGCAGGCGTGGCTGGTTCCCGGCGCCGACGCGCTGCCCAACGCGCACGGCACTGCTCCCGGTTGGTGGCTCCAGCAACCAGACGGCCGGCTGATCGTGGCGCTGCCCGGCCCGCCGCGCGAAATGTGGCCGATGTGGCGCGCTCACGCGCTGCCGAGGCTGCGCGCGCGCGAGGTCGGCGCGGAACGCGCCTGGCACACGCTGCGCCTGACCGGCGTCGGTGAATCGCAGTTGGTCGACCTGATTGGCGAGGAACTCCTGCGCTCACAGAATCCGAGCGTCGCGACCTACGCCCGCCCCGACGCCGTCGACGTGCGCGTGGGAGCAATCGCCGCCGGCGCGGAAACGGGACAACAGCTCGTCGATCGCACGGTGGCCGAGCTGCGGCGCCGTCTTGACCGCTTCGTGTTCGCTGAGGGCGAAGACGGCTGGCCGGAGGCGCTGGCGGCACGCCTCGGTGGCCGCAGCCTGGCCGTTGCCGAAGTGGGCACCGGCGGCCAGCTGCTGGCGCTGCTCGGTGGGTCGAGCTTCGTCGTGCGCGGCGAGCTCCTGCGGACGCGCCGTACCGTCGCCGAGCTGGCGGAAGAAGCGCGACGATCGGCGGCGGCCGACGTTGGCATGGCCGTACGCGCCACCGAGCGCGAGGTCGAGACGCGGGTCGAGGTCGCCATCGCGAGCGCGAGCGGGACGCTCGCGCAGGAACGAAGCGCCTTCCTCGGCGGGGCCGAGGGACGCCGCCGGGCGGCCATCGCCGCCTGCGCCGCACTGTGGCAGCGACTCAAAGCCGGTCCGTGAGTGGAGCGTAAGCTGACGCGACGATGACGGACGACAGCCGCCGCTCGAAAGAGCGCTGCCCGGTGTGCGGCAAACTCCGGCTTGCGCTCGTCCCCAGCGAGCGGCCCGACCTGCGCGTTGTTCGACCCTATGACGAGCTGATCGGGATGGGCGATCCTTCAGCGCCGTTCGACCCGGCGATCACCTGCCTCGCCTGCGGCAGCGAGTGGTCGAACCTGGCGGAGTTCCGCGCCGCTCAGAGGCGAGGGCCTCTCTAGCTGATCGTGATGGCCGGCGCCTGCTGTGCCGCGCGCACGCTCATCCGTGCGGCGACCGTCCGGGCGAGCGCGCGCAGCACCTCGGCCGCCGGGCCCGGCTCACGCTGGGCGACCGCCGGCACGCCGGCGTCGCCGCCCTGGCGGACCTTGACGTCGAGCGGGATGCCGCCGAAGTACTCGAGCTCGTTGCGCCGCGCGAAACCCTCGCCGCCGCCACGGCCGAAGATCTCGGTCGCGATGCCGCAGTGAGGGCAGACGAAAGCGCTCATGTTCTCGACGATGCCCATCACCGGCACGCTCATGCGCCGGAACATGGCCAGCGCCTTGGCCACGTCGAGCACGGCCACGTCCTGCGGCGTGGTGACGAGCAGCGCGCCCGAGATCGGCACGGCCTGGGCAAGGGTGAGCTGCGCGTCGGACGTGCCCGGTGGAAGGTCGACGACGAGGTAGTCGAGCTCGCCCCAGTCGACGTCACGCAGGAACTGCTGGATCGCGCCGCCGACCAACGGCCCACGCCACACGATCGGCTGGCCCTCAGGGACGAAGAACTGGATGCTGATGACCTTGACGCCGTAGCGCTCGAGGGGCGTTATCTTGCCCGCCGGGCTGGCGACCGGCGCGCCTTCGACCCCGAGCATCAGCGGGACGTTGGGGCCGGTGATGTCGGCATCGAGCAGCCCGACGCTCGCGCCATCGAGGGCCAGCGCAACGGCCAGGTTCGCCGCGACGGTCGTCTTGCCCACGCCGCCCTTGCCCGACGCGACGGCGACGATGTTCTTGACGTCGGGCAGCAACTGTTGCGCCTGCGCAGGCTGGGCGCGGCGGACCATCGCCCCCCACGTCACGGTCACCTCGCGCGCACCGAGGTCGCCAAGGACGGCGTTCACGTTGCGCTCGATCTCGTCCTTGAGCGGGCAGGCGGGCGTCGTCAACTCGATCTTCAGGGCGACCCTGTCGTCGGCCGCGATGGCGACGTCCCGGACCATGTTGAGGGTGACGATGTCTCGGCCCAGCTCGGGCTCCTGGACCGAGCGCAGGGCGTCGTAGATGGCGGATTCAGTGAGCATTCGCTGCCAGTCTATCGACGCCGCGCCAAGACCGCCGCCGTCAGCTGCCCGCCGCGCCCGCTGCCCTGAGCGCGGTCAGCGGTGCCGGCACGGGCCGGTCGCGCCGCTCGGCACGAACGTGGCGTTCGACCATCTCCTTCGATCCGGCAACGCCGAGTTGCTCGAACAGCAGGCGGAACTTCGCCTCCTGCTCGGCGATGATCTGGTCCTTCGTGGGCAGCTCCCACAGCTGGCGCTTGTACGGCCCGAGCGCCTTCTTCCGCGTCTTGTACAGGAAGACGTCGTCGGTCTCCCCTTCCTTGCGCTCGTCAGCGGTGTTGCTGAAGCACCAGGCGGACATCTCGCGCAGCAGGTCGGCCGGGAACTCACGGTGCTCATAGAGCAGGTTCTGGAAGCCGGTGGCGAGGTGGATCTCGGCCGTTTCGACTTCCGGGAAACGATGGAACATCTCCTCGGGCAGTGTTGAGGCGCCGTGCTGGACGGCTCCCGCCAGCCCGTACTGACGGGCGACGCGCGAGAGCCGCTCGAGCGTGCCGAAGTCGAGCTTGACCTCCGCCACCCCACCGCCGGGCAATGGCACGCCGCCGTGCGAGGTGCCCGTCTGGACGCTGACCTTCGATAGGCCTGGCGTGCCCGGCCCAGCCAGCCGGTCGAGCTCGGCGCGGTAGCCGTCGAGGTAGGCGCGCAACTCCTCCTCGGTCGAGTTCTGCTTGCCCACCTCACCGATCTCGCCGCCGACGCTGACCGTCATGCCCGCCGGCTCATGCTGGCGGATGAGCGCCGACATCTCCGCCGCCCGTTCGTAGTTGACGCGCTGCTGTTCAGGAACGGTCGCCTGCCCGAGATCGACCAGCGTCGAGGAGTCGATGTCGATGTTGCCGTAGCCGACGGCCAGTGCCTCGCGCGTCAGCCGTCGAATCGCCTCGGTCGTGCCGTGCGGATCGGCAGCGTACTTCTTGGCGTTGAACTGGTAGTGGTCGCCCTGCACGAACACCGGCCCCTGCCAGCCGGCGGCGATGCAGCCGGCAAGCACGCTGGTGATGTATTCGCCCGGCCGCTGGTAGGTGTACTCCTGCTCGCTGCGAGCGAGCTCGAAGATGACCGCCCCGGCATCGATCGCGTCCGCCGCGCGGCACATCGCCGCCGCCATGTCGAAGACCTGCGTGCGCAGGTTGACCGCCGGCACGGTGAACCCGCCGACCTCGCCCCGACCGCGCGCCATGTACAGCTCGTGGGTGCTCCACGAGGGCGCGCCGAGCTGCTGCGACGCCTGCCAGATGATCCAGCGCGCCGCATCGATGACGTCGCGATCGTCGGCAAACGTCGCCGACCAGACACAGGTGCGGACGCCGCGGTCGCGGAACGCACGCTCGTCCTCAATGACGAGCTGCTCAGCGTCGACGCGGCACACGCCGTCGAGCGCGCGCAGAAGCTCGCCTACCGACCCGGCCGGAGTTGGATACGCCATGCGTCGTTTCCTCCTTCTCTTCGAGCGAATGGTACGCCGCCGGCTGTCGACGGCCGCCGGCGCATGCGGCCGCGTTGTGCGCGTACTAAAGCGAAGCCGACGCGGGACGCAAGCCGGCTGAAAGGCCCTTCGTGCGACCGTTACGGTCGATACCCATGGGTAAAAGCACACGGAGGTAGGGAATGGGAATCATCGGACTGCTGATTACGATCATTGTGATCATCATCCTGCTGAGGCTGCTGTTCTAATGGCCAGGGTAGATGTCGACCGTGACGTGAGCCGCGGCGTCGTGGACCGCGACGTTGACGTGGTCGTCACCGAGCCAGCTGTAGGGCCCGACCTGATCAGCTGGGGGGCGATCTGGGCGGGTCTGCTCGTCGGCTTCGGCACGTTCGTGCTGCTCAGCCTCGTCGCGCTCGCTGCCGGATTGGAGGCGGCGCCCTTCGAGGCACCGCAAGAAACGCGGAACCTCGTTGCCGCGATCATCACGACCGCCTTCGTGGTGCTCGCCTTCTTCGCCGGTGGCTTTACGGCTGCCTGGGCGACCGGCACGACCGACATGGGACGGGCCGTGCTGCACGGTTTCCTTGTCTGGGCACTGTGGCTGCTGGTGGTGTTCATCCTCGCCGCGTTTGCCGCGCAGGTTGGCGCGCAGCTCTTCGGCGCGGTTGCCGGCGTGTTCGGTGGACAGTTCCGCGACGTGAGCCCGGAAGCGAACACCGAAGAGCTCCTCCGAGCCTTCCGCAACGCCGCCTGGCAGAGCGTCTTCGTGGTCTTCCTGGCGGCCGTGTCGGCCGTCCTTGGTGGGGCGGTCGCCACGCGCGACGAGATCCGCCGCGTCAAGTGGCCGACGTTCGGCTGATCAGGCGACTGCACAGCTTCAACACGTGGCGCGGAGGTAGCCGCAACCCGCTTCACCGGTGGCGCGTCCGGCGACGTGCCATCGGTGGGCTACCCAATGATCGCCTCGTCGGGTCTTGCTGCGCCACGCCGCCGGCGTGGCGCAACGTGATCGTCGCGACGCCCGTCCGCTAGACGACCGCCTGCGACTCTTCTGGCGCGGCAGGTCTGGCAAGCACCGCCGGCGAGCGGCCCTCGCTCGCCTTGGCGACCGCGAGATCAAGGCGCTCTACGAACGGACGCGCGCCCAATCGCTCGAGCGACTGGCGAGTCGCGTCTACGACCGTCGCGTAGTCCGGCTCGGCCGGCGTCAGCACGCTGGCCACGTCTATGCCGGTCAGCGCCTCATCCCACGGCATACGGAGGTCACGCCAACCGCGAAGCGCTTCCCGATAGCGTGCTTGCGCCTCGGCCCTGGCGCCGGAGAGTGCCGCGATACCGGCGCGCAGCGTCGCTCGCCGGACCTCCGCCACCCGGCCATGAAGCCCGGTCTCGTTGAGCGCCGTCAGATCCGCCTCCGCCGCGGCGGCGTCGCCCGCCCAGATGGCGGCACGGCCGGACATGTAGTAGGACGCGGCCGCCTGCGTCTGATCGGCCTTGGCAAGCACATGGAACTTTCGGCGCGCCGTCTTCAGATCGCCACTGCTCAGCGCGACCAGGCCGCCGACCTCGAGCGGCGGGATCCGCACGGCCGGGTTCTCCGGCAGGCTGGCCGCGATCTCCTCGAGTTCGCGCAGCGCGGCCGAGACGTCCTCGCCGCGGCAGGCGCGGATGTTGAGCGCATTCCCGGCCAGCCACACCCGCTCGCCGGGCTCAACGTCCTCGCCCAGGGCGGCGTCCAGCTCCGCCAGCGCGCCGTCCCAGTCGCCGGCCAGGAAGCCGGTATAGCCGATGTTGTTGGTCAGTACCCGCGTCCGAGGGCGGTTGCCGAGGCGGCGGGCGATCGTCAGCCCTTCGCGGTACTTGGCCAGCGCGGCCATCGTGTCGACCTCGGCCAGGTGGTAGCCGCCCTGCAGCAGCGCGAAGGTGAGTGTGTCGGTCAGCTCACGGTCGCGAGCGAGCTGCTCACCGGCACCGATCAGGGCTATCCCCTCGCGCAGCCGTCCCATGGCGGCGAGAGCGCTTCCCTTCGCGACCAGCGCGTTGGCGATGATCGGCACCATGTCGGCATGCTCGGCCGGGGGAAGGACTTCGTCAGCGACGCGCTCGGCGCGCTGGAACTGCCCGTCGAACATGTAGCCGCGGGCGAGCACGCGCGCCTTCATGTCGAGCAGCACCGGATCGGCCGACAGCTCGGCGAACTGCTCGATCGCCCGCTCGAGCATCTCGATCGCCGGTTTGGCGTGGTGCGCGTCGAGGAGTGCCCAGGCGAGGGCTGCCGTCGCGCGCGCCGTGCCGCGCCGGTCGCCGAGCTCGAGACGCAACTCGATCGCCTGCCGGTAATAGCGTTCAGCGACCGCCGAACGCGCGAGCGCGTTGGCGGCATTGCCGGCGCGCTCGAGGAGATCCGCCCGTTCGGCCGGATCGGCGGTGACCGTCATCGCCTCCTCGGTAAAGCCGATCACCTGCTCGTGTGCGCCGAGCGCCGAGGATCGATCGATCGCAGCCCGAAGCGCGATCCGCGCCTGCGCCGCGAGTGCCTCTGCCTCAGCTCCCGGGCTTGCGTGCGCCTGCGCAGCGAGGTAGTGACGGGCGAGGACGCCGGCCAGCTCGTCGGAGCCGAGCTGCTCGAAGTAGCGGGCCGCCGCCAGGTGGCGAGCCTTCCGGTCACGGCGTGACAGCGTGTTGTACGCCACCTCGCGGATCAGCGCCTGGACGAAGACGTACTGGCCGCGCTCGGGCGAGCGAGGGTCGAGCTCGCGGCGCAGCAGCTCGCGCCGGACCAGCGCCGGCAATCGCCGATCGAGCTCCGCTTCCGACACGCCGGAGACCGCCGCCAGCGCTGCCTGGGTGAAGGACTGGCCGAGCACGGCCGCGTCGTGGATCAGCTGACGATCGGCGGGCTCGAGCCCATCGAGGCGCGATGCGATGAGCGCGCTCAGCGTGTCCGGCACGGCCAACGCCGTGAGATCGCCGACGGGTGCATAGACGCCGTCGCGCTCGACGAGCCTGCCCTCGGCCACCAGCATGCGGACCGTTTCGACGGCATACAGCGGAATGCCGTCGGCACGCTCGACGATCGCCGTCACCGCGCTCTCCGGCAGCCCCGGCACAAGCCCGCCCAGCAGCTCGCGCATCTCTGACTCGGGCAGAGGTTCGAGGTAGAGCGAGACGAAGTTGCGCTTGCCCGCCCCCCAGTCGGGCCGCCGCTCGAGCAGTTCGGGGCGCGCGAGCGTGACGATATAGAGCGGGACTCCGCGGCTCCACTCGAGCAGGTGATCGATGAAGTCGAGCAGGCCGGCGTCGGCGAAGTGGGTGTCCTCGAAGACGAGGGCGACCGTACCGTGCTGGGCGATCCGTTCGAAGAAGCTGCGCCATGCGGCGAACAGCTCCTCGGCCGGCATGCCGGTCTCGACGCCGAGCAGGGTGAGCAGCGCGCGCTCGATCCACGCCCGCTCGCCGGCGTCGGAGACCCAGCGCTCGACCGCCTCGGCGACCTTGGCGCGCGTGGTCAGCTCGTCGTCGCCCTCGAGCAGCCCGCATCGCTGACGCACCATCTCACCGAGCGCCCAGAAGCTGATCCCTTCGCCGTATGCCGGCGACCGACCGCTGTGCCAGTAGACCGTCTCGACGACACCGTCGGTGTACTTCGAGAACTCCCACGCCAGACGCGACTTGCCGATCCCTGCCGGGCCCATGATCGAGACGAGCCGCGCACGCTTCTCGCGCCCGGTGGCGTGGTACAGGTCCTTCAGCAGGCGCAGCTCGTCGGCGCGCCCGACGAATGGCGCCTCCAGCCCGGCGCTCCGGTTCCGGCCGCCAACCTCGGCCACGACGCGGAGCGCCTGCCACGCGGCAACTGGGCTTTGCTTGCCCTTGAGCGCCTGCTCACCCGCCTCGACAAACGCGATCGCCCGGCTGGCCGCGCGGAAAGTGCCCTCGCCCACCAGAACGGCGCCCGGCGCCGCGACCGACTGGAGCCGGCTGGCGGTGTTGACGAGGTCACCGGCGACCATCCCCTGGTTGGTCGCGCCCAGCGTCACGGCGGCCTCGCCGGTCAGGATGCCGACGCGCGCCTGGATGCCGGCAGCGAGGCCGGTCACTGCGTCGACGAGCTCGAGGCCGGCGCGTACCGCACGCTCGGCATCGTCCTCGTGCGCGACCGGTGCCCCCCATACGGCCATGACGGCGTCGCCGATGAACTTCTCGACCGTTCCGCCGTAGCGGGCAATGACATCCGAAGCCAGCTCGAAGTAGCGCGACAGCGTCTCGCGCACCTCCTCGGCGTCTCGTTCCTCGGCGAAGGGCGTGAAGCCGACGAGATCGGCGAAGAGCACCGTCACGACCCTGCGCTGGGCAGCTGACTCGGCGGGTGCCGGCGGACGAGCAGCAGGTCCGTTCGCGGGCGCGGTACCCAGCGCCGTCCCGCATTCGCTGCAGAACTTGGCGCCGGGCCGGTTGGCCGCTCCGCAGCTTGGGCAGATCGAGCTGAGCGCCGCCCCGCACTCGTTGCAGAACTTGGCGCCCGGCTGGTTTTCGCTCGAGCAGTTCGAACAGATCAAGTCATGCCCTCGGACGGGATGTTAGACGACTCGGCTGCGCCGGCTGACGTAGTCGACCAGGACGTACTCGCCGAGGTGCTCGGGCGTCGCGTAGAACGCCCGTCCGCGGTTGAGCCGAGTCATGCGCTCGACGAAGTCGGCCAGCGCGCGCGAACGCTCGAGCATGAAGGTGTTGATCGTGATGCCGTCGCGGGTGCAGCGCCCGACCTCGCGCAGCGTGGCCAGCATCGTCCGCCGAGTCGGCGGGTAGCTGAACTCGACCTGGCCGGCCTCGAAGTGAGCGGTCGGCTCACCGTCGGTGATGACGACGATCTCGCGGTTGGCGGCGTGCGACCGGGCGAGCAGGCCGCGCGCCATCATCAGGCCGTGTTGCAGGTTGGTGCCGTACTCGAAGCCGTGCCACGAGAGACCGGCGAGCCCTTCGGGACGTATCCGGCGCGCATAGTAGGCAAACCCGATGACGTGCAGCTCGTCGCGCGGGAAGCGTGTCCGGATCAGCATGTCGAGGGCGAGCGCGACCTTCTTGGCGGCGACGAAGCAGCCGCGCTGCAGCATCGAGCGGCTCATGTCGACGAGCAGGACGGTGGCTGCGCGGGCGGTCGACTCGGTTTCGAAGACCTCGAAGTCGCTCGGTTCGATCGCTACCACGCTCGGCGCTCGCGGCCGTCGTCCGCCGCGGCTGAGCGCGTTCCACAGCGTCCGGTTGAGGTCGACCTCGAACGGGCGCCCGAACTCGTAGCGCACGCTGCCCTCGCCACGCTCGCCGCCCGCACCCACGCTCGTCTGTCGGTGGCCACCGAAAGCATCGCGGTAGAGCCGGCTAAAGAGCTCGTCCAGCACGCGCTGCCCGACGCGGCGCGCGCCGCGGGCGGTCAACGTGAGGCGATCACCGCGGCGCTCGGCGTAGCCGGCCTCCTCCAGGCGCTCGACGAGCTGCTGCATGGCGCGCACATCGGCCGCCGAGTCGGGCCCGAGCAGCTCGCCGACGGCGTCGGGATCGAGCGCCTCGAGCTCGGCTGGCGAACCCGCGTGGGCCATCTGCTCGTTGAGCGCGTCGAGCTGGGCCAGGCGCCCCAGCTGCTGTAGAGCGCCCTCCAGCGACAGGCCTTCCGACCCGACGAACTCGAAGCGTTGCCCGAGCCCGCCGGCCAGCAGCTGATCGAGCGTTGCCGCCAGCTGCGCGAGGTCCCAGCGCAGACGGTCGTCGCGCAGCAGCGCATCCATCGTTTCCTGCAGCTCGGTGCGCTGCTCGCGGGTGAGCGAGGCTAGCAGCGACTGCATCTGGGCCATCCGCGCGGCGAGCTGCTCGACGATGTCGTCGAGAGTGCGGGCGCCCGGGAAATGGCGACCGTGGCGGGTCAGGAAGCCGGACGCATCGGGATCCCCGCCGTCGAGCCGCTGCTGGAGGAGCGTGTTGAGCTCGCGGATCATTTCGCGGTTGGCGGCGAGTTGAGCCGGGGTCATGCCGCGCAGCGCATCGGCCATGCCCGAGAAGTACGAGTCGAGTACCTGCCGCCGCAGCCGCTCGACGAGCGCGTCGAAGCGCTGCCCGGCCTCCGGTTCCAGGAAGTCGTAGTCCTGTAGCCGCCTGATGCGACCGGCGGTTTCGCTGGGCAGCGAGTTCAGCTGGCGCGCGCGGTCGGCGGCGTCGCTCGCGTCGCGGGCAAGCGCGCGCTCGACGGTCCGCCGCTCGGCGGCGACGATCTCGTCGAGCTCGCGGCTTACGTCGTTCAGCACGTCACCCAGGTTGAAGCGCGACAGCAGCTGTTCGCGCGCTCGAGCCAGCCTGTTGCGCAGCGCCGCCAGCCCGGCGAGATCGCGCTCTCCGCCGCCCTGACCGCGCAACCCGCGGTTGAACAGGCGGCCGAGAGCCGCGCCCAGGTCGGATTCGACGAGGACATCGTCGACGACGGCGTCGAGGACCTCGTCGGCGCCCAGCTCGGGCAAACGTTGGCGGCCGTCCCAGCGGACATAGCGGTACGGCCCGCCGCCGAGAAGGCCGGGTGCTGGCGCGGGCTCGTCAGCCACCGCCGCGCTGCCGCTCAGGACGTTTTGAGCGCGTCGGCGAGTCAGCCACGGTAGCGAGCGCCACTCCCCGAGAGGCGGTCCTTGTTCAGCCGCCGGCTGATGTGCAACCCCTCCAGCACGAACTCGACTGCCGCGGCGACCGCTGCCGGCGACTCCGCGACATCGAGCCGACCAACCGCCTCAGCCAGGCCGGGCACGTCGCGTAGCCAGCGCAGGTAACGCGCCGACGGCACCAGCTCTCCGGTCTCCACGGCCAGGCCGCGCTCGAAGGCCTCGACGGTCTCGTCGAGCTCGTCGATGTCGACCCGGCGGTTGAAGACGTTCTGCACGGCGCGGGTCAGCAGGCGGTCGACGATCCTTTCCTCGGCCACCTCGTCGCCGAGCGTTTCGAGCTCGATCTTGCCGGCCGTCGAGGCGACCAGCGCGGGGAGATCGCTGATGCGCGGTGCAGCCGCCGGCTCACCCAGCCGGACGGCGCGCTTGAGTGCGGCCGCAGTGAGCACCTCGAGGTTGGCCACGCTGACGCGAACGCTTACGCCCGACCGCTGGCTGATGTCGGGCGAACGTCGCGCCAGCGCCGATGTCTCGGCGATCAGCTCGAGCATGAAGTGCGGTAGCTCGACGGCCGGCCCGTCGCCCGCCGGGAAGGACGTCCGCTCCTGCAGCATGATGGCGATCTCGTCGTCGATCGTTCGCGGGTAGTGGGTGCGGATCTGCGAGCCGAGCCGGTCCTTGAGCGGCGTGATGATCCGTCCACGGCTGGTGTAGTCCTCCGGGTTCGCGCTGGCCACGACGAACAGGTCGAGCGGCAGGCGCAGCGCGTAGCCGCGCACCTGCACGTCACGTTCCTCGAGGACGTTGAGCAGGCCGACCTGGATCCGCTCGGCCAGGTCGGGTAGTTCGTTGAGCGTGAAGATGCCGCGGTTGGCGCGCGGAATGAGCCCGTAGTGGATGGTCGTCGCGTCGGCGAGGTAACGGCCCTCGGCGACCTTGATCGGATCGATCTCGCCGACGAGATCTGCAATCGTGATGTCGGGCGTCGCCAGCTTCTCGGTGTAGCGCCGGTCGCGGGGCAGCCAGTCGATCGGTGTGGCGTCGCCCTGCGCCTCGACGAGCGCCCGCGCCGTCGGGCTGACCGGTGCGCTGGGGTCGTCGTTGAGCTCGCTGCCGGCGACGACGGGCAGGTATGGGTCGAGCAGGCCGATGAGCAGGCGGGCGAGGCGCGTCTTGGCCTGGCCACGCTCGCCAAGGAAGCAGATGTCCTGACCGGCGAGGATCGCGTTCTCCAGCGCCGGGATGACGCTGTCGTCGTAGCCGATGATGCCCCGGAATAGCGGCTCCTCCGACGCCAGCCGGGTCAGCAGGTTGGCACGCATCTCTTCCTTGACCGTGCGCCGCCGCCAGCCTGAAGCGCGCAGCTCGCCCAGCGTCGCAGCGCGCTCGGCAGCGGGCGCGACGATCGAGGCTGGTTCCATCAACCGACTCTAGCGCGGGTCGACCGGACTCGCCAACAACGGGGCGCCCGGGTGTGAGCCGACGTGCGCCCCCGGGCGCTATGGTGCCTCGAGCAAGGCGGCGCGCTCATCGAGCTGACGCTGGAACTCGACCAGCGGCAGGCCGGCATGCTCGGCCAGCTCGGTGGTGACTCCCCACGCGAAGTGCTCGAGCCGGCCGTCGCGCTCGTCACGCGCGGCGAGCACCGCCGGCGGGCGGCGTTGGACGTGGCCACCGGCGTCGCGCTCGAGTCGGCGGATGTAGTGGGCAGCGGCGACGCGCAACCCGGCGTCGGGGAGCTCGCGCAGCACGACGACCACCCCCATCTCACGGAGCTCGTCGGGGACCGTGCCGGACGCCGCGCCCGACAGCCGGAGCACCTCCTCCAACGAGTCGGCGATGAGCAGCCCGCCTTCCGAGCCGGTCAGCGCGCTGCGCAGCTCGGCGCCCGCTGCGCGGCTGCGCGAGGCGACGACCAGCGGAACGCCGCGGTCGGCCAGCAGCCACAGCAGGGCGGCCAGCTCGACGTCAAGCAC
>JALYGJ010000098.1 GCA_030777155.1 Chloroflexota bacterium | reverse complement strand
CTTCGAGGCCGTCGGCGGCGAGCGGAAGCAGGTCGACGCCGACGACGCGCCAGCCTTCAGCGACCAGGCGCCGGGCGACCGCGGCGCCGATGCCCGAAGCGGCGCCCGTGACGATCGCCACCCGCGCTCGGTTCACGCTCGCTCGCTCGACCGGTCGAGCAGCAGGTCGATCGCCTCGAGATAGCCGTCGATGCCCCTACCGACCACCTGGCCGATGACGACGTCCTCGAGCACCAACTGCCGGCGGAACGGCTCGCGGCGATGGACGTCGCTGATGTGGACCTCGACTGCCGGTCGCGCGACACCCTCGATCGCGTCGCGCAGCGCGTAGCTGGTGTGGCCGAGGGCACCGGGGTTGATGACGATCCCATCGTAGTCGAGCTGCTCGAGCCGGTCGATCAGCGTCCCCTCGTGGTTCGACTGAAGGTGGGTCAGCTCGGCGCCGCGGCGCCTGGCGTGCTGAGCAGCCCGCTCGACGACCTCGGCCAGCGAGGTGCGGCCGTAGACGTCCTGCCGCCGCTGCCCAAGCCGACCGAGGTTGGGACCGTTGAGCAGCAGGATCCTCATGCCGGCGCCCAGATGCGATCGAGCGCCAGCTCGAGCTCGGCCGCGCTGACGTCGGTGACCTCCTCGACACGGCCAACGGCGATGGGCAGCAACCAGCGCTGGGTGCCGCGCTCGCGCTTCTTGTCGCTGCCGAGCGCGGCGCGCACGAGCGCCCGATCGAACCGCCGGCGCAGCGGGAAGCCGAGCGCGTGCAGCACACTCTCGATTCGCTGGGCCAGGCCGGCTTCGGCGCCGCGCCGGGCGGCGATGGCGGCGACGGCGAGCAGGCCCAGCCCGACCGCCTCGCCATGGGGCAGGCGGTAGGCGCTCTCCACCTCGAGCGCGTGGCCGAGCGTGTGGCCGAGGTTAAGCAGGCGGCGCTCCCCAGCCTCGTACGGGTCGCGCTCGACGATCGCCAGCTTCAGCCGCGCGGCGCGCTCGCTGATCGCGTAGCCGGCGGCGCGGTCGCTACCTGCGAGCGCGCCAGCACCACGCTCCTCGACCAGCCGCCACAGCTCGCTGTCGCCGATCAGCCCTGCCTTGAGGCACTCGGCCAGGCCGTCGCGCCGCCGCGGTGCGGGCAGCGTCTGGAGCAGGTCGAAGTCGGCCAGTATCAGCGTTGGCGGCCAGAACGCACCGACGGCGTTCTTGGCGTTTGGCAGGTCAATCGCCACCTTGCCGCCGATCGACGAGTCGGCCTGCGCGAGCCAGGTGGTGGGGACATGCGCCAGCGGCATCCCGCGCCGGTGGAGCGCGGCGGCCAGGCCGCCCACGTCACCGATCGTCCCGCCGCCGGCAGCGAGGAGCACGTCGCGCCGTTCGGCCTCGACCTCGCTGAGCCAGGCGAGCAGCCGTTCCAGCGCGCCGAAGCTCTTGGCGGCCTCACCTCCGTCGACGATGAAGCGGCGCGTGGGGGGCAGCGCCGCCGCCAGCTGGGGCTGAGCCTGCAGCGCCCGGCGATCGGCGACCACGACAGGCTCGCGCTGGACGGCCGCGCCGAGGGCCGCCTCGATTGCACGCCCGTCGACCCCTCGCCCGAAGAGCAACCGTCCGGTGGGTGCGCCGATCGGGTGATGGCGCGCAAACGGCGCGTCGTAGAGCGGCCGCCACGCGGCGTCCACGGCGCTGGAGGCAGCGTGCAGCCGTACGATCTCCTCGGCCACCGTGTCCGGCGTTGACGCGGCGTCGACCGTCCCGTCGACGGCGGCATAGACGGCGGCGCGCCGGGCAGCCGTCCGGCGCAACCCGGCGGCCGGATCGTCCCCGAGCAGGGGACGCTCGGCGGGGTCGCGGGCCAGCCGCTCGACCAGCGTATCGACAGGCGCGTCGAGGCGGACACGGATGCCGTGTTCGGCCAGCATCCAGCGGTTGAGCGGATCGAGCGAGGTACCGCCGCCGGTCGCGATGACGGCGCCGCTCACGCCGCACGCGTCGAGCAGCGCGGCCTGCTCCAGCCGGCGGAAGGCGGCCTCGCCCGAGCGCCGGATGTGCTCCGCCGGCGACGCCCCGCTGGTGCGCGCGATCTCCGCATCGAGGTCGATGAACGGCCTGCCAAGACGATCGGCGACGCAACGCCCGACCTCGCTCTTGCCCGAGCCGGGCAGCCCGACCAGGACAAGCCCCTCAGACATCGGCGTGTGGCCCCAGCTCGTCGCGCAGCGCCGCCGCCATCGCGCGGCGGGCGCGGTCAGGCAGCTGCGTGCCGAGCCAGGCCTCCAGGCTGCGCCAACCCTGGCCGAGCAGCACCCCCGCGCCGGCGCTCGCCAGCGCGCCGACGGAGCGGGCGTCGCGCACGAGCTTCGTCGGGCTCGGCCGATAGACGAGGTCGAGCACGGCCAGATCGCGGCGGAGGAGATCGACCGGCATCGGGCTCTCCTCGGCCGCCGTCCCGACCGGTGTCGCGTTGACCAGCAGGTCGGCCCTGCCCAGCAGCGCCGGTAGGTCGCTCCAGTGCGCGGCCCGGTCTCCCGCGCTGCGCGACACCAGCGTCGCCGGCTCCCACCCGAGCCGATCGAGCGCGATTGCGACGGCCCGCGCCGCGCCACCGCTGCCCAGTACGACGGCGCGGCCGTGCGCCCGTGCGCACAGCTGCGCGATCTCGGCGGCGATGGCCGGAATGTCGCTGTTGGAGCCGGCCAGCGCGCCATCTCGTCGGACGATGGTGTTGACCGCGCCTGCCTCGGCGGCGAGCGGCTCGACCTGGTCGAGCAGGGCGAGCACGGCCGCCTTGTGCGGCACGGTCACGTTGGCGCCCAGGACGCCCGGCGCGCGGAGCGCATCGATGGCTGCCGGCAGCTCATCGGCGGCAACGTCGGCGAGTTCGTAGCGGTGCGCCAGGCCCAGCTCGCGGAATGCAGCGGCGTGCATCGCCGGCGACGCCGAGTACGCGATGTTCCGGCCGAGCAACCTCGCCACGCCCATGCCGCCGACGCTCACTCGTGCGCCGGTCGCCGCTCGCGCCGCCGCCGCCGAGCGACTGCCGCGCGCACGTCGCCCAGTGTGTCGCCGCCGAAGCTGGTCAGCAGCGCGTCGGCGATAACCAGCGCGACCATCCCCTCGCCGACGATCGCCGCGCGCGGCAGGATCGCCACGTCGGAGCGTTCGATGTGTGCCCTCCCCGGCGCACCGGTGACGATGTCGACGGCCGCCAGTGGTCGGCGGAGCGTTGAGACCGGCTTCACCGCGGCGCGCACGACGATCGGCATGCCGTTGCTCATGCCGCCCTCGATCCCGCCCGCGCGGTTCGTCCGTCGTCGCCAGTCGCCTGCCTGCGCGTCGACCTCGTCGTGCAGCTCACTGCCGCGGCGGGTCACAACGTCGAAGCCGGCGCCGATGCCCACGCCCTTGACAGCCGGGATGGCCATCGTCGCCGCCGCCAGCTGGGCGTCGAGGCGTGTGTCCCACTCGGCCGTCGAGCCGAGACCCACCGGCACGCCGTCGGCGACGACAACGAACGCGCCGCCGATCGAGTCGCCCGCCTCAGCCGCGGCATCGATCTGGGCGATCATTTCGGCCTCGGCAGCGGCGTCTGGACAGCGCAGCGGCGTCGGCTGCGCCAGGTCACGGGGCGGCCAGTCGTCAGTGACGCAGGCCAGCGTGTCGTCGGCGGCGGGAAAAGCACGCACGGGCCCGACCTGCTCGACGTAACTCCAGATCCGGACGCCGACACTCGCCAGCAGTTGCCGACACACGGCACCGGCGAGGACGCGCGCAGCCGTCGAGCGGGCCGACGCCCGCTCGAGTACGTCGCGCACGTCGTCGGTGTCGTACTTGATCGCCCCGGCCAGGTCTGCGTGTCCGGGGCGACCCAGCGTTACCGGCCGCGGCCGGCCACGACCGGGCAGGCGCTCGACCGCCATCCGGTCGCGCCAGTTCTCCCAGTCGCGGTTGTCGATGCGAAAGGCGAGCGGCGAGCCGAGCGTGCGGCCGAAGCGCAGACCACCCGTCCAGGTCACGGCGTCGCGTTCGATCTGCATCCGCCGGCCGCTGCCGTAGCCGTGCTGGCGCCGGACCAGGTCGCGGTTGACCTGGGCGGTCGAGACCGGCAGCCCAGCGGGCAGCCCTTCGAGAACGCCCGAGATGGCCGGTCCGTGGGATTCCCCGGCTGTCAGGAGCCGCAGCCGCCTCATGCCGTGGCACCCACGCTCGCCGCGTCGTCCCAGAAGCGAGGATAGGAGACGGCCACGCAGGCGGCATCGTCGAGCACGACGCTGCGCGCCAGCCCAGACCAGCCGGCAACGGCCAGGGCGATCGCGATGCGGTGGTCGGCGCCGGTCGCGATCAGCGCATCAGCCGGCCGGCCGGCCGCGATGCGCCAGCCATCGGGCAGCTCTTCGACATCTGCGCCTGCGGCAGCCAGCGCATCCGCCATCGTCACGATGCGGTCCGACTCCTTGACCCGCAGCTCGCCCGCGCCGCGGACCTCGCTCACGCCGTCCGCGGCAGCCATCGCGACCGCGAGCAGCGGCAGTTCGTCGATCAGTGCCGGCACGCGGTCGGCGCCGACGGACACGGCGCGCAGCCGGCCGGCCGAACGGACGATGACATCGCCCGCCGGCTCGGGGTCCTCGGGGTGGGCAACAACCGTGATGTCGGCGCCCATCTCGCGCAGCACGTCGAGCAGCGCCGTCCGCGTCGGGTTCAGCCCAACGCCGGGCAGCACCAGGTCGGCATCGGGGTGGATCGATGCGGCGACGATCCAGGCAGCAGCCGACGAGAAGTCGCCCGGCACGGCGAGCGGCCGCGCGCGCAGGACGGCTGGCCCGTCGACCGTCGTGACCGTCCCGCCGCCGGGCAACGCCTGACGCTCGACCGATGCACCTAATCGACTCAGCAGCCGTTCGGTGTGGTCGCGCGTCGGCCTGCCAACGCGGATGGTGGTGCGCCCGTCACCGGCGAGGGCGGCGATCGCGAGCGCGCCCAGCACCTGCGCGCTGGCGACGGGAACTTCGTGCTCGATCGCGCGCAGCGGGCGCCGGCCGGAGATGACCAGCGGCGCATGGCCGTCGGTCGTCTCCACGCGCGCGCCCATCGCCCGCAGCGGGTCTGCCACCCGCTCCATCGGCCGCCGCGAGAGGGACGCGTCGCCGGTCAGCATGGAACGCCCGGCGCCGTGCGCGAACGCGCCGGCCAGTAGGCGCATCGTCGTGCCCGAGTTGCCGCAGTCGACGGCGCCATCGACCAGCCGGCCGAGCGCGCGATCGTCGCCCAGCCCGGTTACGTCGACGCGCACGGCGTCGTCAGCATCGGCGGGCGCGACTGCGAGAGACACGCCGAGCGCGGCAAGCGCGCCCATCGTCGAGCGGACGTCGTCACCCGGCCGGCGGATCTCGATCGTCGCCGTACCGCTGGCAAGCGCGCCGAGGATCAGCGCGCGATGGGCAATCGACTTATCGGCCGGAACGCGCACGCTCCCGCGCAGGGATGCCGCGGGCCGGACCGAGGCGATCGGGCGCGCGGCAACGGGCGGCATCAGGCGCTGCGCCGCGAGGTCGTCGTCGGACTGCTCGCGCTCGCCATTGCCCGCTCCATCTGAGCGTGCCGGCGCTGCATCGAGCGCGAGGCGCGCACGACCGCCGCGATGATCTGCTCGAGCTCGTCGGTGTCCATGACGCCCGACGAGTGGGCCATCGCGCGCTGTACGAGCTGGCGCTCGCGCTCGACGTCGTGGCCGTGGTCGTCCATCCCCTTCGCGCTCTGGATCGCCAGCGCCAGGCGAGCGCGCTCGTCGATCAGCTGCACCAGCTGCTCGTCGATGGCGTCGATGCGCTCGCGGATGCCGCCGACGCCGACCGGGACCTCCGGTGGGCGCGCCGGACGGCTGCCGTTGCTGCGCAGGTACTCGAGCCGACGCAGCTCGTCCATCAGCGCGCCGAACTCGTGGAACGAGAGTGACTGGTCGCCGTCCGACCGCGCGCGAGGCGGGTCGGGATGGACCTCGATCAGCACGCCGTCCGCGCCAACTGCGGCGGCCGCCAGCGCCATCGGCCCGACCAGCGAGCGCTTGCCCGTGCCATGCGACGGATCGATGACCACCGGCAGGTGCGTCCGCTCACGCAGCACGGGCACGGCCGACAGGTCGAGCGTGTTGCGCGTCGCGCGCTCGAAGGTGCGGATGCCGCGCTCGCACAGGATGACGTTGCTGTTGCCGGCGGCGAGGACGTACTCGGCGGCCATCAGCCACTCCTCGATCGTGGCACCGAAGCCACGCTTGAGCAGGACTGGCCGGCGCGTCTGGCCGGCGGCGCGCAGCAGTACGAAGTTGTGCATGTTCCGGCTGCCGATCTGGATGACGTCGACGTAGCGGTCGAAGAGCTCGACGTCGGCCGGGTCCGTTAGCTCCGACACCACCGGCATGCCGGTCTCCTCGCGCGCCTCGGCCAGCAGGCGCAGCGCCGGTTCGCCGAGCCCCTGGAAGGCGTAGGGCGAGGTGTGCGGCTTGTAGGCGCCGCCGCGCAGCATGTGCGCTCCCTCACGCCGAACCCAGCGCGCGGTGGCGAACAGCTGCTCGCGTGACTCGACCGAGCACGGTCCCGCGATCACGGCGAGCGGACTGCCCGCGCCAACGGTGACGTCGCCGATCTTTATCCGCGTCCGATCGGGGTTGTGCTCGAAACTCGCCAGCTTGTGCGGCGAGGTGACGCGGATCGCCTGCTCGACGCCGGGCAGCGTTCCGATGTGGGCGACGCGCTCGATGTCGACCCCGACGACGCCGATGATGACCCGCTCCTGGCCCTCGCTGACGAACGCCTCGAGCCCTTCGCGCCGGATGAGCGAGCAGACCGCGTCTATCTCTTCCTTCTCTGCGCCGGGGCGCATGACCACGATCATCGGACCGACCTCTTCTCTTTGACTCCGTCAGCGCGCTGCTGCCGCCAAGCTGCTGGGTAAACAAAAACGCAGGGGCCTTGCGGCGCCTGCGTTGGCGGGCACGAGGTGTCTTGCTGGCGAGATCTACTCGCCGGCCTCGTACCCGCTAGGCATAAAACCAGTAGCTGTGCGTCATGAGGGCGCGGAGCGTACGCGCGACGGACGGCGGTTGTCAATGGGCCGGTGCGTCGGATCGTCGGCCCGTCTCGCCGGTCGGGAGCTGGCCCGCGCAGGCGCCTTCGTCGAAGGCGCCCCCAGCAATGCCCGCACGCGCGCGGAGTGGGAGGGGCTACCACGCGGACCCACGGCGTTCGTCGATGTGGCAGTCAAAACGACCGTCAAAAGCCGGCTTGCCGGTCGATCGGTAGCGCCCGTCACACAGGATGACCGGCAAAGGGCCGATTTCGCGGACATCCGGTCCGTTCGTCGGTCGTTTGGTATGACAGGTCGACCCGACCGACGACCGCGCTTGCTTCCGTCGCGTCGCATGGTCGCTCGACTGCTCCAAGACCCGAATCCACGCCACGGCGGCCGTCAGACGTCTCAGTTGGTCCGCTTGACCGCCGTACCGCCGCGCGCCAGCACGCGACGGTCGGCGGCCCGGTACGAACGTTGGGCGGCTCTCGCGGATCGACCTTTGCTACTCTGCGCCTCCCATGCCGTCGTCACCGCGGACCATCGTCGAGAAGATCTGGGACGAGCACGTCGTCGCCGAGGAACCGGGCGCGCCGGCCATCCTGGGCATCGACCTGCACCTGGTCCACGAGGTGACCAGCCCGCAGGCGTTCGAGGGACTCCGCCGGCGTGGACTGCGCGTGCGCCATCCGGAGCGGACGCTGGCCACGGCCGACCACTCGACACCTACGCACGCCCGCGGTCTGCCGATCCTCGACCAGCAGGCGGCCTTCCAGGTTGCGCAGCTGGCGCGCAACGCAGACGAGTTCGGCATCCCCTTCTACGGCCTCGGCTCTGAGAGGCAGGGCATCGTCCACGTCATAGGGCCGGAGCTCGGCCTGACCCAGCCGGGCATGACGATCGTCTGCGGTGACTCGCATACCGCCACCCACGGCGCGTTCGGGGCGCTGGCCTTCGGCATCGGCACGAGCGAGGTGGAGATGGTGCTCGCCACGCAGTGCCTGCTGCAGCGCAAGCCGAAGAGCTTCCAGGTGCGCGTCGATGGCCGGCTGGCTGACGGCGTAACTGCCAAGGACGTGATCCTGGCGCTGATCGCACGCATCGGCGTCGGCGGTGGCACCGGCCACGTCTTCGAGTACGGCGGCAAGGCAATCGGCCGCCTGTCGATGGAAGAGCGGATGACGATCTGCAACATGTCGATCGAGGGCGGCGCGCGGGCGGGCTTGATCGCGCCCGACGAAACGACCTTCGCCTACCTCGAGGGCCGGCCGCATGCGCCGACGGGCGCCGCTTGGGACGAGGCGGTCGAGCGCTGGCGCGCGCTGCCATCGGACGAGGGCGCCGTCCACGCCCGGTCGGTCACGATCGACGCTTCCGGGCTCGAGCCGATGATCACGTACGGCACGAACCCGGGCATGGGCATGGCCATCACCGGCGCCGTCCCCTCGCCCGGCGACCAGCCCGACGACGGCAGCCGCCGCGCACTGGAGAAGGCGCTCGACTACATGGGGCTGGAGGGCGGCCAGCCGCTGCTCGGCCAGAAGGTCGATGTCGTCTTCATCGGCTCGTGCACCAACAGCCGCCTCAGTGACCTGCGCCAGGCGGCCCGGCTGCTGCGCGGCCGGCGCGTCGCGCCCGACCTGCGCGTGATGGTCGTACCCGGTTCGCAGCAGGTGAAGTACGCCGCCGAGCGGGAGGGGCTGGCCGACGTGTTCCGCGCCGCCGGTGCCGAGTGGCGCGAGGCGGGCTGCTCGATGTGCATCGCCATGAACGGCGACGAAGGTGCGCCCGGTCAGTACATCGTCAGCACCAGCAACCGCAACTTCGAGGGGCGGCAGGGCAAGGGCGCGCGCACCCTCCTGGCCTCGCCGCTGACCGCCGCCGCCACCGCCCTGTCAGGCCGGGTCACCGACCCGCGCACGCTGCTTGCCGGCTGAAGCCGTCCGGCCCGTGAACCAGCCCTTCACGAGCTTCAGCAGCAGGGTCATCCCGCTGCCCGCCGACAATGTCGACACCGACCAGATCATCCCCGCCCGCTACCTGAAGACGACCGACAAGAGCGGCTTGGCCGAACGCCTCTTCCGCGACTGGCGCTTCGACGACGAGGGGACGCCACGCGCCGACTTCGTGCTCAACCGACCCGAGATGCAGGGCCGCCAGATCCTGCTCGCCGGCGACAACTTCGGCACGGGCTCGTCGCGTGAGCATGCACCGTGGGCGCTGACGGCATGGGGCATCCGGGCGGTGATCTCATCGGGCTTCGCCGACATCTTCCGCAACAACGCGTTGAAGAACGGACTGCTGCCGATCGCCGTCGACCGCGCCACGCACGGCCGGCTGTTCGACCTCCTCGCCGCCGACCCGGACGTCGCGCTGACCGTCGACCTCGAAGCACAGGCCGTCCACCTGCCGACCGATGAGGACATCCCCTTCGAGGTCGACCCATTTGCGCGGCAGATGCTGCTCGAGGGAACCGACGAGATCGGCTGGCTGCTCGCCCACGAGCCCGCGATCGACGCCTGGGAGGCCGCTCACCCGGCCCGCGTCCATACGCGCCCCCGCTGATCGTGGCTGGCATGGCCGAGCGCACGTCCACGGACATCGTGCGATACGCGCCATGGCCGTTCCCGAACGGCGTCTTTCCAGCGGCGCTCGGCGCTGTCGTCCAGCGGACCGTGCTCGCAGGGTCCATGCCCGCGCTGCTCGTCGTTCATATGACAGACGGCTCGTGGGCGGTCGGCGACCACGTGAACGACCCGAACGAGCCCGGCGCCTGCGTGGTCGCTCACATCTGGGACGCGATCGAGCGCAACAGCTCGATCGCCGCGCTGGCCGATCTGCCGCCCGGCCACGCAGGTCGCCGGCTGCGGCCCGGCGATCCGTGGATCGTCGAGACGGCCGTCGAAGACGATTAGCGGCCAGCAGACCAATAGCCGCCAGCTGGCGATCGATATCCGGGCGGATCGGACGGCCGCTTGACGCGGCCGCCGCGGGCCGCCTAGACTCCGCGCCCTCAGCACGAATAATGGGCTGTGATCGGGACGAGTAATCGTCGTCGGCCGGCACAGAGACCCGGCGGCTGGTGCAAGCCGGGACGGCAGCGACGGTGAATGGACCCGGGAGCCTCCGAACCGAACGGCGGTGAGCGTGGGCACGGGCCCGCGCCGATCCGCCAACTAGGCTTCGGCGCAGGGCGCCAGCGATAGCGGGCAGCGCCGATCGGACGGCCGATGTGCCGATCCCGTCGGTCACGATGAGTGCGGCTCACGCCGAAACAGGGTGGCACCGCGGAAGGATCGAAGGCCTTTCGTCCCGGAGGACGAAGGGCCGTTTTGATTCTGGGAGGTCACCGGTGGCGACGCTCATCGACCAGCCGCTCTCGCTCGCCGAGGCACGCCGTCTCGGCGGCTCAAGCGACACCGTGCTGCTGCGTGCGACCCGTGACGCCGACCTCGAGACGCCCATCGGCGCCTTCCTGGCCATCGACGACGGCACCGCCGGCTACCTGCTCGAGTCCGTCGAGGGCGGTGAACGGCTCGGTCGCTATTCCTTCCTCGGCGTGCTGCCGCGCCGTCTGCTCGAGGTGCGCGACGGGCGCACCACGGTTCGCTCTCGGCCGGTCGGCGTGGAGCACGCGACCGACTTCGCCGCCGAGAGCCGCGCCGAACCGGACCCGCTGGCGGCGCTGCGCGCTTTCCTCCCCCGACGGCGGGTGGCTCCGCTGCCCGGCCGGCCGCGCTTCTGGGGCGGCGCGGTCGGGGCAGTGGCGTACGACGCAGCGACCGTCTTTGAGCCGACGGTTCCGCTGCCTGCCGCCGACCCGGTCGGCGCGCCGCTGGCGGCGTTCCTGGAAACCGACCTCGTGCTCGTCTTCGATCACCTGACGCACACCCTCTCGGCAGTCGCCGCTCTGCACACGGAAGCGCCCGGCTTCGACCGCCGCTACCGGGTGGCCGAGCGGGCAGTGCTCGATGCGCTCGAGCGGGCCGGCCGGCGGCCTCCGCTCGCCGGTAGCGGCAATGGCGCGGGACCTGTCGCCGGGGGTGGCGTGGCGGCCGATGAGACGAGCATGGATCGCGCTGCCTACGTGGCTGCCGTCGAAACTGCACAGGCAGCCATTCGTGCCGGCGAGACGATCCAGACCGTGCTCGCCCGGCGGCACAGCGCCGATGGGCGGCTCCGAGACGGAAGCGCGATCAGCGGCATCGACCTCTACCGGGCGCTGCGCCGGGTCAGCCCCAGCCCGTACCTGTTCTTCCTGCGCATGCCCGGCTTCGAGGTGGTCGGTGCGAGCCCCGAGCTGCTGCTGCGCGTCGAGGGCGAGCGCCTGTTGACGCACCCGATCGCCGGCACGCGGCCGCGTGGCGCGACCGATGCTGACGACCGCGCGCTGGCCGACGAGCTGGCGAGCGACCGCAAGGAGCGGGCCGAGCACGTGATGCTCGTCGACCTCGCCCGCAACGACCTCGGCCGAGTCGCCGTGCCGGGCAGCGTGAGCGTGACGAGCTACATGCAGGTCGAGCGCTTCAGCCACGTTCAGCACCTCGTCAGCCACGTGGCGGCCCGGCTGCGACCGGGGTACGACGCGCTCGATGCGCTGCGTGCCGTGTTCCCCGCCGGCACGCTGTCGGGCGCCCCGAAGGTGCGTGCCATGCAGCTGATCGCCGAGCTGGAGGGCGAGCGCCGCGGGCTGTATGGCGGCGCCGTCGGCTACCTCGGCTACGACGGCGCGCTCGACACGGCGATAGCGATCCGCAGCGCGGTACTGAGCCACGGTCGCATACACGTCCACAGCGGCGCCGGCATCGTTGCCGGCAGCGTGCCCGAGCGCGAGTTCGAGGAGACGGAGCACAAGGCGGAGGCGATGACACGAGCGGTACGGATGGCCGCCGGCGTGACGACGCTGACCCGTTCGCGAGCCGAACCGGCCGTGGCGGCAGCAGCAGTGGAGGAACGGGCATGATCGTCGTCATCGACAACTACGACTCCTTCACCTTCAACCTGGTGCAGGTGCTCGAGGTGGCGGGCGCCAGCGTGCGCGTCGTGCGCAACGACGAGATCGACGGCGCCGACCTCGACCGACTGGCCGACGACCGCGTCGATCCCATGCGCGGGATCGTGATCTCGCCCGGACCGGGTGGGCCCCACGACGCCGGCGTGTCGCTGACGGCGATCCGCTTCGCCGCCCAGCGCCGGCTGCCGCTGCTCGGCGTCTGCCTCGGCATGCAGGCCCTCGCGGCGGCCTTCGGTGCGTCGGTCGTCCGCGCGCCGGCGCTGGTCCACGGCGAGTCGTCGCAGGTCACTCACGACGCGAAGGGGTTCCTGCGCGGCATGCCGCTGCCCTTCCCCGCCGCGCGTTACCACTCGCTCTGCGTCGACGCGACGACGCTGCCCAACGAGCTGTGTGTCAGCGCGCTGGCCGACGACGCAGTGGTGATGGGGATCCGCCACCGAACGCTCCCGCTCGAGGGCGTGCAGTTCCATCCCGAGTCGGTGCTGACCCCGGACGGCCCGCGCATACTCGCCCGCTTCCTCGACCGCGCCGGCGAGGGAGAGCCGGACGTGCTCGACGCGCGGCGTGACTTCTGCTTCAAGGGGCTGGCGGCGTGAGCGACGAGCTGCACGCCGCTCTGCGACGGGTGGTCGCCGGCGCGACCCTCTCGCGCGACGAGGCGCGGGCGGGAATGGGCGAGGTGATGGACGGCACGGCCAAGCCGGCCCAGCTCGCGGCACTCCTGGTGGCGCTGCGCATGCGTGGCGAAACGTCCGAAGAGCTGGCCGGCCTCGCCGAGGCGATGCGCGAGCGGGTCCTGCGCGTTGCGGCACCGGCCGACGCGATCGACACCTGCGGGACGGGCGGCGACGGCGCGGCCACCTTCAACATCTCGACAGCGGCCGGGCTCCTGGTCGCGGCCGCCGGCGTACCGGTGGCGAAGCACGGCAACCGCGCGGTCACGTCGCCGGCCGGCTCGGCCGATGTCCTCGAAGCGCTGGGCGTGCCGATCGAGCTGACCCCCGAGGAGGCGGCGACCGAGCTCACGCGCCGCCGCTTCGCCTTCCTGTTTGCGCCGGCCTACCACCCGGCGATGCGCCACGCCGCTCCGGTCAGGCGCGAGCTCGGTGTGCCGACCTCCTTCAACCTGCTCGGCCCGCTCGCCAATCCGGCCGGTGTCCGACGACAGGTCGTGGGCGTGGCCGATCCACGCGCCGCCCGGCGCGTGGCGGAAGCCCTGCACGCGCTCGGGGCGGAGCGTGCCTTCGTCGTCCACGGTGACGGCATCGACGAGCTGCCGCTCGACGGCTCGGGCGTGCTCTATGACGTCTCCGCCAGCGGCGTGCGGCGGCGGACGGTGGACGCGGCCGCGCTAGGGC
>JALYGJ010000097.1 GCA_030777155.1 Chloroflexota bacterium | reverse complement strand
ACGGTAGCCCCGCCCCCTGCAGCACCGCCGGTGCGTAGTAGTCGACGTTGGTCTTGATGATCCGGCCGGGCTTCATCTCGGCGAGCACGCGCAGCACGACGTCCTCGACGGCAACGGCCAGGCGCAGCCACTCGGCCATGCCCGCCATGCCCTCGGCCACCTCGCGCAGGGCCGCCGCGCGCGGGTCGTAGGCACGGTAGACGCGATGGCCAAAACCCATGATCCGCTCGCCACGCGCGATGGTCTCGCGCGCCCACCGCTCGGCCTGCTCCGCCGAGCCGATCTCGTGCAGCTGGTTGACCACCTCCGACGGCGCACCGCCGTGCAGCGGGCCTTTCAATGCCGCGATCGCGCCAGCCACCGCGCTCGCCATATCGGAACGCGTCGAAGTAATGACCCGGGCAGTGAAGGTCGAGGCGTTGAAGCCGTGCTCGGCGGCGGTGATGAAGTAGGCGTCGAGCGCGCGTGCCGCAGCCTCGGTCGGCTGCTCGCCCGTGAGCATGTGCAGGAACCCGGCCGTCAGCTCGAGCTGCGGCTCGGGTTCAATCGGAACCCGGCCCTGGCGTAGGCGAGAGAAGGCAGCCAGCGCGGTTGGTGCCACGGCCGTCAACTCGCGCGCCTGCTCGGGCGTGGCCGGCCAATCGGCGCCCGTCACCGACCCCCACGCCGAGACCGCCGTGCGCAGGGCGTCCATTGGATTGGCGTCGTGTGGCAGGGCCTGCAGGCAAGCCAGCACGTCGCGCGGCAGCGGGGCGCAGGGCAGATGCGCCTCATCGGGCCACTCGCCGGTCCACAGCAGCTCGGCCACCTGCGCGTACGTGCCGGCCCGGACCAGCTCGACGATCGGGTAGCCACGGTAGAGCAGCCGACCGTTGGCGCCGTCGACGAGCGCGATCGATGTCTCGCCGGCGACGATCCCCTCCAGGCCGGGAGAGTAAGCGCGGTTGTCGGCAGTCGACATCGCGGCCAGTCTAGACCGCGTGGCGCGATTCGAGCAGCGCGCCGGCGGCGAGCATCTCCTCCACTGCCCGCTCGGCGTCACCCGGCTGCAGGTCGACCGCCCGCATCGCGCGCTCGAGAACGATCGTCGGATAGCCGTGCCCACGCGCGTCGACGACCGTCGACTTGACGCAGTAATCAGTCGCCAGGCCGGCGACCACGAGCCGTGTCACGCCGGCCTCAGCGAGCATGCCGGCCAGCTCCGTCGCGACGGTTTCGCCGCTGACCGGGTCGCGCATCGTGAAGCCAGAGTAACCGTCCTCGCCGTTACTGCCCTTGCGCACAACCGGTCCGGCCAGCCGCAGCTCCGGATGCAGCTCTGCGCCCCACGTCTCCTTAACGCAGTGGACCGGCCAGATGCCGCCGTCCTTCTCGAAGTGGGGCGTAGATTCGGGGTGCCAATCCTGGGTGTAGAAGACGTGCCCGCCAGCCGCACGCGCACGTTCGATCTCGGCGTTGATCAGCGGCACGACGTCTTCACCGCCGCGCACGTACAGGCTGCCGCCGGGGTCGGCGAAGTCGTTCTGGACATCGACCACGAGCAGCGCCGTCGTCGCGTCGTAATGGGCCACGGCCTGATTCTAGTCGGCGGCCGGGATGAACCCTTCGCCGGTAGCAGTCTGTCCCGCGTTACGCTGGTGCGCCAAGGAGGTCGACATGGCGCTGACCCTCGGCTATAAGGCATCGGCCGAGCAGTTCGGCCCTCGCCAGCTGCTGGACTTCTCGATCGAAGCCGAACAGGCCGGCTTCGACAGCGTGGTCGTCAGCGACCACTTCCAGCCGTGGCGCCACACCGACGGCCACGCGCCGTTCTCCTTCGCCTGGCTGGCCGCGCTCGGCGAGCGGACGCAACGGGTGATCCTGGGTACGAGCGTCGTCACGCCGACGTTTCGCTATCACCCGGCGATCGTTGCCCAGGCCATGGCCACCATCGGCTGCCTCAATCCCGGACGCGTCATGCTCGGCGTGGGCACCGGCGAATCGATGAACGAGGTGCCCGTGCTCGACATCGAGTGGCCCGGCACGCCCGAGCGCTTCGCGCGGCTGAAGGAGGCGATCGAGCTCATCGGCCGGCTGTGGCGCGAGGAGTTCGTGAGTTACCGCGGCGAGCACTTCCAGACGCGCGGGGCGACCATCTACGACCGGCCGTCCGAGCCGGTCAAGCTCTACGTCGCCGCTTCCGGGCCGGCCGCCGCCCGCCTGGCCGGGCGCACGGCCGACGGCTTCATCTGCACCTCGGGCAAGGGCATGGAGCTCTACCGCGACACGCTGCTGCCGGCCGTGCAGGAGGGAGCGGAGAAGGCGGGCCGCGAGTACGCAGGGATCGAGAAGATGATCGAGATGAAGGTCTCATTCGATACCGATCGCCGGCGGGCGCTGGAGGACACACGCATCTGGGCCGCGCTCGCCCTGCCCGGCGAGAAGAAGACGGGCGTCGAGGATCCGCGCGAGATGGAGCGCCTGGCAGGCGAGCTGTCGACCGAGGAGGCGGCCAGCCGCTGGATCGTTTCGGACGACCCGGACGAGCACATCGAGCGGATGCGCCCTTACATCGAGCTCGGGTTCACCCACCTCGTCTTCCATGCGCCGGGCCCGGACCAGAGCCGCTTCATCCGACTCTACGGCGAGCACATCCTGCCGCGCCTGCGCGACCGGTTCGCCTGAGCGGCTGCCGGCGCAGAGCCGGCTGGAAGAGATTAGCGAGACTCGGTATCATCTGGGCCTGATGGAGCGCGCTCAGATCCCGTTCATCGACGCTCTCGAGCGTCGCGGTCACCGGCTGACCGCGCCGCGGCGCCGGGTTGCGCGCCTGATCGCACGGCGCGACGGCCACTTCACCGCCGCTGACCTGCTCGAGGACGCCAGGCGCGACTCGGTGCCGGTCGGTCGGGCGACGATCTTCCGCTCGCTCGAGCTCTTTGCCGGTCTGGGCGCGCTGGAGCGGCTCGACCTGCCATCGGGCGAGCACGCCTACGTCGCGTGTGAGCCGCTTCACCACCATCACGTCGTGTGCTCCCGCTGTGGGCGGACGGCCGAGGTGGCCGACCTCGGGCTGCCGGCTGTCGTCGATGAAGTCCGGGCGCGAACGGGCTTTCGCATCGACGAGCATCGGCTGGAGCTGTACGGCCTTTGTCCCGACTGTCAGGCACGTGGTGCGATGGCGACGAATGGGAATGGCGGCTAACGTGCGGCGCGCCGTCGCGGCCTTCACCGTTGCGCTGCTGCTCGCCGCCTGTGCCGCGACGGCGCCGAGCCCGTCACCTGGCGGGGCGCGTATCGAGGTCGTGACCACGACAGGCGTGCTGGCTGACTTTGTCAGGCAGGTCGGCGGCGACCGCGTGGATGTCCACGCGCTCGTCCCACACGGCGGCGACGTCCATACCTTCGATCCAGCGCCGTCCCACGCGCAGCGGCTGACCGGCGCACGCCTGCTCGTCATGAACGGCCTTGGCCTCGATGACTGGTTGCTGGCGCTGGCGCGCGAGGCAGGCGCGGCGAACGTGCCGGTGATCGAGCTGGGCGAGGAAGCGACGGGGATCGACTACATCGAGGGCGAGCCGGACGAGCACGGTCACGCGGCCAACCCGCACGTCTGGCTCGACGTCGCCTACGCCCGGCTGTACGTGCCGCTGATCGGCGCGGGGCTGACCGACGTCGACCCGGCGGGCAGCGCGACCTACGAAGCGAACAGCGCGGCCTTCGACGCCCAGCTGGCCGAGCTCGATGGCTGGATCCGCGAGCAGCTGTCGGCGCTACCGCCGACCGCGCGGCGGGTCGTCTCCTTCCACGACGCCTTCCCCTACTTCGCACGTGCATACGGGCTCGAGCTGATTGGCGTCGTCGTGCCCGTCCCCGGCCAGGAGCCGAGCGCCGGCGAGATCGCACAGCTCGTGACCGCGATTCGTGAGACCGGTGTTCGCGCCATCCTGGCCGAGGCGCAGTTCAGCGACGAGCTTGCGCGGACGATCGCGGAGGAGACCGGCGCTCGCGTGGTGAGCGACCTGTACACCGATTCGCTCGGCGATCCGCCGGCCGACACGTTCGTCGGTGCGATGCGTTGGAACGTCGAGCAGATACGCTCGGCACTCGAATGACGGACAGCGGCGAGCCAGCGGCGAGCCTCGATCACCGCCATGCCGAGCGGCGCCTGCCGGCGCTCGACCACGCCGTCGATGCCGGCCACGCGCGCGCTCACGCCGACATCTGGCTGTCCGATGTCAGCGCCGGGTACCGCGAACGCGTGGCGCTCGAGGACGTCAGCCTGGTCGTCGAGACAGGCTCGCTGCTGGCCGTCGTGGGACCCAACGGCGCCGGCAAGAGCACCCTGCTCAAGGTCATGGCCGGGTTGCTCCGGCCCTGGCGTGGCCGGGTCGAGGTGCTGGCTGCGCCGCCCGGGCGTGAGTCGCGCCGGGTGGCGTACGTGCCGCAGGCCGAAACCGTGGATTGGCACTTCCCGGTGACCGTCCGCGACGTGGTGATGATGGGGCGCTACCCGCGGCTCGGCCCGGCGCGCCGGCCGGGTCCCGACGACCGCCGCGCCGTAGAGGCGGCGCTGGTCCAGGTCGGCATGGCCAGCCAGCAGGACGTGCAGATCGGCCGCCTGTCGGGCGGACAGCGGCGGCGGGTCTTCCTCGCCCGCGCGCTCGCCGCGGATCCGGCCGTGTACCTGCTCGACGAGCCGGTCACCGGCATCGACGCGACAACCCAGGAAGAGCTGATGGACATCCTCGAAGCAGAGGCGAGGCGCGGACGGACGGTCGTCGCGACGACCCACGACCTCGCCTGCGCCGCGCAGCGCTTCCAGCGCGTGGCGATGATCAACCGCCGCCTGATCGCGCTCGGGCCAGCCTCGCTCGTCCTCGACCAGGCGCTGTTGTCGCGCACGTACGGCGGTCACCTGCTCGTCCTGGGCGGGCAGACGGTGCTGCTCGATGACGCTCACCACCACGACCACCAGTCAGGCGACGGCGAGACCCACTACCACGACGCGGCGCGCTGATGGAGCCGCTGCTCGACCCGCTGCTCGACCCGCTCGCTTTCGCGTTCTTTCAGCGCGCGCTGGTGGCGTCGGTGCTGGCCGGCGTCGCCTGCGCCATCGTCGGCAGCTACGTCGTGTTGAAGGGGTTGGCCTTCATCGGCGACGCGATTGCGCACGCCGCCTTTCCTGGCGTGGTGATCGCCTTCATCGTCGGCGGGCCATACGTCGTGGGCGGCGGCATCGCCGCCTTCGTGACCGCGCTGGGCATCGGCTGGGTCAGCCGGCGCTCGCGGCTGCGCGTAGACACAGTCATCGGTGTCGTCTTCGCCGGCACCTTTGCCCTCGGCATCTTCCTGTACAGCACCATCCGCGGCTACGTCGGCGATCTGTTCGGCTTCCTGGTCGGCAACGTGTTGGCGATCAGCGCCGAGGATCTCGTCGCGTTGCTGCTCTTGGGCACCCTCGTCCTCGTCGTGGTCGGCCTGCTCTGGAAGGAGTTGCTGTACGCCACCTTCGATCCACTCGGAGCGGCGGCCTCCGGCCTGCCCGTCGCGGCGCTCGACTACCTCTTCCTCGGCCTGGTCGCGGTCACGATCGTGGTCAGCCTGCAGGCGGTGGGGATCATCCTGGTCGTGGCGATGCTCGTCACGCCGCCGGCGACGGCGCAGCTCGTGACCGTCCGTTTCTCACGGCTGATCGCAACGGCGGCGGCGATCGGCGCGACGACCGCCATCGCCGGCCTCTACCTCAGCTTCTGGCTGAACGTTGCCAGTGGCGCGACTATCGTGCTCGTCCAGAGCGCGGTCTTCGTCGTCGTGCTGCTGGCCAGCCGGCGCGACAGCTGGCTGCCCGGTCGGGGTCCGGCTGCCTCAGCCGCTTGACCGCCACTGCCTCAACCGCTTGACCGCCACTGCCTCAACCGCTTGACCCCACTGCCCGCCCGGCAGGTCCTTAGAAAGCGGCGGCTCCTGCTCGGCGTCGGGCTCGAGCGGCCCGGGCGCCGGTCCCTCGGCGGCGCGGTCGTAGCCGGCTTCTTCGACGCCGATGCCCGCCGCCGCGCGGTCTACCGCGCGTGACAGGCTGGGATCGCGGGTCGGCTGGCGAGGCATGGTCCCCGGCGGCTCGGCGCGGTGCGTCCGCTCGATGACGCTGGGCAGGCCATACGGGCCGGCCGGTGGCTCATCGATCTCAATGTCAGCATCGATGTCGGAGCGGGCGAGCCCCGGTCCGGCGTTGCCGTAGGTGTCGCGCGTATCGATCGGCGCTGCAACGTCGCCCGCATCCTCGTGGCCGCTCTGCCACTGGGCGGTCGTCGCCCCCGGATCGTGGCCCGGGTCGGGCCCATACCACGGGTTCTCTTTGGCCTGCTCGTCGTTGTCGGTTTCCATCCACCGAGGATCGCCTGCTCAGCCGGGCAACCGCCGCGCACGCTGCTCTCGAAACGTGGCAGATCCGTTTCTGATCAGTGCTCGGCGATCACGCTCGGCGGCACGATCGTTACCGGAACTCCCCACTCCGAGAACTTGTACTCCGCGCTCAGGCGGAGCCCGCCCTCGTTCTCGTCCGACCGGGCCATCACAATGAGCAGCGAGGCGCTGACCGGCCGGGCGGCCGTGTCGACGCGGATGTCGCGCCTGCTCGCAGCCACCGAGAGAGATCGTGCCGACGGCGATGGCGAGCGCGACCGCCGCGAACGAGCGCATCTGTTCCCCCGTGTGACGGATTGCCCGCCAATCATCCGTGCCTTGACAAGCGACGGGCGATGCGACGGGCGATGCGACTCAAGCGCGCTTGATCCGCTTGCGCCGCCGGCCGGCCGTCGCGTCCGCCCGCTGCTCGAAGTGGGAAGGCGGCAGCAACAGCCGCGCAGTTAGCGCGAACCAGCCGAGCCCGAGCAGAAGGCCGCCCACGACGTCGCTCGGCCAATGCACGCCGAGCGCGACGCGGGCGTAGCCCATGACCAGCGCCGCGGCAACGCCTGCGCCAACGGCCACCCCCAGGCGCAGGCGCGGCGCTGCGAGCAGCCACCCCAATCCTGCGAGCAGGGCGACTGCGCGGACGACGTGGCCGCTGGGGAAGGCAAAGCTGTCACCGCCGATGAGATGTTCGAGCAGCGCGCTCTCCGGCCGCGCGCGCTCCACGGCAAGCTTGACGGCGAAGCCCGCGACGTCGGCAACGAGGGCCAGCGCAATCAGCGCCGCCGCCCACGGCCGTCGTGCGAGCAGGCAGGCGACGGCAAGGCCGGCGACGATCAGCGACCACGGGCCGAGGTCGCCCACGCGATTGACCAGCAGGACGGCATCGGCGAACGGACCCGGCGCCGGACGCAGCGCGACCGACAACCCGAGATCCCAGTCGCCGACGGGGACGAAACGCGCCCAGGCGGCGAGCAGTGCGAACGGCGCCAGCGTTGCCGCCGCGAGCCAGGCGAGCGCGCTGCTCAGACGCCGATCGGATGCCAGACCGTCTTCATCTCCATGTACGCGGCGATCCACTCCGGGCGCTGCGCCTGCCGGTCGTCGAGCCAGTCGAATAGCTCGCCGCCGCCACGCGGCGGCCGGGCCAGCCGCTTGACGCTGTCCATCGCGGACTCCTCGACCGCGGCGCGCATCTCGGCCGGCACGCCCCACACGTCGATCGCGTTGACGTCCATGTGGCCGGCCAGCACGGGCACGAGCTCGCGGCGCAGCCCGGTCAGGATGTTGATCACGCCCGGTGGGACGTCACTCGTCGCCAGCACCTCGCCCAGCGTCACCGCCGGCAGCGGTCGAGGCTCGGAGGCAAGCACGACCGCAGAGTTACCACTGACGACGACCGGTGCCAGCCGCGAAACGAGACCGAGCAGCGAGGAGCCCTCGGGCGCGACGATGCCGACCACACCAGTCGGCTCGGGGATCGTGAAGTCGAAGTACGACCCGCCGACCGGGTTGACCGTCCCGATCAACTGGCTGATCTTGTCGGCCCAGCCGGCATACCAGACCCACCGGTCGATCGACCGTTCGACGACGGCTTCGGACTGTGCCGCTGGCAGTCCCTCTGCTGCCGCCACCTCTTCGACGAACTGCGTGCGCCGCCCCTCCATCAGCTCCGCCACGCGGTAGAGCACCTGTCCGCGGTTCATCGCCGTCCGGCCGTCCCAGCCGGCGAATGCGCTGCGTGCCGCGCGTATGGCGTCGCGCAGGTCCTTGCGCGACGACCGGACGGCATTCGCCAGCGGCGCGCCGTCGGCAGCCCGAACGACGTACGACCGACCCGACTCCGAGCGCGGGAACTGGCCGCCGACGTACAGCTTGTACGTCTTGCGGATGGGAATCCGTGCCGCAGACGCCGACGCGCTCGAGCGCGGGGAATTTCCACTTGAGGTGGACGCCTCCCCCTCGGCCTGCCGGTTCTTCCGCCGCCGAGCCGCCGATTCAGACATCTACGAACGCCGCGGTGCGGGCGAACAGCGACCGATTCGACATGAAGTGGAATTGCGTCCCCATGAGCCTGGACGGGCACCGGCGCCGCCCTGGTCCGCGCGCCGCCATCAGTGCGCCCCGCCGTCCAGGTCAAGATACGCCAGCAACCCGTGCAGGCCGCCCTCGCGGCCGGAACCGGACTCCTTGTAGCCGCCGAAAGGCGACGCCGGATCGAAGCGGTTGAAAGTGTTCGCCCATACGACACCGGCGCGCAGCTTCGAGACCATCCACAGGATCCGGCTGCCCTTCTCGGTCCACACACCCGCCGACAACCCGTACGGCGTGTTGTTGGCCTTCTCGATCGCCTCGGCCGGGGTCCGGAACGTGATCACCGACAGGACCGGCCCGAAGATCTCCTCCTGCGCAATTCGGCTCGACTGGGACACGTTGGTGAAGAGCGTCGGGCGGACGAACCAGCCGCGCGCCGGCAGCTCGCACGCAGGCTGGTACATCTCCCCGCCCTCGGCCTGCCCAGCCTCGATCAGCTCCTCTATCTTGGCCAGCTGGGCGGCATTGTTGATCGCGCCAACGTCGGTGTTCTTGTCGAGCGGATCACCCACGCGCAGCGTGGAGAGCCGGTCCTTCAGTCGGTCGACGAACGGGTCGACGATCGACTCCTGTACGAGCAGCCGGCTGCCGGCGCAGCAGACCTCGCCCTGATTGAAGAAGATGCCGTTGACCACGCCCTCGATCGCCTGCTCGATGGGCGCGTCATCGAAGATGATGTTCGCCGCCTTGCCACCGAGCTCCAGGGTCAGCGCCTTGTCGCTGCCGGCGATGGCGCGCCCGATCTGCTTGCCGACGTGGGTTGAACCGGTGAAGGCGACCTTGTCGACGTCGGGGTGCTTGACGAGGGCCATCCCGATCTCGCCGGGCCCGGTCACGATATTGACGACGCCCGGCGGGAGGTCGGCCTGGCGGCAGACGTCGGCGAAAAGGAGTGCCGACAACGGCGTCGATGACGCCGGCTTGAGCACGACCGTGTTGCCCGCTGCCAGCGCCGGCGCAATCTTCCAGGCGAGCATCAGGAGCGGGAAGTTCCACGGAATCACCTGCGCTGCCACGCCGAGCGGGCGTGGCTCGCGTCCCGGGAAGGCGTACTCGAGCTTGTCGGCCCAGCCGGCGTAGTACCAGAAGTGGGCGGCGGCCAGCGGAACGTCGACGTCGCGCGACTCGCGGATGGGCTTGCCGCCATCGAGCGATTCGAGAACCGCGAACTCGCGACTGCGTTCCTGCAGGATGCGCGCGATGCGGAAGAGGTACTTGGCCCGCTCGCGGCCGGGCAGCTGGCCCCACTCGCGCCGGAACGCCCGCCGCGCGACACCGACCGCGTGTTCAACATCGTCCACCCCGGCGCGCGCGACTTCGGCCAGCGGCTCCTCGGTGGCCGGGTCGAGCGTGGTGAACCATTGCCCGGTGCGCGGCGCTATCTCGCGGCCGCCGACGAAGAGCCCGTAACGAGAACGCAGCTGCACGACGTCGCGCGATTCGGGCGCCGGCACGTACTCCCACGGTATCTGCTGCCCGTCGCCGAGCGCCCAGCTCGAAGGAGAATGCGTGCCTCGACCCACGTCCGCCGATTTGCCGCGAGCCACCACCGCCCGCGTCGACGGGCTACTCGTGCTCCTTGTTCCGCTCACCGCGGAAGAGTAGCACCGATCCCGCGCGATTTCTGTGTGACGATTTAGTCACACATCGCGTGCTAGCCTTGGCCGATGGATAGGTTGGCCGGGACCGCTGAACTGCTTGACGGCCCTCTCGACCCACAGACGCTCTCCGCCAACCTGCGCGACCTGGCGCGGATCAACCGTTGGTTGGGCGGAACGAGCGTTTCGTGGCAGGCGCTGGCTGCGCTGCACGAACGGACCGGCGCCGCCGGCCGGGTGTCGCTGCTCGACGTTGGTACCGGCGCCGCCGACATCCCTCTCGGGCTGCTCGCCCGCGCCGAGAGATCAGGCCTGCGGCTGGCCATCACCGCCACCGACGTCCGGCCGGAGATCGTCGATCTGGCGCGAGGGGCGGCATCGGGGATCAGCAACTTGACCGTCGCCGGCGGCGAGCCCGAACGGATCCGCTTTCCCGACAACTCGTTCGACGTCGTCCACTGCTCGCTCGTCATGCACCACCTAGAGCCGGCCGCGGCGCGGGTGATGCTCGGCGAGATGCGCCGCGTCGCCCGCCGCGCGGTGATCGTCAACGACCTCGATCGCAAGCGGCGCTGGTGGGTCGCGGCGTGGCTGCTGACGCGACTGGTGACCACCAACCGATACACCCGCCACGACGGCCCGTTGTCGGTACGTCGCTCGTACCGCCCCAACGAGTTGAGCGCACTCGCGGCGCAGGTAGGACTGCGCGAGGTCAGCCGGTGGTGGGCCCGACCACCGTACCGCTACGCGCTGAGCTTCCTGCCGCGATGACGCAGCGCGAGCAGTCGGCGCGGTCGACGGATTCGCGCGATGTCGAGATCGCGATCGTCGGCGGTGGCCCGGCGGGGGCCGCCCTTGCCAGGCGCCTTGCCGCTGCGGGCCACGAAGTTGCGCTCTTCGAGCGACTGCCGCGACCGCGCTGGCGCGCCAGCGGCGTCTACTCGTCACCACTGACACGGGTCCGGCTGGCACGGCTGGGCCTCAGCGACCAGCAGCTGAGCGAGCTGATCCGCCCGATCTCGGCAATGGTCGTCGCCACGGTCGACGGCAGCGCCGCCTGCCGGCTGGAGTATCCGGCGCCGCACCACGCCTGCGGTGTCGACCGCGTACGCCTGGAGGAGGTGCTGCTGGACCTGGCGCGCAAGGCGGGCGCGCGGGTCCAGGAGGGTGCGGTCGTTCCGCGCGTGCGTCTCGCCCTCGGCCGTCCGCGGACCGAGCTGCTCGTGTCGCAGCCGGCGGGGAGCGCGTGGTGGGGAGCGCGGCTGATCGTCGGCGCCGACGGGCCGGCGTCGATCGTCGCCCGCTCGGCGGGCGTCGTGCTGGGCACGCGGCACTACCGGCGGGCGGCACTGACCGGCCATCGGCTCGATCGCGGTGCGGCGCCCGCCGGTCAGGCGATGGACGCGCGGCTCATCGTCGGCGACGGCTGGTATCTCGGCATCGCGCCGGTCCCCGGCAACCGCGTCAACCTGGGCCTGGTCATGGCCGAGCTGCGGCTGCGGCGCGCGCTGCGGCGC
>JALYGJ010000096.1 GCA_030777155.1 Chloroflexota bacterium | reverse complement strand
CCGCAGGGCGGTTGCCTCGCGGCCCCACGCGCTGCGCGACGGCGGACCGAAGATGCCGTCGAGCGGCAGCGCGGCCGCCTCCTCCCGACCGAGCACCAGCGCCGTGGTCAGGTACGCGAACGACAGGTTCTCCGTCGTCCAGCGCACCGGCGCCTGGGTCAGCACCAGCGTGAGCCGGGCACGCGGGTCGAAGCGGCCGGGCAACTGCGGCCGGAGCGGCGAGAAGACCGGCCTGTTGTTCGCCACGTCGGCGCTGCCCGTACGCAGCACGACGTTGGCCGTGCCATCGATCAGCGTCTCGAGGTCCTCGCCGAGGCGCGGCTGAAAGGTGCCCGTCGTGGCCGCGACGCGGGCGATGAAAGTGCGCAGGTGGCGGCATTGCTCCTCGAAGACGAGCCACGGATTCCGTTCGCGCCACTGCCGCTCGCCGAGCGGCCGGGTATGGCCGCCCTGGATGCGCAGCGCCGCGACCCGACCGGGGTAGCTGTGCAGCCGGCTGGTGGGCAGCAGCGCCTGGGCCAGGGCGAGGCGCAGGGCGGCGGCGATCGGTGCCGAGCGGAGGTCCGATTCGAGCCTCGTGATCAGCGCCTCGAGGGCAACCAGCGTGCGTGGGGTGTAGAGGTCGAGCAGCTCGTCGGGCAGCGGGTGCTTGGCCGTCGGGATCGGAAAGCGCATGCGCAGCGTCTGCCGTGTCCGGACGTTGGCTTCGACAGCGTTCGCGCGCTCGACGTCCTCCGGCTCGACGGGCAGGTTGCGCTGCTCCTGGCTGCGCACCTGGTCGCGGCAGAAGGTGCAGCGGAAGACCTTGCGCGACGGCGCCGCCGCCCTGCCCTCCCAGATGAACTCGTCGACGACGACCGGCCGGCCGCACGTCGGGCAGGTCGAGGCGAACATCTCGTTGAGCGACTGGCGCAGGCCCGTGTTGCCGCGCGGATGTGAAGCGAGCGTGGCCAGTGCCGCGTCGAAGTGGCGCAGATCCGGTGGTCGGAGCACGACCTCGGCGAGGAGCCGCGTCAGGCCCGCCGATTCACAGTCGTAGACGCGGCGCAGCGCGCCGATCGCCGTGCGGGCGACCCATGCCCCGCGCCCGTGCAGGTCGATGACGACGTCGCCGGGCGACGTTCGCGCCGCGAGCTCGGCGGCGATGACGTTCTCGGGAGGCGGCGGGGCGAGCCGTTCGAACGCGGCCAGGCCGGGGGCGGGCTGTGGCCGGATGAGCGACGAGAGCGGCTCGAACACTGGCCCGAGTCTACTTCCGGCGTGACCGCCGGCGAGGCATCACGCCAGAGGCGCGCTCACGACTCCTCGTCGTCCTCGCTCTCGTCGTCCTCGGCGACGAACGCCTCGTCCTCGGTAACGTCGGCAGGCAGGACGCGGCCGATGTCCTCGATCTCCTCATCCTCCTCGTCCAGCTCGAGCTCCTCCTCGAGCTCCATCTCTTCGCGGACGAGCGTGCCCTTGGTGTACGGGCGCAGGTCACTGACCTTGGCCGCCGTGGGGAAGGAAACCTTGCCGTAGTTGGCCGGGTCCTGGTAGGTCTCGCGGATGATGATGCGAACGTCGCGATCACCGAGGCTGGTCACGCCGGCGGAGTACTTGTTGCCCTCGGCGATCAGCTTGAGCAGTCGCGCGGCAACGCGCGGCTCGACGTAGCCGATCCGTACGCCGTTCGCGCGTGCCGCGAGGCGCGGACCGTCGGGCGCAAGCTCGACTGCGTCGCCCGGATTCACCTGCGCCAGCTGCTTCGGCTTGGCTAGGTCGACGAGGTGGGCGAACCCAGTCTTGCCCGTCTCCTCGACGAATATCGTGACCGGCGCGCGGGCGCTCTTCTGGGCGGGCACCGTTCTCTTGCCCGCCTCCGCCATCAGCATGCGCAGCCGGCTGATGTTGCGCTCGGCGATGCGGTTGGTGGGGTCGAGTGCGAGTGCCGCCTGGTAGTGCTCGCGGGCGGCGGCCAGCTCGCCCAGTTCCCAGTACGCACGCGCCAGGCGGTTCTCGGCCTCGCTCTCCGGGCCCAGCTCCAGGATGCGCTCGTTGAGGTCGACTGCCGTCTGCCAGTCGCTGGCCGTGGCGGCGGCGATTGCCTGCTCGGTGAGCTGGCGCTTGACGCGCGTAGCATTCATCGCCGGCTTGGCGGCGCCTTCGCTGATCGAGAAGCTCATTCGGTTCCTTTGGGCGTGGTCGCGGCGGGCACAACGTGGCCAGCGCCGGCGGGATCGGTGGGGTCGCCAGTCTTGTACCACCCACCTGCTGACGTGTCAAACGTCGGCTGTGGCACTCTCCGCCTGTGAGCACGCTCGCCGAACAGGTCGCTGCCAACGACGTCAACGCGCTCAACGATTGGCTCAACGAGGCCGACGTCCTCGAGATCGCCGATGAGCTGGCGCGCCTCCCGCCGGCCGAGCGGGCGGTCCCCTTCCGTCTGCTGGCCAAGGACCGCGCGCTGGAGGTATTCGAAGCGCTCGACCCGATCCATCAGCAGGAGCTGCTCGAGGGCCTGCGCGAGGCGAGTGTCCGCCAGCTGTTCGAGGACATGGATCCGGATGACCGCGCCCGGCTCGTCGACGAGATGCCGGCGAAGGTCGCCAAGCGCCTGCTCGCCGGTCTGAGCCCGCACGAGCGCACGCTGACCGCGCGGCTGCTCGGCTATCCCGAGAACTCGGCCGGGCGTGTGATGTCGCCGGAGGTTGCCAACCTGCGCGCCAACCAGACCGTGTCCGAGGCGCTCGCCAGGCTGCGCCGGCTGGGCGGCTCGGCGGAGACGATCTACGCCCTGCCGGTGACCGACGAGCGGCGCCGGCTGGTGGGCGCGCTCGGGCTGCGCGACCTGGTGCTGGCCGATCCCGACGCGACCGTGGGCGACCTCATGGATACCGACGTCTACAAGGCCTACGTCGACGACGACCAGGAGAACGTCGCGCGCCTGATGCAGGAGGCTGACCTGCTCGCGCTGCCGATCGTCGACCGCGAGGACCGGCTCGTCGGCATCGTCACCGTCGATGACGCGATGCGCATCATCGAAGAGGAGCAGACCGAGGACGCGGCCCGTGCCGGCGGCGCCGAGCCACTCCCCCACCCCTACCTGTCGGTTTCGATCCTCCAGCTGGCGCGCAGCCGGATGATCTGGCTCCTCGTGTTCCTCGCCGCAGGCGCCATAACCGTCAACGTGTTGTCGGTGTTCGAGGCGACGCTGGCGACGGCGGTGGCCCTGGCGTTCTTCGTCCCGCTCGTCATCGGCACCGCCGGCAACACCGGCGCGCAGTCGGCCACCACCGTCACCCGTGCGCTGGCCATCGGAGAGGTGCGCATAGCGGACCTCCTATCGGTCGTCAGCCGCGAGAGCGTGGCCGGCTTGCTCCTCGGCGCCGTGCTCGCCGCGATCGCGTTCGCGCCGATCGCGCTCTTCACGGATGCCGGGATCGGAGCTGTCGTATCGATCACGCTCGTCATCGCGTGCACCATGGCTTCAGTGCTGGGCTCGACGCTGCCACTCGTCGCCAAGCGCATCGGCGTCGACCCGGCAGTCATGAGCGTCCCGCTCATCACCGCACTCATCGACGCGGCGGGCCTCGTCGTCTACTTCCTCGTGGCCAGGATCGTGCTCGGGCTGTAGCGCGGCCACGAGTGGGCACAGACCACCGAAGCCTGCCGTGGGTGGCGTTGGCCAGGCAATCGTGCGGTGCGGCGGCACTACCGATCAACGGAGAGCGCTCGGCCGCCGCTGACGGGCCGAAACCGGGCTGGCTGTGCCGTCGCACGGCGCGAATGCCGGCCAGCCGCACGGCCACCGCGCAGCGGTAGCTGGTCCCGTCGGACGGCAGACTCGACCTACGACACCGTTTCGCCTTTGGCTCTCACGGCAGCGGTGAATTCGTCGAGCGGAAGCGTGTTCAGCACGTCGGCCGGCTCGAGCCAGGCGCGGCGGGCCTGCGAGACGCCCCAGTCGAGGTTGTCGAACTCATGCAGGTAGTGCGCGTCCGAGTCGACGACGAAGCGGCAGCCGGCGTCTTTGGCCGCACGTGCGCGGCGGTCGTCGAGGTCGAGCCGCTCATCCGAGCCGTTGAGCTCGAGGACCGTGCCGGTCTCGGCTGCCTCGCGGTAGAAGGCATCCCAGTCGAGGTCGAGATCGTCGCGCAGGCCGATTTTGCGCCCCGATGGGTGGGCGATGATGTCGACGTGCGGGTTGCGCAGCGCCGTCCGGTAGCGCGCCATGAGCTGGGCGCGTGGCTGCCGACGGCCGACGTGGAGCGACGCCACCACGACGTCGAAGCGGGCGAGCAGGGCGTCGTCGTAGTCGAGCCGCCCGTCGACCCGGATCTCCAGCTCGCAGCCGTGCAGCAGCCGGAAGTCGGCGCCTTTGCCCGCCAGCGCCTCGTTCAGCTCGCCGATCACGCGCCGCTGCTCCTCCACGCGCTGCGGCGTGAGGCCGCGTGCAATCGTCAGGCTCTGCGTGTGGTCGGTGAGGACCTGGTAGGCCAGCCCGCGCCGGATCGCTTCGGAAGCCATCTTCTCGATCGTGTAATGCCCGTCCGACCAGTCACTGTGAGTGTGGCAGTCGCCACGCAGGTCGGCGCGCTCGACGATGTGCGGCAGCCGGCCGGCGAGGGCCGCCTCGATCTCGCCGCGATCCTCGCGCAGCTCGGGCGGGATGAAGGGTAGGCCGAGGAAGGCGTACACCTCCTCCTCGGTGCCAAAGGTACGCCGTTCGGCAGCTGCGTCGGTGAGCGGCTCGCCATCGGCGCCCAGGCGCGTGAAGCCGTGCTCGGAGAGGCTCCAGCCGCGGTCGCGCGCGATCTCGCGTAGCCGAACGTTGTGCTCGGCCGAGCCGGTGAAGTGGACGAGGTAGGTGCCGCCGACACCGGTCGGCATCGTCAGCAGGTCCAGCTGCGGGCCACGCATGAGCTGGACCGTCGTGCGCGTCGCGCCGCCGCTCCGACCACCGTGGCCGCCGACGCGTTCGACCCACGGCGAGCGATGCAGGTGCTCGATCACCTCGGCCGGGCGGTCCGTCTCGACGAGGACGTCGATGTCAGCGACCGTCTGGCGACGGCGGCGGTAGGACCCGGCGAAGGTCACCGA
>JALYGJ010000095.1 GCA_030777155.1 Chloroflexota bacterium | reverse complement strand
GTCCCGGGGTCGAGGTCGTGATGGAGCTGGCCGGCTTCGCCGACGCGCTGGTGGCAACGGACATCGTGCTGACCGGCGAGGGCCGCGTCGACGGCCAGACCGCCTTCGGCAAGACGGCCCAGGGGGTGGCGCGGCGGGCGCGCCAGGCGGGCGTGCCGTGCATCTGTTTCGGCGGTGGCGTGCTGCCCGACGGGATCGAGGCACTTGCCGCCGAGCGGGCGGTGGTGGTGCCGGTCGTCGAGCGGCCGATGGCCGTGGAGGAGGCGATGAACGCCGGGCCGGCGCCGGTCGCCCGTGCTGCCGAACGCGTCGCCCGGCTGATCGGCCTCGTTCCCGGTAGATGACAGGAGCGCCGGCGCGTCGCACCGCGAGCAGCAGGAGGCGCCGCCCGGTCGACCCGGTGCGCGCCTGGACGCGCCGCCTCGTGCGCACGCGTCCGCGGCTCGTCGACGACACCCTCGCCGCCCTCGCCGGCATGTACGGGCACCCGGCTTGGCAGCGCGTCCACGAGCCGACCAGTGAGCTGATCCTGACGATCCTTTCGCAGAACAGCGCCGACATCAACGCCGAGCGGGCGTTCGACGCGCTGCGCGCACGCTGGCCGTCGACCGGCCCGCCCGATGAAGGCGGCCGGGTCACACGACCGGGCTGGGGCGGAGCGGGCATCCGTTATGCCGCGCCGCCCGACTGGGCCGCCGTCGAGCACGCGCCGCTGGCCGAGCTCGTCGACGTCATCCGCCCCGGCGGCCTCGCACCGCAGAAGGCGCCGCGGATCCAGGCGGCACTCGCCCGCATCCGCGAGGAGCGCGGCGACTACTCGCTCGAGTTCCTGGGCACTCTCGCGCCGGCCGACGCCCTCGCCTGGCTGACCGGCATTCCGGGCATCGGTCGCAAAACGGCGTCGGTCGTCCTGCTGTTCAGCTTCGGCATGCCGCTGATGCCCGTCGATCGGCATGTCGAACGCGTTAGCAAGCGCATCGGCCTGGTCCCACCGAAGGCGACCGCCCTGCAGGCGCACGACTACCTGCAGGCACTGCTCGAAGCCGACCAGGTCTACGAGGCGCACGTCAACCTGATCACTCACGGCCGGCGCACGTGCTTTGCCCGCCGACCGGCGTGCGCACGCTGCGCGATCGCGCCGCGCTGTCGGTTCTTCGACCGAAGGGCGCCGTGACGTAGCATCGGGGGCTGATGGAGGATATTCGCGACGAGCGACGCACCGTCACGGTCGTCTTCGCCGATCTTGCCGGCTCGACGGCGCTGGCCGAGCGGCTCGATCCGGAGGAGGTGCGCCTGGTCGTCGGTGACGCCGTCGGCCACATGGTGCGCGCGGTCGAGTCGTTCGGCGGCACTGTCAAGGACCTCGCCGGCGACGGCTGCCTGGCTCTCTTCGGTGCGCCGGTCGCCCACGAGGACGACCCCGAGCGTGCCGTGCTCGCCGCCCTGCGTATCGCGCGTGAGCTGGAGTCGTACGGCCGCGAGGTCGCCAGGAGCTGGGGGATCGAGGGTCTCGCGGCACGGGTCGGGGTAGCGACGGGCCCGGTCGTCGTGGGCATGGTCGGCGCGGGAGCAAGGACGGAATACGCGGCCTTCGGCGACACGGTCAACGTCGCTGCGCGGCTGCAGTCTGCCGCCGCGCCAGGTCAGGTGCTCGTCCTCGACAGCACGCGCCGGCTGGTGGGCGAGCAGTTCGACTGGTCCGCTCCCAGACAGCTCGAGCTGAAGGGCAAGGCGGTGCCGGTCACCGCCTACGCAGCGTAGGGCCCGGCGGCGAGAGGCCGCTCGTCACGCGTGGCGACGGTGCAGGCGCCACTGGTCGGCCGCGAGAGCGAGATGGGCCGCCTGGAAGAGGCGGCCGCCGGCCTGGCCGCCGGCTCGGGCGCGATCGTCGTCGTCACGGGCGAGCCGGGCATCGGCAAAAGCCGCCTGGTAGCTGAGCTGCATCAGCACGTCGAGCGCTCACTCGCCGGAGGCGCCACCTGGATCGAGGGCCGCTGCCTGTCCTACGGCGAGTCGCTGCCCTACTGGCCGTTCCGGGACCTGCTGCGCGACTGGCTCGGCGTGTCGACCGATGAGCCCGAGCTGCGCACCCGCATCGCCCTCCGCCGGCGGGTGGACGAGCTGTACGCGGGCCATGCCCTCGACGCGTACCCGTATCTCGCAAGCCTGCTCGACCTGGACCTGGAGCCCGACGCCCGCGCGCGCCTGGCCGAGCAGTCGCCCGAGGCGCGCCAGTACCGGACGTGGGAGGTGATCGGTGAGCTGCTGTCGCGGATGGCCGCCGACAGGCCGCTGGTGGTCGTGCTGGAGGACCTTCACTGGGCCGACCCGACATCGATCGGGCTGATCGAACGCCTGCTCGGGTTGAGCGAGGACGTTGCCGTGCTCCTCCTGCTGACCCACCGCGCGGAGCGTGACCACGCCTCGTGGGATCTCCGCGAGGTGGCCACCCGGGAGTTCCCCCACCGCACGCTTACCATCGATCTGCAGGCCCTCCCCGGCGCGGCCGAGGAGGAGCTGCTGGCCGGCCTGGTGGGCCGTGACACGCTGCCGCCGGCCGTGGCGCAGCGGCTGCTGTCGACGGCCGAGGGAAACCCGTTCTTCCTCGAGGAACTCGTCCGCTCGATGGCCGACTCCGGTGCTCTCGTCCAGGCCGACGGAGGATGGCGCTTCGACCACGACCTGACGGTCGAGGTGCCACCAACCGTCGGCCAGGTCATCAACGCTCGCCTCGATCGCCTGGCACCGCCGACGCGGGAGGTCGTTCGCGCGGCCGCCGTGCTCGGCCGAAGCTTCGACCGGCCACTGCTCGAAGGAGTTGCCAACGGCACGGTCAACATCGCCGACGCGCTGCGCGAGCTCCAGCGGCTCGACCTGCTGCGCGAGGCGCGGCGATGGCCGCGGCCCGAGTTCCAGTTCAAGCACGCGCTGATTCAGGAGGCGGCCTATGGCGGCCTGGTCGATGTCGAGCGCGTCGATCTCCACCGCCGCGCGGCCGGCTGGCTGGAGGAGCGCTATGCGCACGACACGGGCGAGGTGGCGGGCCTGCTCGCCAGGCACTGGCTCGCCGCGCGTGACGAGGAGCGAGCTGCGAGGTACCTCGGTCTGGCCGGTGACCGGGCGCGGGCCGAGCACGCGCTGGACGAGTCGATCGGCCATTACCGCTCGTTGCTCTCCATCCTCGAGCGGCGCGGCGAGCGTCAGGAGATGGCGCTGGTTCTCTTCAAGCTGGCCCTTGCCCTCCACTTCGATCTGCGCTTCGCTGAGGCCAACCAGGCGTATCAGGAGGCGTTCGCGCTGTGGGAGCCACCGTCATCCGCTGCGCCTCCGACGGCGACTTTGGCAATTGCCACCGACGGCCCGCCGTTCGAGGCCGATCCACCGCGCTCGCACTTCCTCCAGAACATCCAGCTCCAGATGGCTCTCCTCGATCGCCTCGTGGAGGCCTGGCCGGAGCGGACGATCGTGCCGTCGTTGGCCGAGCACTGGACCATCTCCGACGACGGCCTGCGTTACGTCTTTCGTCTGCGCGCGGGCGTCGCCTGGTCGGACGGCGTCCCGATCACCGCCGGCGACGTCGAGTATGGCGTCAAGCGCATGCTCGACCGGCGGCGGCCGGGCGCCTCGGTCGCAATCTACTTCGTGCTCGAGGAGGCCCAGGCTTACTACCTCGGCAAGCACGACGACGTCGATCGCGTGGGCGTCCGCGCGCTCGACGAGCGGCACGTCGAGTTCCGCCTCAATGCCCCCGCGCCGTACTTCATGAACGTCGTCAACCGCGCCGATGCCGCGCCCCAGCCGCGGCACGCCATCGAGCGCGCCGGGGATGAGTGGGTTGATCCCGCACGCCAGGTGGTCAGCGGCGCGTTCCGGCGCACAGAGTGGAGTCCCCGGCACGTGATACTCGTGCGCCGTCCCGAGTCGGGTGGCCCGCGGCGCGGGAACGTCGCGCGTGTCGAGCTCAGCGCCTGGGATCTTGCCGAAGCCGGCAATGCGTACCGTCGCGGCGCGCTCGACATGATCATCGCTCGTGGTCACCTCGACGAGCCGGAGCTGATGTCCGCTGCCGGCGCGGACCTCGTGCCGGCACCGGCGGCCTACACCATGTACGTCGCTTTCAGACCGGCTCTCTCACCTTTCGACCGACGGGAGGTACGGCTCGCCTTGGCCCACGCCGTCGACCGTGACGCGATCGAGAAGGTGCTGCCCAGCCACACGTTCATCGCCCGTGGAGGTTTGGTGCCGCCGGCGCTCCATGGTCACACCCCCGATATCGCCCCGCGCTTCGATCCGGAGCTGGCACGTCAACTGCTCGCACGCACCGGTGAGGCACCTGAGATCGAGATGCTCAGCGTCACGGGGTCCTACCAGCCGGCACTGGCCAAGATCCTTGCCCAGACGTGGCGGAGCGTGCTGGACCTCTCCGTCCAGCTGGTAGAGACCTCGCGCGAGGAGTATCGCGAGGCCCTCCGCATCGCTGGCCGACCGCCCGACATCGACATGCCCGTCATCCTCGGCGGCTGGTTTCCGGGCTATCCCGATCCCGAGTACTTCCTGCGCCTGCTGCTCCACTCTGCGGCCAAGGACAACGTCGGCCGCTACGCCAACCCGGAATTCGACTCCCTGATAGAGCGCGCCCGCCTCGAGCGCGATGTCCGCCAGCGGCTTGAGCTGTTCCACCAGGCCGACCGGCTGGCCGTGGCCGAGGAGACGGCCGTCATCCCGCTCGCCTATGGCCGCAACGACACGTTCGTGAAGCCGTGGGTCAGCGGCTGGTGGGAGTACGGCAAGTCCTGGTCGTCGTTCGCGGACCTGCTGGTCGACGATCGTTCGCCGCGCTTCCGCGCCACCACGTGATGAGCAGCTGAGGAGATAGATGAGCGAGATCTCGCGACTGATCGACGATTTCCTGGCCGACGAGTTCGAGACATCGCCCACGCTGGCAAGCTCGCTCGGGCTGACTGCGTACGACAGCCGGCTCGACGACCTATCGGCATCCGCCTTCGAGCGGCGCGACGCCGCGGCCGCCACGTGGCTCGATCGTTTCGCCGGCGTCCCCGACGACGCGCTCGATCCCGACGAACGGACGGATCGCGACCTGGCCATGTCCGTCCTGCGTGGTCGACTGATCCTCGCCGACTGGCAGAACTGGCGGCGCGAGCCGCTCACCTACTCGACGCCGCTCGTCAACGGCATCTTCAACCTCTTCCTCCACCGACTCCGGCCCGAGAGCGAGCTCGCCGAGGCAGCGCTCGCTCGGCTGGCCGAAACGCCGCGCGCGCTCGAGCAGGGCCGATCGAACCTCGATCCGCTGCTCGCCCATCCGGTGATCGTCGAGCGCGCCATCGGCTCGGCCCGCGGCGGGATCCGCTACCTCCGCGAACTGCTGCCGGCCGAGATCGAGGCGACAGGCCCGCGCCGGCGGCTGGAGCAGGCGGGAGCGGCGGCGGCCGAAGCGCTCGAGGATTGGGTGCGCTTCCTCGAGGGCCTGCGCGGCGCGGCGACGGGCAGCTGGCAGCTCGGCGAGCAGCGCTACACGGACCTGTTACGTGAGCGCGAGAGCCTGACGTTCGACGCGCGATCGCTGCGCGCGATGGGGCAGGCCGAGTACGACCGCCTCGACGGCGAGATGCGCGAGCTGGCGCAGCGGATCTCGGGTAGCGACGACTGGCGGGCGCTGATCGAGGAGGCCAACAACGATCATCCACCGACCGAGGAGCGGATGCGACAGGGCTACGCTGACTGGACCGGCCGCGCCCGTGACTTCGTGATCCGAACCGGCCTCGTCACGCTGCCCGCCGGCGAGCGGTGCTCGGTCGAGCCCTCGCCTGTCTTCCAGCGGCCGATCCTCGGCGTGGCCAGCTATGTCGCGCCGGCGATGTTCGCGGACACCGTGCTCGGCCACTTCTTCGTGCCGTTCGCGCCCGACGGAACGCCACCCGAAGAGGTCCAGAAGCGGCTGGCGGCGAACAGCTACGGCGGCATCCCGACCACCGCCGTCCACGAGGCCTATCCGGGCCACCACTGGCACCTGACGATGAACAAGGTCCACTCGCGTCGCCTGCGCAAGGTCTTCGGCACGCCCTACTTCAGCGAGGGGTGGGCGCTCTACGCCGAGCGCGTGATGCGCGAGCGTGGCTTCTTCACCGAGCCACTCCACGAGCTCTACCACCTCGAAGCAACGATCTTTCGCGCGGCGCGCATCGTCGTCGACACCAGCCTCCACCTCGGCGAGATGACCTTCGACGAGGCCGTCACGTTCATGACCACGAAAGTGCCGCTACCCGAGCCGACGGCGCGGGCAGAGGTCGGCCGCTACTGCGCCTGGCCGACACAGGCTTCGGCGTACCTGACGGGCTGCCTCGAGATCCTGCGCATGCGCGACCGGTACCTGGCCGCCCGCGGCGCCGGGGACACTCCGCCGGCGCGCGTCGACGTGCGACTTCTGCGCGCCTTCCACGACACCCTGGCGAGCAGCGGCCGAATGCCGCTGGGGCTCGCCGAAAGGGCGCTGATGGCTCGCGTCGAGGCGGGCGCAGATATGCAGCTGCAAGGTTTCAGTCGCTGAGGCAATGGGTTGCGCAGGGGGCAACCCATAGAGTTCCCGATGTCGCTGCTACGGCGGCGGCCACCAAGAGAAAATCTCACGTGCGAAGCGTCTGGTGACGGGGCGCTACCGCATCGAGTGGCACGGCCCGGGCCCCCTCCTCGGGCCGTGCCCGCGTGTTCGGCGTCTTTCAGGCCGCCGCCAGCGCGATGGCGACAGCGAGGACGAGGATGCCGAGGACACCAAGCGCCAGCAGCGCCGTCCGCGGCTCGACCGTGCGCAGCTCGACCGCCGAGACGACCAGCCCCACCGCCGGCGTGGCAAGCAGCGCGAGCACACCCAGCGTCGACCACCCCCATGGCTCGATGGCGAGCGCCGACGCCAAGACGAGGTCGAGGCGCAGCGGGTCGCCCGTCCGAGCGTCGCTACCGGCAAGACTCAGCCCCAGCCCGGCGACGAAGCACAGCGCCGAAACCAAGGTCCCGGCAGTCAGCACGCGCGCGGTCAGCCCGGCCGGCGGCCGCGGCTTCCCGGCCGGCGGGCGCGACGTCGCGCTCATGCCGAGAGCGCGCGCAGCAGCATCTGCAGCGCGAAGAAGAGCGCCACCGCGACGAACGCCACCTGCAGCACCGGCTGCGCGATGCGATACGCGATTCGCGCTCCCTGGCGCGCACCGATGAAGACGCCGACCACGACCGGCGCGGCCAGCAACGGGTCGATCAGCCCGCGGCTGTAGTAGATCACCGCGCTCGCCGCGGCGGTCGCGCCCAGCATGTACGTGCTGGTCGTCAGCGCGACGCGGATCGGCACGCCCATCACCACGTTCATCGTCGGGACGTTTACGACGCCACCGCCCACGCCGAGCAGTCCTGACAGCGCGCCGGCGAGGACTGAAGCCCCGGCACCGAGGCCAACCCGGCGCACTCGGTAGTCGACCTGCTCGCCGGTCGTCGGCTCGACGTAGCTCGATTCGAACTCGAGCCCGCTGGGCAGGCCGACGATCGCCGCCGCCGGCCGGCGCCGGCCGCGCACCATCTGTACGGCGACGAGGACGAGGACGGCGGCGAAGATCGCGCTGAGCAGCCGATCGTCCAGCAGCGCCGCGGTGTAGCCACCGAGGATGCCGCCCGCCGCCGTCGCCAGCAGCAGCGTCAGGCCGAGGCGCCGGTCGGCCAGGCCGCTGCCCAGGAACGACGCGGCAGCGCCGGTCGACACGGCGATGACACCCAGCAGGCTGGCCGCGATGGCCAGCTTGATGTCCACGCCCAGAGCGATCGTCAGCAGCGGCACGATGATCAGGCCGCCGCCGATGCCGGCCAGTGCGCCGAACGCGCCGGCGAAGATTGCGGCGACGAAGACCAGCAGCTCGAAGTAGATCAACCCCGGCGATTATCGGTGCGCCGTTGCGCTTACGATCACCCGGTGGCGCACGTCGCGGCCGGTCCACTGCGCGGGATCCGCATCTGCGAGCTGTCGACCGTGCTTGCCGGACCGTACTGCACGATGGTGCTCGCCGACCTCGGCGCGGACGTCATCAAGGTCGAGCCACCGGAGGGCGATGCGACGCGCGGTTACGGGCCACCGTGGGTCGGGGAGGGCGAGCAGCGCATCGCCGCTTACTTCCTGTCCGTCAACCGCAACAAGCGCAGCCTGCGCCTCGACGTTCGGCAGCCGCGGGGACGCGAGGTTCTGGGCCGGCTGCTCGCGCGTTCCGACGCGCTGGTCGAGAACTTTCGGCCGGGTGGACTCGCCCGCCTGGGCTTCGACGAGCCGACACTCGGCCGGCTCAACCCGCATCTCGTCCACCTCGCGATCAGCGGCTTCGGACCAGCCGGCCCGGACGCCGCTCGTCCGGGCTACGACTTCATCGCGCAGGCCGCCGGCGGGCTGATGTCGATCACCGGTTTCCCCGACGAGGAGGGTGGCCAACCGACAAAGGTCGGCGTCGCCATCACCGACATCGTCACCGGTCTGTTCGGGGCGATCGGCCTGCTGGCTGCGCTGCGCGACGGGCGGGGTCAGCGCATCGACGTGTCACTCCTCGAGTCGACGCTGGCCCTCCTGATCAACCAGGCCCAGAACGCGTTCGCCAGCGCCAGTCCGCCCGGCCGCCTGGGCAACGCGCACCCGAACATCGTCCCGTACGAGACGTTCGCCACGCGCGACGGCCAGATCGCGGTGGCGGTCGGCAGCGAGCGGCAGTGGCCGCGGCTTTGCGCGGCGCTCGATGTGCCCGAGCTCGCCGGCGATCCCCGCTTCGCCGACAACGACCGCCGGGTTCGGCACCGCGCGGCTCTGCGGCCGCTCCTCGCCGAGCGCTTCGCCGCTGCCACGTCAGCCGAGTGGCTCGACCGCCTCGACGCCACGCAGGTG
>JALYGJ010000094.1 GCA_030777155.1 Chloroflexota bacterium | reverse complement strand
TTGTCGAGCGGCGTGGCGAACAGGTCGTCGTCGGCGAAAGCGTCGGGCAGCGTCGCGCGGGCGGTCGGCGCGAACGGGTTGTCGGCGGCCGGCTGGGCCGGCCGAGCAAAGGGGTTGTCGGCCGGCGTCGGGCGAGTCGACGGCTGCGGCGGCCGCGACGGCTCGAGCCAGCCGGGACGGTGGGCCTTCGACCCCCGCTCGGCGTCCTCCCAGTAGTCGCAGGTGCGATGGTCGAAGCGCCGGTCGGCGCAGGGCGGGATAAGGCTGAAGCTGTCGGTATCGGTCACGTCGACGATCGTTACCTGCCCGTCCATTGCCGGCGAGTCTAGTCGGGCAGCAGCTCGAGGAGGTGTGCGCCGTGAACCAGCTCGAGCGCGGCATCGATGTCCGGGCCCGGCTCGCGGTCGGTCTCGAGATGCGGGATCCGCTCGCGCAGGAAACGATACGCGGCGTCGACGCCGGCACCCGGCCGATGGCCGCCGCCGAGCCGAAAGTCGAGGCCCTGCGCGGCGCACAGCAGCTCGAGCGCAAGCACGCGCTCGGCGTTGCGCACGACGTCGCGTGCGTGCCGAGCGGCGATCGGCCCCATCGACACATGGTCCTCCTGGTTGGCGCTGGTTGGGATCGAGTCGACCGATGCCGGGTGGGTCAGCACCTTCGATTCGGCGACCAGCGCCGCCGCGCTGTACTGGTAGAGCATCATGCCGCTGTTCAGGCCCGGCTCTGCGGCGAGGAAGGGGGGCAGCCCCGAGCCGCGCGGGTCGACCAGCTGGGCAATGCGGCGCTCGCTTATCGACGCGACGTCGGTGATCGCGAGCGCCAGCAGGTCCATCGCCAACGCCACGGGCTGACCGTGAAAGTTGCCGCCTGATACGACCCGCCCGCCGCCGGTGGCCTGGGTGCGCGCATCGACGTCGGCGCCGCCGGCGAAGATGAGCGGGTTGTCGGTGGCTGCGTTGACCTCGATCTCGAGCACGCCGCGGACGTAGGCCAGCGCGTCGGCGGCCGCGCCATGGACCTGCGGCACGCAGCGGATCGAGTAGGGATCCTGCACCTTGTGCGGCAGCCGGTGATGGGATCGCTGCAGGGCCGAGTCGCGCAGTAGGTGGCGCAGTTCGGCCGCAACGCGCGCCTGACCGCGGTGGGGCCGTGCCGCCTGGTAGTCGGCGGAGTAGGCGACGTCGGTCCCCAGCAGAGCTTCGAGCGACATCGCCGCCGCGACGCTCGCCGTCCCGAGCAGGCGCTCCGCGTCGAGCAGCGCGAGCACGCCGATCGCCGTCATCTGCTGGGTGCCGTTGAGCAGCGCCAGGCCCTCTTTCGCCTCGAGCGTCAGCGGGGCAAGCCCGTGGCGGCGCAACGCCGCCGCGCCATCGAGCCACTCTCCGTCGACCTCGGCCCGGCCGCGGCCGATCAGCGGCAGCGCCAGGTGAGCAAGCGGCGCGAGGTCGCCTGACGCACCGACCGAGCCCTGCTCGGGCACCTCGGGGTGAAGACCGAGGCGCAGGAAGTCGAGCAGCCGCTCCACGATCAGCGGGCGGCACCCGCTGTAGCCGCCGGCCAGGGTGTTGGCGCGCAGCAGGAGCATCGCCCGGACCGTCATCCGGTCGTGGGGCGGGCCAACGCCACAGGCGTGGCTCATCAGCAGGTTCTGCTGCAGGCGGCGGCTGTCGGCGGGCGGAATGTGGCGGTCGGCAAGGTTGCCGAAGCCGGTCGTCACGCCGTATACCGTCGCGCCTTCGGCCACCAGCTCCTCGATCACAGCCCGGCTGGCCACCATCGACTGGGCGGCCGACTCAGCCAGCCGCGCCTCCCGGCGGCCGCGCGCGACGTCCTCGACGTCGGCCAGGCGCAGGTCGCGGCCGGTCAGCTCGAGGGGCTCAGGCATCGGCGGCGAGGATGGGTCAGGCCTCCCGGCCCGGCCGGTTCACGGCTCCCACGTCGCGCCGCTGAAGCCGCGCAGGTGAGCGACGTCATTGGCCAGCAGCAACAGCGGCCCGGATTCACGGTCGGGCCAGTGGAGCACGGTCAGGTTCAGCCAATCCTGTTTGAAGCGGCGCCGGTAGTCGGCCAGCGGGACGCCGAGGGACGCCGCGAGCAGGACCCGGTTGACCGACGAGTGGCCTACGATCAGACACGTGCGGCCGCCGCCGGCCTCGGCCCACTCGACGAGCTCGGCGATCAGCGGCGCCAGCCGGCGCGCGACCTGGCGCCCGCTCTCGCCGCCGCCAACATGGTGAGAGCCTGGGTCGGCGTTGTATAGCTCCCGTTCGCCGGGAAAACGGCGCTCGATCTCGTCGACGGTCAGGCCTTCCCACGCGCCGTAATCGAGTTCGGCCAGCCGCGCATCCTCTTCGACCGGCATGCCGCGGCAGACGAGCGCTGCCGTCTCTCGCGCTCGCTCCAACGGGCTGCTCAGAACGCGCTCGATCGGCACGTCCTCGAGCCGGGCCGCCAACCGGCGCGCATCTTCGCGCCCGCGCTCGGTCAGCGCCGCTTCGATGTGCTGGCCGAGGTACTGCTCGGGCTCCGAGCGATCGGTGTGGCCATGACGGGTGAGCAGCAGGGTCAGCACCCGCTCACGATAACCGCCCGCCGGCGGGCGTTCAGCCGAGCGCCGGCGGTCAGCCCCCCTGCGGTCAGCGCAGCTCCGTCAGCGAGGCTCTCGACGTCGGGCGAGCACGACGGCGCTGAAGAAGAGTAGCGACGCCGCACCAACGGCGGCTGCCACCCACAGCAGGCCATCGCCTGCCGGCGCCGCCGGCGTCGGCGGTGCCTGCGGCGTCGGCTCCGGTTCGGCGGTCGGTGGCGCAATCCCTGTACCGAAAACGGCAGCCGCCTCGGCCAGCGCCGCGTCACCGTTCGCCGTCCCGATCACGCCGCTGGTCACGCACGGGTTCGAGGAGTAGAGCTGGCCGGGCTCTCCGTGGAGGACGAGCAGGCGGCGCTCGCCGGCCGTCATCACCGGATCGCACGAGGTCATCTGCTGGCTGCCGCCGCTGACCCAGACGACGTCGGACGGCGCGTCGCCGTGGAACCACGTATCGACGCTGACCGGTGTGCGGTCGGGCAGCGCCCGGCCGACAGTGCCGGCGACGACCGTCAGCCCGCCTTCGGCTGCTAACTCCGCCATGCCCGGCGGGTTGGGCATGCAGCTGCAGGCGCGGACGGGCCACGGCAGCGCGACGGCCTGGACGAAGAGGGCGCTGAAGCAGAGAAGAAGGGAGGCAGCAAGGACCGGCCCGCGTTTCATTGGCTCTCCTGACGACGAATGGTCATCGCCGGTTCCGCGCCGGCGCTGCGGTATTCTCTCGCGCAACAGGCACCAATACACGCCTTTCCTTCGGGGTTGGGTGAAATTCCCGACCGGTGGTCGGCGCGAGCGGCGAATGTCCGCCCCGCCAGCCCACGACCCGGAGCCGGAACGAGGGCACGCAGCCACGTCCGGCGAAGGTGGATCCCTGGCAGGGAGCCGACGGTCAGAGTCCGGATGGGAGAAGGGAGGCGGGCACCGCCGGCGCCACCTGCTGCCGCCCGCCCGACCGCGCCCCGACGGGGAGACGGAAAGGAAGGTCGAGCTGGCCGGCATCGAGGTACACGACGTAGCGCGCAGCTTCTCCCTCGGCGGGGACCGCTTGGCGGTGCTCGAATCCGTGTCGCTCGCCCTCGGCGAGCGCGAGGTGGCGGCGATCGTCGGCCCCAACGGCTCGGGCAAGAGCACCCTGCTGCGCATCCTGGCCGGCCTGTTGCCACCTGACGTGGGCGTCGTGCGCATCGGCGGCACCCCCGTCGCCGAGGCTGACCCGCGGGTTGGCTTCGTCTTCCAGGAGCCGCGGCTCCTGCCCTGGCGCTCGACGCTCGACAACGTTGCGTTCCCGCTCGAGCTGCTCGGCATGCCGGCCGCAGAGCGTCGCCGACGCGCCATGGAGCTGCTCGAGCTGGTCGGCATAGGGCGCTTCGCCGAGTCCTATCCACAGCAGCTCTCGGGCGGCATGCGCCAGCGCGCCGCCATTGCCCGCGCTCTCGCTCGCCAGCCGTCGGTGCTGCTGCTCGACGAGCCGTTCAGCGCCCTCGACGCGCTGACGCGCGAGCGCTTCAACGCCGAGCTGCTTGACGTGTGGCAGAGGACGGCGACGACGATCCTGCTGGTCACGCACAGCATCGCCGAAGCGGTCTTCGTCGCCGACCGCGTCATCGTGCTATCGCCACGGCCGGGACGGGTAGTCGCCGACATCGCCGTCCCGCTGCCCCGTCCGCGCCGCGCCGACGCTCTCGACGGCGCCGCCTACTCGCGCACCGCTGCCCGCATCCGCGCGCACCTCGCCGGAACTCGGGAGGCGTATGCCGCCGAAGAGGCGCTCGCCGCGCCCGTCCGCGACGTCGTCGACCAGCTCGGCTCGCCGGCCTGGTTCGACCCCTTCCGGCGCGGCCAATGACGCGGCTGGTGCGCGACGGCGTGCCCATCGCGGCCGCCGCGACCGCCTTCGTGGTCGGCTGGAAGCTGCTCGTCGTGACGGGCGGCTACCCGCCGTACCTGCTGCCCGCACCTGACGTCGTGGCCGACCGGCTGATCCGGGCCTGGGCCCAGGGCACGATGGCTCCGCACTTCACGGCGACGGTGTCGGAGATCGCCGTCGGCTTCCTCGTCGGCGCGGCGCTGGCGCTGTTGCTCGGTTACCTGCTCGCGCGATCGGCGCTGGCCGAGAAGCTGCTGTCGCCCTACCTCGTGGCAGCACAGGCGACGCCGATCCTCGCCCTGGCTCCGCTGCTGGTGCTTTGGTTCGGCACCGGCCTGACGTCGAAGGTGCTGATCTGCGCCCTGATCGTCTTCTTTCCGCTGGCCGTGGCGACGATGGTCGGCATCCGCTCGGTCGACGCGCGACTGCTCGAGCTGGGACGGAGCCTGCGCGCCAGCCGCTGGCAGGTCTTTCGCCACCTCGAGCTGCCGGCGGCACTGCCCTCGATCCTCGGCGGCATGCGCGTCGGCGTCACGCTCGCCGTCATCGGGGCGATCGTGGCCGAATGGGCGGGCGCCGATCGCGGCCTCGGCGTGCTGATCAACGTCGCCCGCGGTGCGCTTTTCGACACGCCGCTGATGTTCGCCACGCTGGTCACGATCGCCGCCATCGGCGTAGCGCTGTACGTGGCAGTGCTGCTCGTCGAGCGCAGGCTCGTCGGGCGCTGGAGGTAGCCGGTGCGCGCGATCACGCTTCTGCTCATCTGTGCACTCGCCGCCGGATGCACAGCGATACCGGCCGCGTCGCCGACGGCCGCCGCGCCGGCGACGCGCCTGACGGTCGGCCTGGGCTACATCCCGAGCGTGCAGTTCGCGCAGTTCTATCGCGCGCAGCAGCAGGGTTACTACCGTGCGGCCGGGCTGGAGGTCACTTTCCAGCACCAGATCGACCCGCAGTTGATCACGCTGCTCGGCCGCGGCACAGTCGACATCGGCATGGCCGATGGCACCAGCGTCATCGCGGCCGCCGCTCAGGGCGTGCCCGTCCGCTACGCGGCCACCGTCTACGCCCGGTTCCCGAGCGTGGTCATCGCGCTCGCCGACAGCGGCATCCGCTCGCCGGGTGACCTGCGCGGTCGTTCGCTCGGCATCCCCGGGCGCTTCGGCTCGTCGTGGATCATGCTCCAGGCGCTGCTCGCCTCGGCCGGGCTCTCGGTCGACGACCTGACCATCCACGACTACCCGGATTTCGGGCAGGCGATCGGCCTGCGCGAGCGGCAGGTCGATGCGGCGACCGGCTTCGCCAACAACGAGCCGGTGCAGCTCGCGCTCGACGGTGTGGCCACGAACGTGCTCCGCGTCGACGAGGTGACGCCGCTGCCCGGCCCCGGCCTGACCGTGGGCGAAACGACGCTGGCCGGCAAACGCGATGCGCTCCGCGCCTTCGTGGCCGCCACGCTGCGCGCGATGGACGAGATCATCGACGACCCCCAGCTCGGCCTCGCCGACGCCATCGCCGAGGTGCCCGACCTGGGCGCCGATCGCGCCACCCAGCTGGCCATCCTCGAGGCAACCGTCGAGATGTGGACGAGCGCCTACACTGACCAGCATGGCCTGGGAGCGATCGACCGCGCCGCCTGGACCAGCTCGATGGAGTTCATGCAAACGCTGCCCGAGATGAGCATTCCTGCCGACCTCAGCGCCGACAGCCTGGTGACCGAGGAGCTGCTGCCGTGACCGACGAACTGCCGCCGCGACCGCCGCGCGGGACGCCGGAAGGGCACACGCCGGAGAAGCCGCGCCCGGGCGAGGTGGGCAAGGAAGGAACGCCCGGCGCAGCCGCGCCGGCTGGCAGTCACACCGTCGGCGTTCGAGGGACCGACGAGCACGCCGCCGCCGAGCTCGCCCACGCCGATGAGGAGCACGGCCACGACGAGGCGCGTCTCGGCCCGGTCGATTGGGCGATGTGGGGCTACGCCCTGCTAGGCGTCGCCGCGGGGCTGATCGTCGTACTCGCGCTGTGGGCAGCGCTCGGCTGACCCGTCCTCAGAAGAGCCCGACCGTTTCGCCCGCGTCGTCGATGTCGACCTGCTCGCCCGATGGCCGCGAGGGCAGGCCGGGCATCATCAGCATGTCGCCGCAGTAAGCCGTCACGAAGCCGGCGCCGGCGTAGAGACGGGCGTCGCGGATGGGTACGCGGAACCGCGCCGGCCGGCCCTTCAGCTTCGGGTCGTGGCTGAGCGAGAGCGCAGTCTTGGCCATGCAGACCGGCAGCGTTCCGTAGCCCAGCCGCTCGAACTCGTGGAGCTGCTTGCCGGCCTCGCCCGAGAAATCGACGCCGTCGGCGCCGTAGACGCGGCTGGCGATCGCCTCGATCTGTTCGCGCAGCGGGGTGCCGGTCGGGGTCAGGAAGCGGAAGTCGCTGCCGTCTTCGCAGGCAGCGCTCCACACCGCCCGCGCGAGCTCCTCCGCCCCGGTCCCGCCATGCGTGAAGTGGTCGGCGACGACAGCTGCCCCCGCGCCGGCCGAGAGCGCGGCCTCACGCACGACGGCCAGCTCCGACTCGCGATCACTGGGGAAGTGGTTGATCGCAACGATCGCCGGCACCCCGTAGCCGCGGACGATCTCTATATGGCGGACGAGGTTGGCGCAGCCGCGCCGAACGCCCTCTGGGTCCTCCTGTTGAAGCGCCGGGTCGAGCGGCTGCCCGGCCACGACGTGGCCCACCCCGCCGTGCATCTTGAGCGCGCGGATCGTTGCCACGATGACCGCCGCCGACGGCCGTAGCCCAGACAGCCGGCACTTGATGTCGGCGAACTTCTGGAACCCCATGTCAGAGCCAAAGCCCGACTCCGTGACGACGGCATCGACCAGCTTGAGCGCGATCCGGTCGGCGATGACCGACGAGTTGCCGTGGGCGATGTTGGCGAAGGGCCCGGTGTGGATGAACGCCGGCCCTCCCTCAAGCGTCTGTACCAGGTTCGGCCGCAGGGCCTCGCGCAGCAGCACCGTCATCGCGCCGGCAACATGGAGATCGTCGAGCGTGACCGGCTGGCCCTCGTAGCTCTCGGCCACGATCACCCGCCCGAGCCGAGTCCGCAGGTCGTGGATGTCACTCGTCAGGGCGAGGATGGCCATCACCTCCGACGCTGCGGTGATTTGCCACTCCGACTCACGCACGTCGCGCGTCTCACCCAGCCCGATCATCACCCGCCGCAGCGCACGGTCGTTGACGTCGAGCACGCGCGGCCAGCGGATCGTCGCCGGATCGATGCCCAGGCCGTTGCCACGGAAGAGGTGGTTGTCGAGGAAAGCCGCGGCCAGGTTGTGGGCGGCGGCGACCGCATGCATGTCTCCGGTGAAGTGCAGGTTGATGTCCTCCATCGGCAGGACCTGGCTGTAGCCGCCGCCGGCCGCCCCGCCCTTGAGCCCGAAGACAGGACCGAGGCTGGGTTGGCGGATGGTCGGCGCGGCATGGACGCCGATTCGGTTGAGGCCCTGGGCGAGGCCGATCGTCGTTGTCGTCTTGCCCTCGCCGAGCGGCGTCGGGGTGATCGCGGTGACCACTATCTCGCGGCCGTCGGGCCGGTCGGCCAGGCGATCGAGAACGTGCCGGCGCACCTTCAGCTTGTACCGCCCGTACAGGTCGTATTCGTCCTCGCGCAGCCCAAGCTCGGCGGCAAGCTCGGCAATCGGGCGCAGCTGCGCCGCGCGCGCGATCTCGAGGCTCGACTTCATCCGCTCACGTTTGCGGCGCGCTTCAGGCCGCCCGTCGCTTGCGGCCGTGGCCGGCCGTGATGGGGTGACCGCTCACCTGCCATCGCGCCGCGCGCAGCAGGTGCTCGAGCAGCACGGCGTTCGTGACCGGCCCGACCCCGCCAGGAACGGGCGTTATCGCCGCCGCCACCTGGCGGGCACTCTCGAACTCCACGTCGCCCACGATCCCGCCGGCGACGACGTTGATGCCGACGTCGACGACGAGTGCGCCCGGCGCGAGCATGTCGCCGGTTACCAGGCCGGCGTGGCCCGCGGCGGTGACCACCACTTCTGCCCCGTTCACCTCCGCCCGCAGGTTCCGCGTCCGGCGATGGCACACCGTCACGGTGCAATGCTCGCGCATGAGCAGCAACTGGACGGGCTTGCCCACGACGTTGCTGCGCCCGACGACAACGGCCCGCCTGCCCTCGAGCTGGTAGCCCGACTGCTTGAGGATGTGCACCGCCGCCTCGGCACAGGCGGGCAGGAACCCCTCGTAGCCGAGCGCCATGAGGCCGGTGTTGAGCGGATGGATGCCGTCGATGTCCTTTGCCGGCAGGATGGTGTCGGTCACGGTGGCCAGCGGGATGTGGCGCGGCAGCGGCATCTGGACGATAACGCCGGCAACGAGCGGGTCTGCGTTGAGCAACGTCAGCTGCTGGCGCAGCTCGTGGGCCGTGGTTCGACGCGGCAGCTCGACGACGCGACTCGGCACGCCCACCAGCCGGCAATTGCGCAGGATCTGCTGGACGTAAACGCTGGCCGCCTGCTGGCGGCCGACCATCACCGCCGCGAGCAGCGGGCTGAAGCCGTGGCGGCGACGAAAGTCGGCCAGCCCACGCTTGACGTGGCGGCGCAGCTCGGCGGCGAGCGGCGCTCCGTGCAGCAGGCGGGCTTCCGTCACCGGTCCTCTGGGCCGCGCAGGACGCCGCGCGCCACGCGCTGCGAAACCTGCAGTACCTCGCGCTCGATACCGTGGAGCAGTCCCTCGAGCTCGGCCGTGGTGACGCCGGTGAAGCGGGCATCGGCGGCGGCGGGCAGGTTGATGCGCACGTTCGCCGCAGCACCGCGGGCGGCGGCGGCACACAGCCGTGCCGCGACCTCGAGGTCGCTCGCCGCGTTGAGGTTGCTCCGGCCGGCGATCGACGAGATGTGGTCCATCAGCGCCGCGCACTCACGCAGCGCGGCCAGTGGAGCTTCGGCCGCCTGGCGCGCCGCGTCCTTCGTCGCGCGCTCGCGCGTGGCCTGTTCCGCTTCAGTCTCCTTCGCGAGACGGCGGGCAGCGACGAAGCCAGCGTAGGCGCGCGCATCCTCCTGGGCCAGCTCGAGCAGCCGCCGCCGAGACGCATCGGCGAACTCCAGCGCGCGCTCGTTCGTCTCGCGATACGCCTCGTACTTCGGGCGGTCGAGCGACAGCCGGGCGACCATCGCGAGCAGGCTGGCGGCGAGGCTGGCCGCCACCGCCGACGCGCTGCCCCCGCCCGGTACCGGGTCGGCCGAGGCGAGCCGCTCAGAGAAGTCGAGCAGCGTCAGCCGTGCCAGGCTGTCCGCGCCAGCCTCATGGTGCGTGCCATCCACGGGCTCGATTGTCGCACGCGTCGAGCGTGCCAACCGGTCCGCTCACGCGGCTTCGCGGCCCTCGAGCACCCAGCGCCGGCGCCGGCGCTCAAAGCTCAGCCGCAGACGCGCGCCCGGCGTGCGGACGTCAAAGATCCGCCGCGGACCACGGTCGGCCGGGTACGCCGCGAGCTCGTCGCGCACCTGGTCGATCCTGATTACGGGCACGTGCTCGTCGCCCACGAACACGCTGCGTGGCCGTCCATCCGCCCAGCCGCACTGCACGCGTACCTCAGTCGGAGCCTGCTTGACCATCTCGACCTCACAATAGAACGTATGTTCGACGACGTTAGAGCCGCCGGCGGCGGTTGTCAAGGTCCACCCTCGCGCCCCGCTATGTCAGCTTGGCTGTCACTCGGTGAGCCGGTATTCAGCACTCGTCGTGATGCACGCGCCGCGGGTCGCGCTCGAACGGCTGCCCGACATCGGCGTCGAGCAGCCGGGCGCGGCGGATCGCCTGAGCGCCGTAGCGGCGGCGGATGGTATCGGCAGCCTCGACCGCGCGCCGCCGGCGCGAGTCGTCGGCGGCGAAGAGAGGTAACTGATGGCGGTCGGTCAGTCCGCTCGCGGCGACGCCCAGGAGGCGCACGCGCATGCCGTGGACCTCGCGCCTGGCGAGCGCGACTGCGGTCCGCCAGATCTCGTCGGTCTCGTCGGTCGGGACGCGCAGCGTGCGCTGGCGGGTGAGCGTCACGAATTCCGCGTCGCGGATCTTGACGGCCACCGTCGAGCAGCGCAGGCGGGCACGCCGGAGGCGCACGCCGACGCCCTCGCTGAGCGCGAGCAGTGTCCGCTCGAGCACTTCCCAGTCGCCGGTATCGACGTCGAAGGTGTGCTCCTGGCTGACTGACTTGGCCGCCACCGAGCTCCCGACGGGCGTGTCGTCCTCGCCTCGCGCTCGCGCGGCCAGCACCTGTCCCTGGCTGCCGAAGAGCCGCGTCAGAACCGCTTCAGGCAGCGCGGCGAGGTCGCCGATGGTCGCCACGGCGTGCTCGGCCAGCGCCCGCCGCGCACTGGCCCCGACACCCCAGAGGCGCTCGATCGGCAGCGCCGCGAGGAATTCCGATTCCGTGCCGGCGGGAACGACGACCAGACCGTCGGGCTTGCGCAGGTCGGAGGCGACCTTGGCCACCAGGCGGTTGGTGGCAACGCCGACCGAGGCGGTCAGCCTTACCTCGTCACGCACGTCACGCTTGATCCGCCGCCCGACCTCTTCGCCGCTCCCGAACAGCGCCCGCGTGCCGGTCAGGTCGAGGAACGCCTCGTCGATCGACAGCTGCTCCACCTGCGGCGTGTAGCGGCGCAGGATCGCCATCACTTCGCGGCTGACCGCCGAGTACTTGGCGCCGTCGACGGGCAGGAAGACGGCGTGCGGGCAGAGCGCCGCCGCGGTGCGCAGTGGCATGGCCGAGCGGACGCCGAACGGGCGCGCTTCGTATGACGCCGCGCTGACTACGCCACGGTCGTTCGGGCCGCCGCCGCCGACGATCACCGGCCGTCCACGCAGGTCGGGCCGGTCGCGCTGCTCGACGGCGGCGAAGAAGGCGTCGAGATCGACGTGCAGGATGGTGCGCGTCGCGCGAGTGGCGGCCGACACGTCCCGATCATCCGCCGGCCGGTCAGCCTGCGGCAGGTGGGCCTACCCCTTCGGCTCGACCGCGACCGTGACCTCGGGCGTCAGCCCGGAGTGGACCTTGATCGCCACCTTGTACGTGCCCAGCATCTTGAGTGGCTCCTCGAGGTCGATCTTGTGGCGATCAACCACGATCCCTCGCCGGCCGAGCGCATCGGCGATGTCCTTGGCGGTGATCGAGCCGTAGAGCTTGCCGCCCTCGCCTACCTTGACGCCCATCGTGAGCGTCGTCGAGCTGATGCGCTGGGCGGTGATCTCCGCCTCCTCGCGTTCGCGCCTGCGCTTGTCCTCGCGGCTGGCGATGTCGTGCTGCCAGGCGCGACAGGCGCCGCCGGCCGCGGGCACGGCCAGCTTGCGTGGCAGCAGGAAGTTCCGGGCGTAACCCTCGGCGACTTCCTTCAGGTCGCCGCTCTTGCCCAGCTTGTCGACGTCCGCCGTCAGGATCACCTTCACGCCGGCTGTTCCTCCATCGTCTGCTTCTTTCGTCTCCGTGCCTCGGCGCTGGCCCGCTGCTCCTCCGCCGCCGCCAGCCATTCGCGCAGTCGGCGCTCGAGCCCGCTCCGGCGCGAGACGGTGGCCAGCCCATCGATCGCATCCGGGATTCGCGCCACGGCGGCGCGGACGGGCCTGGGCACGGTCCGGCGGACGCGCTGCAGATCCTGCTCGAGCTCGGCGCGCGGCACGCCCAGCTGGGCGAGCTTCTCGTCGAGGAGGCTGGCCGGGATGCCCTCGAGGAAGACGTCAACGGCGAGCACCACCACGACCAGGTCGTCCAGGCCTCCGACGAGCGGCACTCGCTCTGGCACGAGGTCCCACGGGCTGAGCAGGTACGCCGCGGCGAGTCCGAGCAGCGCCTTACGCGAGGGCGGTACGCGCTTGTCTGCCGCCAGCGCCAGCAGCAGCCGGCCGTACAGCGGCGCACGGGGTGCCAGGGGCAGGAAAGCGAGCAGGTTGAGAACGCGCAACGCGCCCAGCCCACCGCCACGGTTTCGTCGGGCCATCGGGAAGCGGAGTATAGCGAGCGGCTGTCCCGCGACCCGGGAATTGGCGGCGATCGGCGAGTGCGGTAATCTTCCGACCGGCACCGAGGGGATTCGTGGGTGAAGGCGCCGGAGGATTCCTGAGCCAGCCGCGTCGTGGGGCCGTGCCGCACTCGCGGGAGTAATTCGCGCTCGGCCCGTTGCGCCCTGCACAGGCCGGGCAGGCGACGCTCAGTCGCACCCCGCACTCGCCGCAGAAGCGACGTCCCGGCTCGTTCTCCATGGCGCAGTTGGCGCAGTTCATGCCTGCCTCCCGTCGCAAGGGAGCGCGCTATCGGCCGTGAGTCGAGTAGAGCTGCGGCCGCCCGGCTTGACATTCGAACAGGTGTTCGGTAATGTCGTTGCAAGGAGGTCATCGTTGACCAAGCACGACGCTGAGCGCAAGCAGAAGATCATCAGTTTCATCGGCCAGACCATCCGCGCCCGCGGCTACCCGCCGTCGGTCCGTGAGATCGCCCAGGCGGTCGGGCTCGCCTCGACGTCGGCCGTTCACCACCACCTGCAGGCCCTCGAGCGCGAGGGCTTCCTCGAGCGCGGCGCAACGCATTCGCGCGCCCTGCGCCTGACGCCGGCCGCAACCTTGCGCGTCGGTCAGCCGGCGCCCGGTGTGCCCGCCTTCGCGCAGGCGCACGTGCTGCCCGTGATCGGCGAGATCGCCGCCGGCGGCCCGATCGAGGCCTACCAGGAGGCAAGCGAGACGCTGAGCGTGCCCGACACGCTCGCCGCCTCGCAGGACGCTTACGTGCTTCGCGTGCGTGGCGACTCGATGATCGAGGCGCACATCACGGACGGTGACTTCGTCGTCATCCGGCCGCAGGAGACGGCGCACAACGGGGACATCGTGGTCGCCCAGGTCGAAGAGAACGCCGTCACCCTCAAGCGCTTCTTCCGCGAGAAGGACCGCATCCGGCTGCAGCCGGCCAACGAGCAGTACCCGCCGCAGTACTACGACGACGTGCGTATCCAGGGCAAGTTGATCGGCGTCATCCGCCGGGTCGACTGACCGGTCCCGCGGCGCCGTCCACAGAATCCACACCGGCCGCGAATTTGGTGGGCGCAGCTCGTCCATAACTCGGTTGTCGGGCCATCTGCCCGCCCCGACCATTTGCCCGGTCAGGACTCCGGTCCCGCCGAGGCCGGACCTGGCGACGATGGAGAGCGCCTTGTCGATCGACCGCCTTCCGCCGCAGTCCATCGAGGCCGAGCAATCGGTGCTGGGCGCGCTGCTGATCGACCGCGACGCCGTCATCGAGGTGGCCGACTTCCTCCGCCCCGCCGACTTCTACCGTCAGGCGCACGCCACGATCTACGAGGCAATCCTCGAGCTCTACGAGCGCCGCGAGCCGGTCGACATCGTCACCGTCTCGGAGGTTCTCGTCCGGCGTGACGCACTCGAACAGGTCGGCGGCTCGGCGTACCTGACCAGCCTGATCAACATCACACCCACGGCCGTAAATGCCGTCCACTACGCGCGGATAGTTGAGCGCAAGGCGGTGCTGCGCAACCTGATCGCCGCCGCCGGCCGCATCGCCGCCATCGGCTACGAGGAGACGGGCGACGTGGGCGCCTCGATCGATCGTGCCGAGCAGGAACTCTTCGCGGTGAGCCAGAAGCGCGTCGAGACCGGCTTCGAGCCGCTCAAGCAGCTGCTGCACTCGGCCTACGACCGGCTCGACTACCTGCACCAGCACAAGGGCGAGATCAGCGGCATCCGCTCGGGCTTTGCCGACCTGGATGCCCTGACCAGTGGCTTCCAGAAGTCGGACCTGATCCTGATCGCCGCGCGCCCGAGCGTGGGCAAGACCAGCCTCGGCCTGAACATCTGCGAGCACGCCGCCGTCCGCGAGGGCAAGACGGTCGGCATCTTCAGCCTCGAGATGAGCAAGGAACAGCTCGTGCTGCGCCTGCTCAGCTCGGTCTCGAACATCGACTCGACGCGCCTGCGCACCGGCTTCCTGGAGGAGATGGACTTCACCCGCCTTGCGCCGGCGATGAACGCGTTGGCCGAGGCGCCCGTCTACATCGACGACACGCCGAACATCAGCACGATGGAGCTGCGCACCAAGGCGCGCCGCCTGCAGGCCGAAGCCGGGCTCGACCTGATCGTCGTCGACTACCTGCAGCTGATGCAGTCGTCGCTCAACCTGCGCGAGTCGAACCGCGTGCAGGAGGTGGGCGAGATCAGCCGCGGACTGAAGGCGCTGGCGCGCGAGCTCTCCGTGCCGGTGATCGCTCTATCGCAGCTGTCGCGCCAACCAGAGATGCGCACCGAACGCGAGCCACGCCTGTCGGACCTGCGCGAGAGCGGCGAGCTCGAGCAGTCAGCCGACCTGGTGATGTTCCTGTGGCGTGAGAAGGAGCGCGACCAGGACGAGGATCCCGAGGGGGAGATCATCAATCTGCGGCTGGCCAAGCACCGCAACGGGCCGACCGGCGAGACCAAGCTCTACTTCCGCAAGCGGCAGACGCGCTTCGTGTCGTATGCCGACGAGGAGCGCTACGCCGGCAGCTACGCCTAGCCGGCCGTCTCCGCCGGCGCGTCGTCAGACGCCGCGCGCGGCGACGAGGCGCACCAGCCTGTCGGCGGGCAGCGCGTGGACGGTTACGCCGTCGCGTCCGACCATCGTTTCGGCGGCGAGCAGCGCGTTGAGCACGGCCTCCTCGGTCGCCTCGATGACGGCGTGGAACAGGCCGTCGATGTAGTCGTCGTTGAGCGCGCGGGCTTCGTGGACGACCGCGCCCGACGCGAGGTAGTTGGACGCGGCGACGCGCCGATTGCCCGTCGCGAAGCACAGGAACAGGTCGCCGCTCGAGTTCTCGCCAGCGCCGCCCAGCCGCCCGATGCCGAGGCCGATCCGCTGGGCGACGCGCGCACACTGGTGGGGCAGCAGCGGCGCATCGGTGGCGGCGACGACGATGACCGAGCCGGCGCCGGCCGGCGCATCAGGTGGCGATGGCGGACCGGGCAGCGGCACCTCGGCCGCCGGGATGAGCCGGCCGACGGGTACGCCGGCGACGGTGAAGCGTGAGCGGCGGCCGAAGTTCGCCTGCACGAGCACGCCGACGCGGTATTCCGCCTCCACTTGGCCACCCCGGCCGATCGGCACCAGCCGCGACGACGTCCCGATTCCGCCCTTGAACCCGAACGCCACCATGCCCGTCCCGCCGCCGACGTTGCCCTCGTCGACCGCACCACGCGAGACCGCGGCCAGCGCCTGGGCCACGTGCTCCGCTCCCACGTGGAAGCCGTTGATGTCGTTGAGCCGCCCGTCCCAGGTCTCCGCGACGACGGGCAGCGCCCATGGGATCTGGTCGGGTGGCCGCCCGGCGACCTGATGGGCGATCAGCGCGTCGCGCACGACCCCCACGCTGTGCGTGTTGGTGATCGCCATCGGCGACGTCAGCAGCCCGGCCTCGGCGATCCAGGCGAGCCCCGTCATCTCGCCGTTGCCGTTCAGCCGATGCGCGCCGGCGTAGACGGGCTGCGTCCAGACGTCACCTTCGTGGGGGACGATGACGGTGACGCCCGTCCGCACCGGGCCGCTGCCGACGACCAGTGGGCCATCGCCGCTGATCAGCGTGGTGTGCCCAACGCCCACGCCCGGGACATCGGTTATGGCATTGAGCGGACCCGGCTCGAGGTCGCCGAGGCGGACGTGCAGCTCACGCGCCCGCGGCCGCTTCGACGACTCCCGCCCGCCCACCTGCTCACTCATCGACGAGGACGGTCGGGCAACGAATTCGGCACTGAGCGGCAGAGTTCGCGCTGCAGGCGACGACCAGCCGGGCAGCCGGGGCAAACGCGATCGGGTGGGCGGCGCGGCGCACCGCCCGATGCTAATCCAGACCTTCGCCAGCCAACTCGTCAGGCAGCAGCGGACGCACGCCGATCTCCCACAACGTGCCGGCGTCGTCGACGACATAGATATGCGGCACGCCGCCGTTGGGAACCTCGGCCACCGCCGCGACGTGCTCGCGATCGAGCACCAGCCGCCGGCGCCAGTCCTCGCCCTCAGCGGCGAAGTCGTCGGGCGTGACGTCGTCCCAGGGCCAGTCGAGGACGTGCGCCGGGTCGCCGGCACCTTCGAGCAGGAACACGCGGTAGTGCGTCGGGTCGTACAGGGTGGCCTCACCCAGCTCTCCTTCGCGGGCGCGGGCGTCGAAGCCGGCGAGCGTCTCGGCGAGGGCGGCAAGGCCGCGGCGTGCCTCCCCATCCGGCCCCGTCGGCTCGACCATGCCCAGCGCATCGACCGTCACCGTCTTCGCCATGCCGGCGGCGTTGAGCGTGAAGATCGTCGTCGGGCAGTCGGCGCACGTGTCCTGCCCGTAGTGCTCGCGTGCCGCGAGCAGCCGCCCGGGTCCGAGCGCGAACGCGAGCAGCGCCTGCACGCCATCGCGGTCGAGTAGACCCTGGACGAAGCGCGGCAGGCCCTCGCGCGCCGGGTCGACCATGTCGGTGGAGGGCTGGAAGATCACTGTGCCGTCGCCGTAGAGCGTGAACTGCGGCGCCTGCGTGACGAGGAAGCCCAGCGGCATGAAGCCGCCACCCACCTCCATGCGCAGGACGACCTCACGGGCGCCCGTCGGGTGGCTGATCGCGCCGGTGGTCGGCGACGCCGGTGCCGTGGTGCTCGCGGCGGGGGTCGAGGTGGGCCCGGAAGTCGGCGTCAGCGGGACACCCGGGCTGCCCTCCGGCGTGACCCTTGGGCTGGCCGTCGGCGGCGCGCTGCTGCAGGCGGCGAGCAGCCCGAGGAGGGCGAGGGTGGAGAAGAGGCCCGGGTGGCGGGCAGGCGCAGTTGGCGAGCTGGTGTTCGGCATGCGCGCACTGACGCCCAGCCAGGAGCGCCGGTTCCGACTTCCCAGTGCCGGCCGGCGCGCTTACAGTTGCCCTCCCAGCAACCGTCACCAGGCAGGAGGGGCGCAGCCATGGGCGTGATCATCATCCGCGAGATGGTCGGCACGAGCCCACGCTCGTGGAGCGATGCCGCGCGTCAGGCGGTCGCCACCGCCGCCCGCACCGTACGCAACATCCGCGAGGTGGAGGTGGTCACGTCGAGCGCGCGCGTCGAGAACGGCGAGATCGTCGAATACCGCGTCGAGCTCAAGATCCACTTCGAGTACGAGGGCGGTTAGGTGGGCTCCGCTCGGCTGCGCGGTTGTCCACACCCTAGATAAGTCGGCGATGAGTGCCGGCGTCGATCATATGTCCATGCCGCAGCCTGGCAGCGTGCTCTCCCCGGCCGACCCCGGCGATGCCCATGCCGCTCGACCGCCGCTGCGCCACGCAGAGCCGACTCCGGCGCCTTCGCGACCCGCCGTGGCGGCCGACAGCTATCACAGCGACAAGCCACCACAACTTCCCCCGGTTCTTCGATCGAAGATCCAGCCGCCGCCGCTCCGTCCGTCGACGTTGACGCGGCACAGACTCCTCGATCGTCTGCCATTCACAGGATCGCCGCGCATAACGTTGGTCATCGCCGATCCCGGATTCGGCAAGACGACCCTGCTCGCCGACTTCTCGAGCCGCTTCCAGGGCCGCTGCCTGTGGTATCGCCTTGATGAGACGGACTCGGACTGGATCACCATGGTCAACTACGTCATCGCCGCCGTCCGCGAGACGGGGGTCGACTTCGGGCGGACCACTGCAACGCTCCTCAACCCGATCACCGGCGCGCCGCCGTCGAAGGACGCAGTCCTCGCCAGCCTGATGCACGAGCTGCAGGCACTTTCCGACCAGCCGACGACGCTCGTTCTCGACGATCTGCACAGCGTCGATGACGGCGCTGGAGCGACGGAGCTGATAAGCCGCCTGCTCCGCGACGCACCGCCGTCCTTCAGTTTCGTGCTCGCCACGCGGCGGCGACCGAAGCTGGCCCTTGCGCGGTGGTCGGCCATGGCGGACGTCGTCGAGCTGTCCACGGACGACCTGCGGTTCTCCGCGGTTGAAACCGAACGGCTCTTTGCCGAGGTCTTCCGCCAGCCGCTCGAGCCCGACGCTCTCCGCGAGCTGGAACTGAGGACCAAAGGATGGGCCGCGACGCTACAGCTCTTCCACTCACTGATCCGCGGCCGGACCCGCCATGGTGTCCGTGCCGTCGTTCGCTCGCTCTCGGGCGCGACGGGACCGATATACGACTACCTCGCCGAGGAGGTGCTGGGTAGCATGCCCGCTCGGCTACACGACTTCGTGGTGCGTGCGTCGATCCTCGACTCGATCGTCCCGGCCTACGTCGCCGTGCTCGATTGCGGAGCCCAGGACGGCGCGGAAGCGCGCCGATTGATCGAGGAAACCGAAACGCTCGGGATACTCGCCCGAGCCAGCCAGTCGAGCCAGGACCGTCGGTTCCATCCACTGCTGCGCGAGTTCCTGCTGCGCAAGCTCACCGAGCGCGTGGGCGCAGCGGACCTTGCCGCAATGCATGGACGGATCGCGCGCGAGGCCGAGCGCCATGATGTCCTGACGGCCTGCCACCACTACATCGAAGCCGGCGAGCACGACGCAGCGATACGCTGCCTTGGCTCGTCCGTCATCCACACCCTAGGTTCCGGCCGCTCGGGTGCCGCCGCGCAGCTGATCGACCGGCTCAAGGGTATGCCGGCGGACCCGGCCGTGGTCGCGATCCAGGCGCGCAGGTTGATGGAAGAGGGCGACATCGAGAGCGCAACTGCGCTTCTGGACGGGCTCGAAATAGGTCCTCTGCCGCCGACTGTTCGGGCCGTCATCCGGCATACGCGCCTGTCGCTTGGGTGGCGCCGCGGCGATAGCGAGTCGATGTTCGAAACGCTCCGCGAGATCAGCGAAGACCACGAAACGCCGCCAATCCTCCGCGACATCGCCCAGATCTTTGTCGACGCCAGCCCAATGTCGAGAGCGCCAGTAACCTTCCCTGCTCTTGCCCAGCGACTCCGCTCTATGGCTCGGACACAGGCGGCCGAAGGCCATCACTTCTATGCCGGGGTGAGTCTCCACAACGCCGCAGTTGCGGAGCTTTTGGCGGGCCGAGTCGCAAACTCGGGTAGCTATGCGCTTGAGGCGCTTGAGTCGTATGACCGCCTCGGAGTGGTCGTACCGGAGTCGTACTCGACTCATGCCCTGCTGGCGCTCTGCTCGTTCGAAGCTGCCAGGAACGCGCAAGCCGAGGAACACATTGCAATCGCGACAGGGTCGAGCGAGGAAACTGCCGACGTGCACGCCGAGTGCGCATATGCGATGGTAACTCTCGGCCAGAGCCAACGAGCTTTCGCGATGCTGTCGGCGGCTGACGCCTTAGCTCGCGCCGGGAAGTCAGATCTCCCTGCGACGATGCTCGCGTCCTTCGCGCGAGCCCTCCTGTCCCTGCCAACACGACCCGAATTTGCTGTTGCAGCGCTGTCGCGCCTCCCTGGACAGCAACCGCTCGATCTCGGTTATACATTGGAACGCCGGTTGCTCACCGCTGTTGCGTACGTCGCAGCTGGAAGCTTCGATCAGGCTGAGCAAGTGTCTATGGACGCGCTTGCTGATGCGGAACAGCGGTCCGCAAGGCGGTGTGAGGTCCGGCTCAGGGTCGTCCGTGCACTCGCTCGCCAAGACTCTGCCGGTCTCGCGGCCAGCGTAGTCGACGCAGCCGCTGTCGGCGAACTCGCTCTTTTGCAATTAGCGGACGTCATCGGGCAGAACCTGCAATTGATCCCGTCCGTGCCTCTCACGATAACGGACTCGATACGTCGCTGGCCAGCGCGGTGGCTCCCGGTACTCCGTCGTCAACTCGAATCTGGCAGCAGGGCGGCCGGTGCCGTCGCGGCTCGATTGCTCGATGAGTTCGGGACAATTGAAGACGTCGGCCGGCTGCGCGCCTACGACCGGACCCACCGCAAGCGTGGAAAGTCTTTGGGGCTTGGGAAAGCGCTGGCACGCCGAGTAAGTCCGTCCCTCATCGTGAGCGATCTCGGACGGGTGCAGCTTCGCGTCGCCGATCGAGAGATCTCCCTGACGACCGGGCGCCGCAAACCAGCTGCGCTGCTCATGTATTTGGTTACTCGGCCGAATTTCACGGCGACGCGCGAGCAGATTCTGGAGGAGCTTTGGCGTGAAAGCGATCCCGACTCCGCCTCGAACAGCCTGAATCAGTCGCTGTACTTCCTCCGACGCGACATTGATCCGTGGTACGAGGATGGAGTGAGCGCCGATTACGTAGTCTTTGAGTCGGAATTACTCTGGCTAGACTCTGGTCTAGTGCGCGTCGCGAGTGCCGAGTTTCTCGCCGATTCGCGGCGGCTGATGCTCACTGAACTCTCGGTCTCGGACGTGCTCGAAGTACTCAGCCGCTACACGGGAATGTTCTCACCGGAGTTTGAATACGAGGAATGGGCGAGCTCCTGGCGGCTACGTGTTCACGCCGCGTTTCTCGACTTCGCGCATACCGGCATACGACGCGCCGTTGAGCGCGACGATCTCACAGGCGCACGGGACATTGCCAGCGCGGCCCTTGCACGAGATCCCAATGCAGAGGAGATCGAGATAGAACTAATCCGGTTATATTGGAATCTCGGCGCGACGTCGGCTGCGGAAACCCAGTACGAGCACTTGGCGCGTTCCCAGCGCGCCGACGGGTTGGACCCACCATCGCTGGCGGAACTCCTGGGAAGGCCCTCCTCCTCCTCCTCCTAGGCTGTACGCCACCCTGCGTATTGGTGTGAGCGCCGGCGCCGACTAAAGTCCTGTCGACCCTCGCCCGAAGTACTAGTGCGTCAGCGGTGACGCCCGGGCGATGGCAGAAGGAGTGGGCACATGGACGCGAACGCGAACACCAAGGCTTGGTAGTGACCGTGGGAGTGCGGACTCTCCGGCTTGTGGTGCTACTCATTACGCTACTGGTCGTCGCTGCGGCGGGGGGTGCCGCAGTACGTCCGTTCTAGCGGTACGCACGCCGCTGGTACTTGTCGGCAGTATGGATCAGGAGGGACGGCTTCCATACTGCCGACGTGCACCGTCTGAATCGCCCACCATCAGCCGCCGTGCCGCAGCGTCTACGGCTCTTGGTGGCCGGGGTTATCACTGCTGGACTCGTCACCGGGGCCGCCGCCATCGCCGTCCCGATTCATCCCGTCATGGCGGACGGCCCCGCCCTCATCTTCTGGTTGGTCGCGACGGGCGTTAGTGCCGCCGCGCCCATTCGTATGCCGGGCGGCACCCGCGTGGACGTCACGATCGCCCCCGTATTGACTTCTGCAATTCTTGGCGGGCCCGCGGCGGCAGCGATTGTCGCCGCGATCGGGACGACCGAGTGGAGGGAGGTCAAGGCGCTCAGGCCGGGAGTCAGGGGAGGCGTCCCTTGGTATGGCGCGCTGTACAACCACGCAGCGGTCATGGTTCCCGCTGTACTGAGCGCTTTCTTGTACGTCGCCATCATCGGGACGGGATTTGAGCCGGACGCGAGGCACTTGCTCGCGGTGGTGGCTGTTGGCGTGGTTCACACACTGGGCAACAGTGCCCTGACCGCGCTGGCGATTGCGCTGCGAGACGATCGGCCGTTCCGTGCGATCTTCACGTCCAACGCTCGGCAGTTCGGCGTGAGCATGGCCGGGCTGGCGCCGCTCGCCTGGCTGATGGCCACGATGTGGGTCGTCGCCGGCCCGATCGGCATCCTGCCCTTCGCGCTGCCGCTGTACACCACGCGCGCCGGCTACCGAAAGGTCGTCGAGATCCGCGACATGTTCACCCAGACGGTCAAGAGCCTGGCCGGTGCCGTCGACGCCAAGGACCCGTTCACCGCCGGCCACAGCGTGCGCGTCCAGGTGATCGCGCGCGACCTGGGCAGGGAGCTCGGCTGCTCCGAAGAGGACCTCGAGGCGCTCGAATGGGGTGGCCTGCTGCACGACATCGGCAAGATCGGGGTGCCCGACGCCGTGCTGCTCAAGCAGGGCGCGCTGACCCGCGACGAGCGCATCCTGATGAACGCCCACCCGGTCAAGGGCGAGGAGATCCTCAAGCCGGTCGAGAAGCTCGCCCCGGAACTGCCGATCATCCGGCATCACCACGAGTGGTACAACGGCTCGGGCTACCCCGACGGGCTGGTCGGCGAGCAGATCCCCTTCCTGGCGCGGATCATGCACGTCGCGGACTCGTTCGAGGCAATGACGGCCGCCCGCCCCTACCGCATGACGCCGTTGTCCGAACAGCAGGCAGTCGGCGAGCTGCGCAAGTTCAGCGGCATCCAGTTCGACCCCAAGGTGGTCGCCGCCTTCGAGCGGCTCCTCGCCCGCGGCCCGAGCTGGGCACGCACCAGCACGCCGCCGCCGCCGCTGCGGTCGATCCCGCTGCTCGGCCAGCAGCCGGAGCCCGGACCGCAGCCCGCCTGACCCGCCACGTCTCCGGCTCGCGACACGATGGCCGCGCAGGGAGACTAACTTGAGTCAGATGAGGGATGGGCTGACCATCGCCCTCCGGAGCCGGCCGTGATCCTGCTCGGCATCGTCATCGGGCTGCTCGTTGGCCTGCTCCTCGGCGGCCGCCCGCAGCGCCTGCTCGATGTTCAGTTGCGCTGGATGGCGCTGATCTTCGCCGCGCTCGCCCTGCGCATCGGCACGCAGGTTGCCATCGCCTCCGGCGTGGACGCCGCCGACGCCCTGCGCCTGCCGCTCTACGCCGGCGCCTTCGGCCTGCTCGCGCTGGCGATGTGGCTGAACCGAGGCCAGCCCGGCCTGGTTGTCGTCGCTGCGGGCGTCCTGGCCAATGGATTTGCCGTCGTCGTCAACGGCGGCTGGATGCCGGTGTGGGTGCCCTCGCTCGCTGCCGCCGGGCTGTCGGTGGAGGACCTGAACACGAGCTTCCACCGGCCACTGCCGAGCGAGTTCGGGCTCGGCTTCTTCGCCCGCGCCGGCCCGCTGGCCGACATCATCCCGCTGCCCGTGCCGCTGCTGGGGAACGTCGCCAGCGTCGGCGACGTGTTCATCGGCGCCGGCCTGGCGTGGTTCCTCTCGAGCACGCTCCTCCGCCCGCCCACGGGTGTCGAAGGCGCCATCAGCCTGGGCGGTGGCACGCGCCAGGCGGCCGAGGCAGGAGTTGGCCTCGAGCGGCCGGTGGTGCTGGGCAGCGGGCTTGGCCCGGGCCTGAGCCAGCCGCTGCCCATCGCCGCGCGAATTCGCGGCCACCCCTACGTCCGCCTCGCCACCGACGCCCGCTTCGCTGCGTTCTGGCTCGCCCAGACGATCAGCCTCTTCGGCGACCGGTTGCACCAGGTCGCGCTGGCCGTGCTCGTCTACGCCATCACCGGCTCACCGCTGGCAACCGGCCTCGTCTTCCTCGCCGCGACCCTGCCCAACCTGCTGCTCGGCCCGATCGCGGGCACGTTCGTCGACCGCTGGGACCACAAGAAGGTGATGATCGCCAGCGACCTCATCCGTGCCGGCCTGGTCGTCGTGGTTCCCTTTGCCGCGGCGGCAGACGTCGTGCTGATCTACCCGATCGTCTTCCTGATCACCACCGTCAGCCTCTTCTTCCGCCCCGCCAAGGTGGCGGTGATGCCGCGCCTGGTGGCGAAGGACGACCTGCTCGCAGCCAGCAGCGCGACCTGGACGGCCGACACGCTGGCCGACATCGGCGGCTTCCCGCTGGCCGGGCTTTTCGTCGCCTTCCTGGGCGCCGACATCGCGCTAGCCTTCTTCTTCGACGCCGCAACCTACCTGCTCAGCGGCCTGCTGCTGGCGGCGATCTCCATCCCGCCCGTCCTGCGCACTGCGGCGCCGATGGTCGGCGGAGCAGTGCGGGCATTCGTCGGCGAGCTGGCCGACGGGTGGCGCTTCCTTCGCCGCCAGCCACCGCTCATCCAGAACACGCTGGTCAGCGCGATGGCCCAGGCGTCCGTCGGCGTGACGCTCGCCCTGACCATCGTCTACGCACGCGACGCCCTCGACGGCCGGTTCATCCCGTACCCCCAGAACTACGCCGCGATCGAGACTGCGATCGGCATCGGCAACCTGCTCGGCGGGCTGGTCGTTGGCGCCGTTGGCACGCGGCTGCGCAAGGGCCGGCTCGTGGTGGGCGGCTTCCTGGTAATGGGTCTGGCCACGGTGCTGCTCGGCCTGACCGACAACGTCCTCCTCGCGCTGGTCGCGGCGGCGGTCATCGGCGTCGCCAACCTCGTCTACATCATTCCCACCCAGACACTGTTCATCGAGCTGACCCCGAGCGAGCTGATGGGGCGCGTCGTGTCGTTTCGCTCGAGTCTCGTCTTCGGCTCGATGATGGCCGCGATGGCCGTTTCGGGGCTGCTCGCCGAGGCTTGGCCGGTTGGCCTGGTGATCGCCGGCTTCGGCGCCCTCACTGCGTTGGCCGGCGTGATCGGCGCTCTGCTACCCGCCGTCCGTGACCCGCGCTGACGCCGCCGCCTCGGAGACGCGCTTCAGCAGGACGAGCGTGTCGTCGGAGCCCACGAGCGCCTCGAGCGTGGCCAACTGACTGACGAGCTCGAGATCGCGGGCGATGCGTTCGCGGACCACGCGGGCAGGTAGGGCGCGACCGCCAGCGCCGCGCAGCCCGACCCCGCGAGCATCGGCAGCGATGATGAGCTGACGCGCCAGCTGCTCGGCCTCGGCGAAGCGGCGCGCGTTTTCGGCGAGGGCCGCGCGGGCCAGCTCCGCTGCCGTGGCGAGCGCCTCGGCGGCGGCCGAAGCGGCCATGCGAGTGCGGGACGCCTGCACACGCATCTCCCGCGCGAGCTGCGGCGGTCCCTCGCGCACCGAGGCGAGCCGGGCACGGACGCCGCTGGCGCGGCCGCGTGGATCGAGACGACCGGCAACGAGAGCCTGCTCTAGCAGGTCGAGCCAGATGGTCGCGCGCGCGACGAACGCGGCCGGCTGCTCTTCCTGCAGGCGCGCGATCCGCGGCAGCTGCTGAAGTAGCTGCTCGATCTCTTCGGCGAGCATCAGGCGCAGCATCTCAACATCGTATCCACTAACGCTAACCGGCTCTTGACCGGGCGGCGCCCGGCGCGGATCCGCTGGGGCCGGGCCCGTCACGTTTTGGTTGGGGAAGTGGGACCTAGCGCGGGTACTGCGTGCCCGTGCCGTCGGCAAGGGCGGTGGCGACCGAGACGAGCGTCAGCAGCAGTGAGGTAAGCCAGGCAGCGACCACTGGGCGAGCCTTGAGCAGCGAGTCGATACGCATCGGGAAAGCTCCTTTCGGTGGAGCCCAACCCAAGCGGATCCGGAGCCGGCATCCTATGGCCCGCGCGCGCGTGTGTCAACTATGCCTAAACGCCGCGGCGCAGGGCGCACGGTTCCTCCGGTCGCCCTACGCCGCTTGGCGGGTACACTCACGCGCATGCCACGCACCGCCCGTCGCCCGATCGAGACGCAGAAGAGCCCGCTCGCCGTCCGCATCGGTGCGCGCCTGCGCGCCGCTCGCCTCAAGGCCGGCATGACGCAGCAGCAGTTGGCCGGTGACCGCTACACCAAGGCCTATGTCAGCGCGCTCGAAAACGCGCTTATCAAGCCGTCGATGGTCGCCCTCGACTACCTCGCCGGTCGGCTGGGCACAACGGCCAGCCAGCTGATGGCCGACGAGGAGCCGGCGTGGAGCCGTCTGGAGGCTGACCTGAACCTCGCCGCCGGCCGCTGGGAGCCGGCCGCCGACGCCTACCGCGGCCTGCTCGCCGGCGCCACCGACGAGCTCACCCGGGCCGCCCTGCTGCGCTCGCTGGCCGAGGCGCTGGTGCGGCTCGATCGTGGCGCAGAGGCGACGGCCGCCGCCGGTGAGGCGGTGGAGATCTTCGAGAAGCACGGCCGTGAGGTCGATGCGGCGCTGGCCAGCTACTGGCTATCGGCCGGTCTCTACCAGCAGGACAACACGACTGAGGCCAAGGCGATCCTGCATGCATTGCTGGGCAAGGTCCGCGCCGGCGTGCGCGTTGAGCCCGGTTTCAAGCTGCGCCTGTTGATGGCGTTGTCGACCAACGAGTCGCGCGAGGGCAACCACGAGGCGGCGCTGGCCTACCTCGAGGAGATCCGCTCACTCGCCGACACGCTGGACGATCGGCGCCGCGCGGCCTACCTCTTCGACCTCTCGTACAGCTATCGCGAGACGGGCGACATCGAGGCGGCGCTGCGCACCGGCTACGCCAGCCTGGCGCTGTTCGAGGCGGCAAGTAGCCGGACCGAGATCGCCTCGTTGGAGAACGACCTCGCGCTCGCCCATCTGAGACTCGGCAACACCGCGCGGGCGGAGGAGATGGCGGCTGCCGCGCGCGCACACTTCGCACAGTACGGGGACGAGCGGATGCTCGCCCACGTGACCGAGACCGAGGCCCAGATCGCGGCGGCGAGGGGCAACTGGCAGGAGGCGCTGCGATTGGCCGACGACGCGCTGGCAGCGGCCGAGCGAACGGCGAACCCGAAGGCGACCGTTCACGCCCTGTTGACCAGCGCCCGGGCTCACGCCGCGCTGTCCAACGGGGACGCCGCGCTGGCCGCGCACGAGCGCGCCGCAGCGCTTGCCCGCCAGCTGGGCCGGCCGGCACTTCTTCGGCGGGCACTCGCCGAGTGGGCCGACTACCTGGCCCAGGCC
>JALYGJ010000093.1 GCA_030777155.1 Chloroflexota bacterium | reverse complement strand
CGGCGAGGCTGCCAGCGCATGGTCGAGGCGCTGGATGAGCGCCCCGAGACGGCCGGGCGGCGCACCCTCGAGCAGCGCCAGTGCCGCGTTCTGCCCGATGCCCGCCGCCGATGCCTCGCGGGCGATGCCGCGCAGCAGCTCGAGGTCGAGTCGGTCGACACGCCCCCGCTCGCGGAGCAGCCCGAGCGCCAGCGCCCGGCGAACCAGGCCGACGGCCGGAGCAAGCAGGTTCGGCCGGTTCAGAGGAGCCTCTACGGTTCCGATCTGGATCATCGTCATGGTCCGAATTGTAACCACGAGCGGCGCCACACGTGTGCGTCGGCACTCGCCGGTCGCCGACTGAGTGGTCGGGCACCTGATCGGCGGTGAGCTGACCGACGCACCGACCTGATCCTGGCGCACGGTACGACCGTGCCCTTCGACCGGTTCGACCGCTTCGCGCACGAGCAGCGCGACGTCGACACGAGCCTCAATCAACTCGTCGAACGGTTCGCTGAGCTTCGTGCCGAAAACCTCGAGCGACTCGCTCAGCTGGTCGAGGAAGCGGACCTCGACGCGCGTGGCCTCCATCCGCTGCTCGGCGAGGTGACGCTGCGCCAGTTGCTCGCCACATGGGCGGTCCACGACCTCGACCATATCGCTCAGCTCTTCGCCGGCCTCGCCGGCAGCAGGGACGCTGATGTTGGTGCGTGGAAGGCGTACCTGGGAGTCCTGCTCCGCCGTGAGGACCCAGCCGCGATTGCGGGGTAGTCACGCTGCACTGACCGGGCATATCCGCGCGAAGGGACAATAACCGCACGCCACCGGGTTCGGCTTCGGGTCGAAGCGGCCGGCACGGATCCCATCGGCGACGTGACTGAGGGTCTGCTGCGCCCGCTCCAGCTGGCCCCGTTCGGGCGTGGCGCGTCCGACGACACCGCTGTCGAGGAAGTGAAGCTGTACGCGCGCCGGGAGCGCTCCGGTCTCCGCCTGGTGGGCCAGCGCGTAGACCTGCAGCTGCAGCGATTCTCGGGCCCGGTTGTCGGCGCGCTTCTGATCGCGCACGTCGGACGACTTGTAGTCGGTGATGACGACGCCCTGTGCCGTGCCGTCGAGGCGGTCGACGCGGCCCACGATCTGATCCCGGCCGAGACGGAAACGGAACGGTCGCTCGATGGCGATCGGGACGCTGCCACTGGCCAGCTGCTGCTGACGGAAGCGGCGCAGCGTCTCCTGGCCGGCGACGTAGCGCGCCTCCTCGTGCTCGCGCGAGAGGAAGCCTTCGGCGGTCCAGTGACGGGCGAACTCGGCCAGCAGCTCGGCTTCCGACATCGTTGCTCCCCGGCCCTGGCGGACGTGGAATGCCGCCACCGCCTGGTGGAGCGCGCTGCCGTAGGCGAGCGCATGGTGGGCCGGCGTGGGCAGGCCGACCACGTAGCGCAGCCGGTAGCGCTCGGGACAGCTCAGGTAATCGTCAACCTGAGAGAAGCTCAACGACAGCGATGCAGCGGCACCCGCGGCACCGGCCGCCAGCGGCGGTACCGGCGGCTGTAGCGTCTGGCGGATCCGCTCCGTCTCGTCACCATCGGCCGAGGTTGCCCGCGCAACGGCAACGGGGACGGGCGGCGGCATGTCGAGTGCTTCGCCGAGGAACGGCGACGGCCGGCGGCGGCCGCGGCCGCCTGGACCGGCCCTGTGGTAGGTCAGCCAGAGCTCGTCACGAGCACGCGTCATGGCGACGTAGAAGAGCCGGCGCTCCTCGGCCAGGCCGTCGTCGTCCGCGGCGCCTGACGCCAGTTCCGGCGGCAGGGTCAGCAGCGGCGCTCGGCCGCGAACCGGGAAGCGACCGTCGACCAGGCCGCTGAGGAAAACGATCTTGAACTCGAGCCCCTTCGCCCGGTGGACGGTCAGCACGGGTACGTGGTCGCCGTCGGAAGCAGTGTCGTCGGCGTCCGCCAACTCGCTTCCGACCCGTTCGAGGTGCGGAACCAGGAACGGAACACGATCGTGAGCCAGCAGCGTGGCACGGTCGCGAACGAGCTGGAAGAAGCGCGCGACACCGCGCAGGCCGATCACATCCGGGCCGTCCTGATCAAGTCGCGCAAGCCGCGCCAGCATCCCGCTTCGGCGCAGGTAGTCATACAGAATGGCGCCGCTGGCGTGGTCAGCGGACATGCCGAGGGCCGCTCGGACGTGCTCGACGAGCAGGGTTACGCGCGCCGCGGGCTCGGGCTCCAGCAGGTCACCCGCCCGGCCGTCGGCGATGTCGCCTACAACCTGCCAGAGCGTTCGGTGACGCCTGCGACCGGCCTGCAGCAGCGCGTTTAGTTCCGCCCCGCCCAGCAGGTAGGGCTCGCTCGCGGCCAGGGCGTACAGCTCCAGGCTATTCGATGGATCGGCCACCACGCGCAGCAGGGCAAGCAGAGCCCGCACGGCTGGGAGCGCGTCGATCTGGGCGCGGCTCCCGTCGTGGGCGGGCACGCCGCGCGCGAGCAGCGCGCGCCGTATGGCATCCGTCTCGCTGTTGCTGCGAGCGAGGACGGCGAAGTCGCTCGGCCGCGCACCCTTCGCGATCCGTTGCGCGATCTCGGCTGCGATTGCGTCGACCTCCGCCTCTGGCGTCTCGTAACCATGGCATCGCACCGGCGCAGGTCGGCGGCTCCGCCGGTGGGCGACCTGGCGGGCCGCACCGGCACCAGGAGCTTGTGTATGAGCGACGAGCCGTGCGCTGGCTTCGATGATCGGCGCACGCGAACGGTAGTTGCGGCGCAGCACGATGCGCCGGAGGCCTGGCTGGGCCGCCTCGAACCGTGCGAGGTTGCCCGCCAGCGCGCCCCGAAAGGTGTAGATGCCCTGGTCGGGATCGCCGACGACCATCACGTTGCGCGCCGGACCGGTCAGCTCCAGGACGAGCTCGAGCTGGGCGCGATTCGTGTCCTGCAGCTCGTCGACGAGCAGGAAGCTGTAGCGATCGTGGACGCGCCGACGGACGGCGGGACGTTGCCGCAGCATGTCCAGCGGCAGCGCGACCTGGTCGGCGTGGTCTATCAACCCGCGGCGGGCGAGCAGATCGCAATACGCGGCATACGCACGCGCGAGCTCCGACCGGGCACCGGCGACGTCGGCAAGGACCGGGTCCACTCGGTCCGTGGCAGACGCGATCCGCTCGAGCAGATCGTTCGCATGCTCTTGAAAGACGCGGGCGCTGATCGCCTCGTCCTTGGCCCGTCCGAAGAGGTCGACGAGTGCGCCCAGGAAGCGCGTGGGATCGCCCAACGGACGGTAGCGGTCGAGGCCGAGCTCGAAGAGGTGTTCACGCAGCAGGGTGATCGCCTCCGCCCGGTTGATGAGGCGCACATCACCGGGCAGCCCGAGTTCGAACGCATGCTCGCGCAGCAGGCGGTCGCCGAAAGCGTGGAAGGTGTGGATCGCCGTGTCGGCCTGACCGTAGGGGACCAGCGCGTCGACGCGCGCCTGCATCTCCTGCGCAGCGTTGTCGGTGAACGTCAGGGCGAGGATCTCGCGCGGCCGAGCAAGCTTGGCCGCGATCAGCCAGGCAACCCGCCGCGTGACGACTTCCGTCTTGCCGGTGCCCGGTCCGGCAATGACGACGAGCGGCCCAGTCCGGTGCGTGACAGCCTGGCGCTGCTCCCGGTTGAGCCCCTGTAGGAGTGCCTTGACCGTTGCCAGAGACACCGGCGGCGCGCCTTCCCGCCGGCGACCGAGCGCCGGCGACGGCAGTGGCAGGCTTGGCGTGGGAACAGAGGTCACGGCGCCATCCTCCGTCCACGTCCTGCCACCTAGCCTGTCACTCGACCCGACGGCATCCCGTCGCTGCCGGGTCAGCCGCGTCCTAGCTCACCCCGGCCTGGCGGAGCGCCTCTGCCTCCTCCTCCGAGAGTGCCGTCTCGCACTTGCCGCCGACGATCGACTTCAGGTAAATGCGCGTCTGCTGCCGGGAGTGCAGGCTCGAGATCACCACCCCGTCGCCGCGGCTGTCGAGCAGCGCCAGCGCGAAGCTCTGGTTCGAGCCGGTGTCCTCGAACGGATTGAACCGAACGACGCCGACACGCTGGACGGCTCGAGCCGCTCGCTCCTCCACCCCCGGCAACCGATTGCGCACGTCGTCGAGCCCGGCACCAACCTCGGCCAGCCGGGCCACCGCGCGCTCGAGGGTGGGACCGACGTCGGCGCCGCTGACCGTTGGCGCAGCCGCCCCTCGCCTGGCCAGCCGCCGAACGCGCCACGCCAGCAACAAGACGAACAGCAGCGCGAGGACCGACACGGCGAGGCCGGCGACGGCGACGAGCTGGACGGCTTCCTGAGTCATGCGCGCCGCATTCTACGGCCGGCCGTCGGCGGAAGTACCGGCGGCCGATGTTATCCTCGCCGCCGATGAGCAAGCGCAGCCGGGGGCCGGCCCGTTCGACGCATCGCCGACCTGGCACCCGGCCACCAACGACACGCGCCGGGCGGCCGGCCCACGAAGCCGCCGCCTCGACCAGCCCGCTCGAAGCTGCCCCGGTCGTTGCCGAGGACGTCATCGAGGATCGGCCGGCCGAGGCGCGGCGTGAGCTCGAACAGGTCGCCAGTTCGGCCCCGCGCCAGCGCGTGAAAGCGGGCAGCATCCTCGCCGCGCGCGCCGCGACCGAGTATGTCTACGTCGCGCAGGACCTTCGCCGCATCCTCGTCGTGTCGGTGGTGCTGGTCGGCTTCCTGATCGTGCTCTGGCTGCTGATCGTGATCCTGCGCGTCATCCCGCTCGAGTTCTACTAGCCCTCGGCGTCGCGCTTCTGGCGCTCGGCCAGCGCTCGCCTCGCCTCTTCACGCGTACGCATCACGCCGCCCGCCGTTGACATCGCGTCGAGCTTTGCGCCGGCGCGCGAACCGCGCCGTGGTCGGCCTTCCGCCGCCGTCCGGGCCCGCGCAGTCCGCCGCGCCTCGATCCGTTCGCCGATCTGCCGCTCGTAGCCTTCGTCGGACGGGTGGTAGTAGCGCCGATCGGCCAGTCGGTCGGGTAGGTACTGCTGCTCGACATCTGCACCTTCGAAGTCGTGCGGATAGAGGTAGCCCTTGCCGTGTCCGAAGTCGCGCCGCTCGCGCCAGGTGGCGCTGCGCAGGTGCGCCGGCACTGGCAGCGAGCCATGGCGCTCGACGTCGTCCATCGCCGACCAGTACGCCACCCCGGCACGGTTCGACTTGGGAGCGGCGGCGATGAAGGCTGTCGCCTGGGCCAGCGCGTATTGGGCTTCCGGCAGGCCGACCCAGTCGAGCGCGTGCGCGGCGGCGACGGCGAGCTGCAGCGCCCGCGGGTCGGCATTGCCGACGTCCTCCGAAGCGCTGATGATCAGGCGGCGGGCGATGAAGCGCGGATCCTCGCCCGCCGCGACCATCGTTGCCAGCCAGTACAGCGCGGCGTCCGGATCGTTGCCGCGCAGGCTCTTGATGAAGGCACTGACCGTGTCGTAGTGGCCGTCGCCGGCCCGGTCGTAGGCGAGGATACGTTGCTGGGCCGCGGCTTCTATCTCGGGCAGCCCGGGCTCGGCGGTCATCGCCGCCGCCGCCTCGAGCACGTTCAGTGCCGCCCGCGCATCGCCGCCGCTGATGTCGACGAGATGGGCGACGGCCGCCTCATCGAGCGCCACCCGGCCGGCCAATCCGCGCTCGTCAGCGATCGCGCGCTCGACGATCAGGCGCACGTCGTCGTCGCTCAGCGGCTCGAGGCGGAAGACGCGCAGCCGCGACAGCAGCGCCGAGTTGACCTCGAAGTACGGGTTCTCGGTGGTGGCGCCGATCAGCGTGATCGTGCCGTCCTCGACCTGCGGCAGCAGCGCGTCCTGCTGGGCCTTGTTGAAGCGGTGGATCTCGTCGATGAAGAGGACAGTCGAGCGGCCACCACGGTCCAGCCACTCGCGTGCCTGGGCGATCCGGGCGCGGACCTCGGCCACGCCCGACATGACTGCCGAGAGCGTCGCGAACGGCGCGTCGACCGCTTCGGCGAGCAGCCGGGCAAGAGTCGTCTTGCCCGAGCCGGGCGGCCCCCACAGCACCATCGACGCGAGGTGACCGCGCTCGATCATCCGGCGCAGCGCGCCCCGTTCGCCGACCAGCGCCGCCTGGCCGACGAACTCGTCGAGGGTGCGCGGGCGCATCCGAGCGGCGAGCGGCGTGTGAAGCGGGGCGGGGGGCGGGACGACGGCCGTCTCCGGCGTTGCCTCGGCC
>JALYGJ010000092.1 GCA_030777155.1 Chloroflexota bacterium | reverse complement strand
GGGTTGTGGGCCGCCTGCTTCTCAGGCGCCTCGGGCTAGTCCGCCGGCCGCGGCGCAGGCGGTTCGGGCTCGGCGACGACCATGATGCGCAGCTCGGTCATGTCCTCGATCGCCCAGCGCAGGCCCTCCCGGCCGAGGCCGGAATCCTTGACGCCGCCGTAGGGCATGTGATCGATCCGGTAGGTCGGGATGTCGTTGATGATCACGCCGCCGACTTCCAGCCCAGCGAACGCCTGCCACGAGTGGGCGAGGTCGTTGGTGAAAACGCCCGTCTGGAGCCCGTAGAAGCTGTCGTTGACGGCGGCGATCGCTTCGTCGAAGTGCTCGAAGGGGAAGACGACGACGAGCGGCGCGAACGCCTCGTTCGAGCAGACCTGCGCGTGGGGCGGCGTGTCGACGAGCACCGTCGGCGGGAAGAACGAGCCCTCGGCGCGCCCGCCGACCAGAACACGGCCGCCAAGCTCCTCCGCCTCGTGCACCCAGCGCTCGGTCCGCTGCGCGGCCTGCTCGTCGACCATCGGCCCGAGTTGCGTTTCAGGATCGAGCGGGTCGCCAACCGGTACCCGCCGCACGGCGTCGACGAAGCGCTCGAGAAACTCGCCGTAGCGCGCCCGGTGAACGAAGATCCGCTGGACGCTGATGCATACCTGGCCGGCGTAGGTGTAGGCCCCCACCACCGTGCGCTTGATCGCCCATTCGAGGTCGGCTGACTCGTCGACGATGACGCCGGCGTTGCCGCCAAGCTCGAGCACCACCTTCTTCTTGCCGGCACGCTCCTTCATCCGCCAGCCCACCGACGGCGAGCCGGTGAATGTGAGCAGCTTGAAGCGCTCGTCTGACACCATTCGATCGCCCAGGCTACGGCTCATGGGCAGGACGCTGACCGCGCCCGCCGGCACCCCCGCGCCCTCGATGATCTCGGCGACGGCAAGCATCGTCAGCGGGTCTTTCGACGGCGGCTTGAGGACGATCGTGTTGCCGGCGGCGAGGGCCGGCGCGACCTTGTGCGCAGCCAGGTTGAGCGGGAAGTTGAACGGGCTGATGGCGGCGACCGGTCCGATCGGGAAACGGCGCGTGACGCCGATCCGCCCGCGCGACGAAGCGAGCAGGTCGAGCGGGATCAGCTCGCCGTACATCCGCTCGGCCTCCTCGGCGCCGAGCCGGAAGGTCAGCACGGCCCGGTCGACCTCGACCAGCGCGTCGCGGATGGGCTTGCCCGACTCGAGCGAGATCAGCCGGCCGAGTTCTTCACGGCGTTCGCGGATGCCTGTGCTGATCGCGCGCAGCATGTTGCCCCGCTCGTAGGCGGGCAGGTCGCGAGTTACCTCGAACGCGGCGATCGCGGCCTCGACCGCCTCGTCGTATTGCTCGGGCGTGGCGTTGAACGTGGCGCCGGCCAGCTGGTCGCGACGCGCCGGATTCGTCACCTCGAGCCGGTCTGGCGACTCCACCCAGCGACCGGCCAGGAAGATCGGGTGTGGCTTCGTCGCGGCGATCGTCATGTGCGCGCTGATTCTAGGCCCGGACGTCGAGTTCGACTCACGCGGCGGTGGGCGATCAGTGTCCTGGCGGCCTGCTCTTCACGCGCGACGGGTGGTTCTTGTTGCCGCCGCCCCACTCGGTGGCGCCGCCGGCACCCGTGCCGACCGTCCGCTTGACCTCCTGGTGTGGCTTGCCGGCGTAGGCGCCCTTCTGGTCGAGATTGCGCGCCGGGTTCTTGTCGTCGTCGGGCTCCTGCGGCGGCGGTGCCGTCGGCAGCGGTTCTTTCTCTTCGCTCATGGGCCAAGCATGCGCGCGGCGCGGCCGCAGACACGAAACAGCCTGGGCGCTGGGGTTGCGGCGGTCAAACATCTGCCGCTGAGCCGCCAACCGGATAGCAGCCCAGGATGCGCAGCCATGCGCTCACCCCACGTAGCCGCTCGACGACGCCGGCCGCCGCGTGCGCGCAGAGGTCGGCGTCCAGATCGGCCCAGAAGACGTACTCCCAGGCCAGTTCGCGGCTTGGCCGCGACTCGAGCTTGCTCATGTTGATGCCGTGATCGACGAGCACGGCGAGCACGCGCAGCAGCGATCCCGGCTCGTTGACGACGGCGAAGGCGATCGTCGTGCGCATCGCGTCCCCGGCCGCCGGCACCGCCCATTCCGGCGCGGAGCGAGCCAGTACGAGGAACCGGCTGCGATTGCGTGGATCGGCCGCGATGTCGGCCGCCAGCACGGTCAATCCATGCAGCTCGGCGGCACGCGGCGACAGCACCGCTGCGGCGCCGTTTTCGCGGCGACGGACGATCTCGACTCCGGCGCCAGCCGTATTGGTCGATGCGAAAAGCGTCCACGGCCGGGAGCGCAGAAAAGGCTCGGCCTGGGCGAGCGCCTGGACGTGCGAGTAGACGCGCTCGATGTCGTCGAGCGACTGGCCGGGCAGTGCGGCCAGGCAGAGCCGGACCCGGACCACGGCCTCGCCGACGATGGTCAGCGGGTGGTCGAGCAGCAGGTCGTAGACCTCGCGCACGCTGCCCTGGCGGACGTTCTCGATGGGCACGACGCCGCCGTCGGCGCGTCCGTCGCGGACCGCGGCGAAGACGTCGGTGAAGCTGGCCAGCGGCAGCGTACGGCAGCCGGGCGCATACGCGACCGCCGCGTCTTCGGCGAACGAGCCGTGTTCGCCGGCAAAGCCCAGCAGCGGGCCGCTCACACTCCTTCGACGGGCGTCAACCAGGCGCTGTAGCGCCGGTCGAGGCCGCGCACGGCTCGGAAGTAGGCCGCCTGCAGCGACGACGTGACCGGGAAGCCGGCGCCCGGCTCGCCGACCGGCCGGTCGTCGATCGAGGCGACGGCAGCAATCTGCACGCCGGTGCCGCTCAGGAAGACCTCGTCGGCGGTGTACAGCTCCGTGCGGTCGATCGGCCGCTCCTCGACACGATGGCCCAGGTCACGCGCCAGCGCGATGATCGCGCCGCGGGTGATGCCGGGCAGCACGTCGTCGGACAGCGGCGGCGTTGCGATGCCGCCATCGCCGACGACGAAGAGGTTGGCCGACGAGGCCTCCGAGACGTGACCGTCGGCGCCGAGCAGCAGCGCCTCGGCGTAGCCACCGGCCTTCGCGTCCTCGACGGCGAGGCAGGCATTGACGTACGAGCCGCTGATCTTGCCGCGCGCCGGCACGGCGTTGTCGTTGACGCGCTGCCACGCCGAGAACGAGACGCGCAACCCCTCGGTGGGCACGTAGTCGCCGAGCGGGAAGGTGAAGATCGTGATGCGGTCGTCGAGCCCGCTCAGCTGCAGCCGGATCGACTGCGCCGACTTGTACAGCAGCGGCCGGATGTAGGTGTCCTCATCGTGCGCGTTCCGGCGCAGCAGCTCACAAGTGACCTCGACCAGGCGCTCGGCTGTCTCCGGCACGGTGGCGCGCAGCAGCCGCCCGTTGCGCAGGAAACGACGGAAGTGCTCCAGGCCGAACAGCAGCGCCAGGCCGCCGCTGGCCTGGCGATAGGCACGAATCCCCTCGAAGATCGCCGTGCCGTAGTTGAAGGCGTGGGTCGCGACACTGACCGTCGCCTCGGTGAACGGCACGACCTGGCCCTCGAAGTAGGCCCAGTCGCCGACGGCCAGCCGCTTACCGTCACCGCCGCGTGCCGATGTCGCGGCAGCCGCGACCGTCGGCTGGGCGGCAGGTTCCGCAGCAAGTCCGCGGGCTTCGGTCGGCGTGCTCACGGCTCCCACCAGCGGCTGTGATCCGGCCGCACCTGGGGATCGTAGTCGGGCCGGCCGGCGCGCGGCCGAAGCGCCGCCCGGAAGTTACCGGCGTCGTCCGTCGCGCCCTCCCAGTGCTCCTCGGCGAGCATCTGCTCGATCGCCTCGATGTACGCCTCGACCGAAGCGGCGACGATGTTCCTGCTCTGCGCCACCGCCTCGTACGTGCCCGACGAGCGTTGCCCCGGCGCAGCCGACGGCGGGGCGATGCGGGCCGTTACTCGGCCCTCCGCGTCGGGCCCCTCGGCGACCGCGTGGACGTCGTAGGAGAGCAGCCGCGGGTGACCGTGGAGCACGTCTTCGAGCGCCGTGTCGACGGCGCGGAAGAGCGCATCGACCGGTCCCGTCCCCTTTCCTGCCGCCTGCCAGCGGTGCTCGCCGCTCTCGATCACTACAGAGCTGCGACTCTGGACGTTGGAGCCCATCGAGCAGGTCCAGCGGACGAGCCGGAGGTGCTCCTCGGCCTCGTCGGGCGCAGCCTCTGTCGCACGTTCGACGGTCATGGGTGTACCTCCTCTTCGTTTCTGATCGCTGCGTCGTCGGTCATGTCGTACCTGACGCGGGCGGCCGGATGGGCGGCGCCGGGACGGCCGCCGCGGCGAGCGGTACGGCACCGATGTCACGCTGCCGCGGCCGCGCGCCCGACTTCCAGATGGCGAACTCGAGCGAGTCGACCAGCGCCGCCGCCGAGGCGGCAATGATGTTGGTCGCCGAGCCGACCGTCGTCCAGGTCCGGCCCGCGCCGTCGCGCGTCTCGATCAGGACGCGCGTGCGGGCGGCGGTGGCCGCCTCGCCGTCGACGATGCGCACCTTGTAGTCGACGAGGTGGACGTCGTCGAGCAGCGGGTAGAAGGTGGCGAGTGCCTTGCGCAGCGCACGGTCGAGCGCGTCGACCGGGCCATTGCCTTCGGCCGCCGTGTGCGGCACTTCGCTGCCCACGGCCAGCTTGACGGTCGCCTCGGCGCTCATGCGCTGCACGCGGCCCAACGGCCCGAGGGCGCGCTCTGTCTCCGCCTCGCCGTCGTTCCAGGCGACGTGGACGGCCGACGCGAGCACGCGGAAGGGCGGCTCGTAGCCGGGCTGGCGGCGCCGGATGAGCAGCTCGAACGAGGCTTCGGCGCCCTCGTAGCTCGCGCCCTCGGCCTCGAGCGCCTTGACCAGCCGCGACAGCTCGCGCGCGTCGATCACCCCCTCGAGCGACTGCCCCAGCCGATCAGCCAGCCAATGCGTATTGGCCCTGCCGCCGAGCTCGCTGACGACGAGCCGCGTCTCGTTGCCGACGAGCGCCGGGTCGATGTGCTGGTAGGCGTCGCGGACGCGCAGGGTGGCGGCGCCATGGACGCCGCCCTTGTGCGCGAACGCGCTGGCCCCGACGTACGGCTGGTGCCCGTCGGGCGGGATGTTGGCCACCTCGGCGACATACGCCGACAGCGGGCGCAGCAGGGCGAGCCCGTCCGCGCCGGGGACCGTTGTGTAACCCGCCTTGAGCGACAGGTCGGCCCAGATGGTGACGATGTTGGCGTTGCCGCAGCGCTCGCCGTAGCCGTTGACCGTGCCCTGGACGTGACGGGCGCCCGCCTGCACGGCGGCCAACGAGTTGGCGACGGCGAGGCCGGCGTCGTCGTGGACGTGGATCCCGAAGCGCGGCGCCGCTGCGCCGTCGGCGAAGGCGTCGATGACGACGCGGGTGATCTCGCGTACCTCGTCGGTCAGGCAGCCACCGTTGGTGTCGCACAGGACGAGCGTCTCGGCGCCGGCGGCGTGCGCCGCGCGCAGCGTGGCAAGCGCGTACGCGGCGTCGTCCCTGTAGCCGTCGAAGAAGTGCTCGGCGTCGTACACGACCTCGCGTCCGTGGCTGCGCAGGTAGGCGACCGAGTCGCCGATCATGGCCAGGTTCTCCTCTGCCGACGCGCCAAGCACCTCGGTCACATGGAGCAGCCAGCTCTTGCCGAAGATGGTGGTGACCGGCGTCTGAGCTTCGACGAGTGCGCGCAGGTTCGGGTCGTCTGGCGGTCGGTTGAGGCGGTGGCGGGTGGACCCGAAGGCGGCCAGGCGAGCGTTGCGCAGGGTGATCGACCTGGCGGCGGCAAAGAACTCCTCGTCCTTCGGGTTGGAGCCCGGCCAGCCGCCCTCGATGTAGGGGAAGCCGGCCTCGTCGAGGCGACGGCAGATCTTGAGCTTGTCCTCGAGCGAGAGGGTCAGCCCCTCGCGCTGGGTGCCGTCGCGCAGCGTCGTGTCGTACAGCAGCACCGGCTCGCTCACGCGCCCACCCCCGCCGCCTGCCGTGGGCTCACCGCTGACGCGAGCGCGCCGAGAACTGCGGCAGTGACGTCGGCCGTCGACGCAATGCCGCCCAGGTCGGGTGTCCGTGCGCCACCGACAAGCGCATCCCTGACCGCCGCCTCCATCGCGTGCGCCGCCGCCGGCTGCCCGAGCGACCAGCGCAGCATCAGCGCCGCCGAGAGGATGGCGCCGAGCGGGTTCGCCGTGCCCGTACCGGCGATGTCGGGCGCCGAGCCGTGGACCGGTTCGTAGAGACCGAAGATCCCGTGCTCGGTGCGGCGCTCGCCGAGTGACGCCGAGGGCAGCATGCCGAGGGAGCCGGCGAGCACGGCCGCCTCATCGGACAGGATGTCGCCGAAGAGGTTCTCGGTGACGATCACGTCGAAGGCAGCCGGGTTGGTGACCAGCTGCATTGCGCAGGCGTCAACCAGGCGGTGCTCGAGCGCGACGTCGGGGAACTCCGCCGCGACCTCCTCGGCCACGATTCGCCACAGCCGACCCGTGGCGAGCACGTTCGCCTTGTCGACGCTGGTCACCCGCCGGCGGCGGCTGCGCGCGAGTTCGAAGGCAAGCCGGAGGATGCGCCTGATCTCCGTCTCGGAGTACGGCAGCTGGTCCGATGCTCGTCGCTCGCCGCCCGAACGTGGCCCGGGCTCTTCGCGCGAACCGAAGTACAGCCCGCCGGTGAGCTCGCGCACGATCAGCAGGTCGACGCCGGCGAGGCGCTCAGGGCGGAGCGGCGAGGCGTCGACGAGCGCCGGCTGCATCGCGACCGGCCGCAGGTTCGCATAGAGGCCCAGCCCGCCACGCAGGCGGAAGAGCGCCTGTTCGGGACGCACGCGCGCCGTCGCGTCGTCCCAGCGCGGGCCGCCCACCGCACCCAGCAGGACGGCGTCGCTCGCCGCACAGATGGCAAGCTCTTCATCGCGCAGGGCCGTGCCGTGGGCGTCGATCGCGGCCCCGCCGCCGAGCACGGGCAGCCACTCCACAGTGAACCGGTCGCGCTCGCCGGCGGCGTCGACTACGCGGCACGCCGCGGCGGTCACCTCGGGGCCGATGCCATCACCGGCGATGACGGCGACCCGGTAGCGCTGCCGGGCAGTCACCGGACCAGTCCCTCGGCCATGGCCAGCGGTTGGCCGGCGCTCAGCTTGTCGAGCGCGGCCAGGTACGCCTCCAGCGACGCCTCGATGATGTTGGTCGACAGCCCGTGGCCGGTCGTCGTCTGCGCGCCGGCGTCGCGCTCGGTCGAGCGTCGGACGCGGACGAGCGCCTGGCCCTGCGCGTCCTCGCCGGCGCTGACCGCGCGGATCTCGTAGTCGACGAGCACCGGGTGCCAGCCGAGGACGGGGTCGACCGCGCGATCGACGGCGCCGAAGAGCGCGTCGACCGGGCCGTTGCCCGAGCTCTGAGCACTCAACGATCGGCCGCTCAGGCTGAGTGCCACGCTCCCGTCCGACGTACCGCCGTGGCTGCTCGTCACGCTCCAGCCGTCGAGGCGGACGCGCGCTCCGGCGAGGGCCACCGGCGCCTCGGCCGCCTGCTGCTCGACGAGCGCGACCAGGTCTGCGTCAGTGACCTCCTTCTTGGCGTCGGCCAGCGCGATCGCCGCGCGGTAGACCGCGTCGAGCGCGGCCGCCTCCAGCTCGTAGCCCAGCTCGGCCAGCTTGCCGGCCAGCCCGCGGCGGCCGGACAGCTTGCCCACCGACAGCCGGCTGCCCGAGAGGCCAACCGACTGCGGCGTCATGATCTCGTAGGTCAACGGGTTCTTGAGCACGCCGTCCTGGTGGATGCCCGACTCGTGCGCGAAGGCGTTGCGCCCGACGATCGCCTTGTTGGGCTGGACGACGAAGCCGGTGAGGTAGCTGACCAGCCGGCTGGCGGCAGTGATGTGCTCGGTTGCCACCCGGCTGCCGTGTTCGGCGAACTGCGCCGGGCGAGTGCGCAGCGCCATCACGACTTCCTCGAGCGAGGCGTTGCCGGCGCGTTCGCCGAGGCCGTTGATCGTCACCTCCACCTGCCGCGCACCGGCCTGAACGGCGGCAAGCGTGTTGGCGGTGGCCAGGCCGAGATCGTTGTGACAGTGGACGCTGACGACGGCGCTTGCGCCGACGCGCTCGACGACACGCCCGACGAGCGCGCCGAACTCGGCCGGGATGGCGTAGCCGACGGTGTCGGGCACGTTGACGGTCGTCGCGCCCGCGTCGACCACTGCCTCGTAGAGGCGGAGCAGGAACTCGGGTTCGGTGCGCGAGGCATCCTCGGCCGAGAATTCGATCTCGGCGTCGCCGCCCAGCGCGCGGCGGCCGAACCGCACCCACTCGACGGCGGCGGCGAGCGCCTCCTCGCGCGTCATGCGCAGCTTGTGCCGAAGGTGAATGTCGCTGCCGGCGATGAACAGGTGCAGGTGCGGCCGCTCGGCGGGCAGCAGCGCCTCGACCGCGCGCTGCGGGTCGCCGTCGCGGCAACGGGCCAGCGCGGCGACGGCGACGCCCTTCGTCTCGCGCGCGATGCGCTGTACCGCCTCGAAGTCGCCGGCAGAGGAGGCCGGGAAGCCGGCCTCGAGGACGTCGACGTTGAGCCGAACGAGCTGGCGCGCGACCTCCAGCTTCTCGGCCACCGTCAGGCCGGCGCCGGGCGCCTGCTCGCCGTCGCGCAGCGTCGTGTCGAAGATGCGGATCGTTCCCCCGTGCGTCGTCATGCCGTCCGCTCCGCCAGCCGTCGCCCGGGCGCCGCCTGCGCCTGGCCGGCGTGCACATCGACCGGGTCGAGCCAGCTCATCTGCGCCCGCAACGCGGCGCCCACCTGCTCGATCTGGTGCTCCCGGTCGCGCGCGCGGAGCCGCTCGAACTCCCGCCGGCCGTTCTCGTTCTCCTCTACCCAGCGGCGCGCGAACGAGCCGTCCTGGATCTCGGCCAGCACCTGCTTCATCGTCGCCTTGACGCGCTCGTCGATGACCCGCGGGCCGGACACGTAGTCGCCGAACTCGGCCGTGTCGCTGACGCTGAAGCGCATGAAGTTGAGCCCGCCGCGGTACATCAGGTCGACGATCAGCTTGAGCTCGTGCATCGTCTCGAAGTAGGCCAGTTCGGGCTGGTAGCCGGCCTCGACCAGCGTCTCGAAGGCGGCCTTGACGAGCGCGCTAACGCCGCCGCAGAGCAGCGCCTGCTCGCCGAAGAGGTCGGTCTCGGTTTCCTCGGCGAACGTCGTCTCGAGCACGCCGGCGCGCGTGGAGCCGAGCGCGCGGGCGTAGGCGAGCACGCGCGCGCGGGCGGTGCCGCTGTGATCGCGGTGGACGGCGAAGAGCGCCGGCACGCCGCCGCCGCTGACGTAGACCGAGCGCAGCAGGTGGCCCGGCCCCTTCGGCGCAACCATGCCCACGTCGATCCCGCCGGGCGGGTCGATGAGCCCGAAGTGGATGTTGAAGCCATGGGCGAAGAGCAGCAGCTGGCCGGCGCGCAGGCGCGGCGCGATCTCGGCCTCGTAGAGCTTCTTCTGCGACGTGTCGGGCACGAGGATCATGACCGCGTCGGCCTGGCCAACCGCGTCGGCCACGCCGGCCACGCGCAGTCTTGCCTCCTCGGCCAGCGGCCGGCTGCGGCTGCCCGGGGCGAGGCCAACGACGACGTCGACACCCGAATCGCGCAGGTTCTGAGCATGGGCGTGGCCCTGGCTGCCATAACCGATGACCGCTACCGTGCGGCCGGCCAGCACGGCCGGGTCGGCATCAGCGTCGTAGTACATGCGGGCGGTCACTGCGCTTCCTCCTCTTCGACCCGGGTCGGCAGGGCCGGCACCGCGCCGGCAGTGGCGATGCTGTCGATGTCGAGTGCAGCCGAGCCACGGCCGACGGCGACCGTGCCCGTGCGCACGAGCTCGCGGATGCCGAAGCCGCCGAGCAGCGCGACCAGCGAGTCGATCTCCTGCTCTGTGCCGGCGTGCTCGATGACGACTGTCTCGGGCCCGATATCGAGCACGCGCCCCTTGTACAGCTCGACGATCTTGAGCAGCTCGCTGCGCCGCGAGTGGGTTGCTCGCACCTTGATCAGCGCCAGCTCGTGCTCGACGACCGCGCCGGCGGGAAGGTCCTGCACCTTCAGCACGTCGATCAGCCGATACAGCTGCTTGCCCACCTGCTCGACGGCGAAGTCGTCGCCACGCAGCGTGATCGTCATCCGGCTGATGTCGGGCCGCTCGGTACGCCCGACGGCGAGCGACTCGATGTTGAAATTCCGCGCGCGCAGCAGGCTGGCCACGCGGTTCAGGACGCCCGGCCGGTTGTTGACGATGACGGCGAGCACGTGGCGGTGCGTCTCGCCGCTACCCGGCACGTAGCGCTCGGCACCGGGCGCGACGACCTGCTCAGCCACCTGACGGTTCCTCTGCCGGCGCCCCCCACGTCTCGATCAGGTCGGACAACCCCTTGCCGGCCGGCATCATCGGGAAGACGTTCTGCGTCTCGGCGATCTCGAACCAGACCAGCGCCGGCCCGTCGACCGCCTGCGCCGAGCGGATCGCCTGGTCGACCTCCTGTGGCGTCCGCGCTCGGAAGCAGGGCAGCCCGTAGGCGGCGGCGAGCATCTCCCAGTTGGGCCCGCGCAGGTGGGCCGAGTGGTAATTGCCGCCGTAGATGATCTCCTGCCACTGGCGGATCATGCCCAGCTTCCTGTTGTCCATCAGCGCGACCTTGACCGGGATCCGGTCGACGACACAGGTCATCAGCTCCTGCACCGTCATCTGCAGCCCCCCATCGCCGACGACCGCCCACGTTTCCTTCTCTGGTCGGCCGAGGGCGGCGCCCATCGCCGCCGGCAGGCCGAAGCCCATCGTGCCCAGCCCGCCCGATGAGAGGTGGGAGTCGGGGCGGCGGAAGCCGGCGTAGCGCGCGAGCCACATCTGGTGCTGGCCGACGTCGGCGACGAGCGTGGCGTCGTGGCCGCTCAGCTCGCCCAGGCGGCTGACGACGAAGTCGGCCGACAGCAGGCCGTCGCGCCAGGCGCCCGACCCGTGCCAGCTGGTCGACTCGGACTCGCGCCGCCAATCGGCCAGCTGCTCGAAGTAGGCGCCGCGGTCTTCGGGCTGGCGCTCGCGCACGAGCGGCGTCAGCGCGCGCAGGACGTGCTTGACGTCGCCCACGATCGGGACGTCGACGGCGACGTTCTTGCCGATCTCGGACGGATCGATGTCGGCGTGGACGATGCGCGCGTAGGGAGCGTAGGTGCTGACCTTGCCGGTGACGCGGTCGTCGAAGCGCATGCCGAGCGCGATCAGCAGGTCGGCCGACTGGATGGCGCGGTTGACGTGCTTCCAGCCGTGCATGCCCATGTAGCCGTAGGACAGCGGGTGGCCCTCGTCGATCGCGCCGACGCCGAGCAGCGTATGTGCCACCGGGATCTGGGTCTTCTCGGCGAAGCGACGCAGCTCTTCGGTTGCCCGCCCGAGCAGGATGCCGTGGCCGGCCAGGATGAGCGGGCGCTCGGCCGCTTCGATCGCCTGCGCGGCCAGGCGGAGCTGGCGGGGGTGACCGAAGACGGTCGGCCGGAAGCCGGGCAGGTCGACCGTCGCCGGGTGCTCGGCGCGCGTTTCCCCCTGCAGCGCGTCCTTCGTGATGTCGATGTGGACGGGGCCCGGACGGCCCGAGCGCGCGATATGGAACGCCTCGGCGAAGACGCGTGGCAGGTCGTCGGCGTGGCGAACAAGGAAGTTGTGCTTGGTCATCGGCAGCGTGATGCCGGTGATGTCGATCTCCTGGAAGGCATCCTTGCCGATCAGCGCGCCGGGCACGTTGCCCGTGATCGCGACGAGCGGCACCGAGTCGAGCATCGCCGTGCCGATGCCGGTTACCAGGTTCGTCGCGCCCGGACCCGACGTGCCGAGGCAGACGCCGACCTCGCCGGTGGCGCGCGCGTAGCCGTCGGCGGCGTGGGCGGCGCCCTGCTCGTGACGAACGAGGACGTGGCGCAGCCCTGGGTAGTCGTCGAGGATGTCGTACAGCGGCAGGACGACGCCGCCCGGATAGCCGAACAGGACGCGCACGCCCTGGCGCATGAGCGCCTCGCAGACGACGTCGGCGCCGATCCGCGTGCGCTGGCCGGGGCGCGCATCGGAGAGCATCACACTGCGCGCGCGCTCGACCTCGGCGGCGGCGGGCGTACCGGCGGCCGGCACATGGCTGTGCCGCATCGCGCTGCGCGGCGTCCCTCTCGCGATGGCCATCTCGTCTCCTCTGCCAGGCAGATAAACAAAGGACCCTCGCCGTTCCCGGCGAGGGTCCTGGTTGGTTCCGGTCCTGGGCCCGCTACTCGCGGCGCCCCTCCGTCATCCTCCAGGCTCCTGCCGGAGCCGGCGAATAAGGCCGATGAGCTCGAGCCCAATCAGCTCGAGCCGGCCAAGTACGAGGACGAATACGTCGGTTACGGGCAGCACGCGTGCGTCACCCTCGGCGCGCAGCGCCGGGGCGGCGGGAACGCGGAGCGTTGCGGAAGCTGCCATCCGGACCGACGATTCCTCCCGTTGACGGTGAGCCGGCAGGCTATCAGCCGCTGCGCTCAGCTGTCCAGTGGCATTTCGGTTACGACGAGGGCAGTACGCATGGGTACCGCCCAAGCTCACGATCGATCCGGCGCCGATGTGATCGTCCGCCCGCCGTCGACACGCAGTACCGCGCCGGTCACGTACGCAGCGTCAGGCCCGAGCAGGAAGCAGACCGCGGCGGCGACCTCGTCGGCGGTGCCCATCCTCCCGAGCGGCACGTCCCGTCGCGCGTCGGCCGGGAAGCGCGGGGCGTCGAACGGTGTGTCGATCGCGCCCGGCTCGACGAGATTGACGCGTACGCCCTGCCCCCCGCCGACGAGCGCCATCGAGCGCACCAGGCCGGCCAGGCCGGCCTTGGCCGCGGCATAGCCGGGCGAACGCGACGAGCCCTCGGCCGAGCCGACGATCGAGCCGACGACGACCGCCGCCCCGCCGGCGGCGGCCAGCGCGGCCAGGCACAGCCGCAGCGCTTCGTACGGCGCCGTCAGGTCGACACGCAGCACCTCCTCCCACTCGCGGCGGTCGTTCCACGGCCCGCGCGGCGGCACGCCGGCAGCACATACGAGGCCGTCGAGCTGCTCGCCCGCCTCCTGCAGCGCACGTTGGAGG
>JALYGJ010000091.1 GCA_030777155.1 Chloroflexota bacterium | reverse complement strand
GGCGATGGTCCAGGTCGACGGCACCGACATCCTGCTGGCCAACGTTGACGGCCAGATCCATGCCACGCAGGGCATCTGCTCGCACGAGTACTTCGAGCTCGACAAGGGTTTCCTGACCGGTGACTCGATCACCTGCGCGCTGCACCTCTCACGCTTCGATCTGGAGACGGGCGAGGCGCTCGATCCGCCGGCCGAGCTCCCGCTGGCGGTCTACCCCGTCGTCGTCGAGGACGGCCAGCTGGTGCTCGAGCTGCCCGAGGGGGAGATCCGCGTCAACCAGTAGGCGGTTGGCGCATCGAGCTCGGCTAGCAGCGCTCCTCCGGTCGCGCCCAGCCCCCCTCGCAAGCTCCTGCGCCCGATAGCCGAAGCCCATACGGGCTGGTCAGCCTGGCGCTCAGTCGCGGATAGTGGCCGCCGTCGACCGCGATCGTGACCAGGAACCCGAAGCGCAAGAGGCCGGGCATGTCGCGCAGCCGTGGCCGGGCGCGCTCGCCGAACTCGAGAAGCGATACCGGACGGTCCGCCCCGCCGCCCGGATTGAGCCGTGCCCGCCAGGTCCGAAGCGCATGAGGCTCCTGGTCGCGACTCTCCTCGAGGGTGAGGAGCATCACCGAGGCAGTCCGCGCGGTGAATGGGTAGACGAGGTTCGCCCAGCCGTGGAACGTGCCCGACGCCGTTTTGCGCAGTGGAACCCAGTAACGGTTGTCATCGAGGTCGACCAAGAGGGCGAGGCTGTCGCCGGTGGGCGGGGACGCCGAGGCGGGCGGCGTGTGTCGTGGTGCAGCAGTTGGCGCCGGTGTCGGGGAAGCCGGCGCGACGGTCGGTCGGGGAGCGGCGGCGACGTCCGCCGACGCGGCTGGCGTCACCACCGGCGACGTCGCCAGCCGATCCTCGCCGCGTGGCTGGTTGAGAGCGAGGGCCAGCCAGCCGCCGGCCAGCAGGACGATGAACGCGACGGCAATCGCCGCCGCCGAGCGACCGCCACCGATGCGCGTCGTCTCCACCTCGCCGTGCCCATCGCGCTCGCTGAACCGGGTAGGTGCATCACCACCGCGGCCGCCGGGCCGGTCACTCATGCGGCAGCTCCAGGCCGGCCCCATGCCGCTCGGCCTGGCGAGCAATGGCGTCGGCGAAAATGACGTCGGCCAGGCCGACGCCGAGATGGGTCACCAGGACCGGCCGATCGTCCGTCGCAGCAGCTTGCGCGCCGCCACTCTCGAGCAGCTCGCCCAGCGTCGTCCCGGGATCGGGATAGCCGTCGAAGTAGCCGGCGTCGCGGTAGGCCAGGAACTGGGCGCGGTCGTCGGTCGCGAAGACGCGAGCAGCGAGCGCGACAGCGGGCCTGATCGAGCTGGCGAAGTCGACGGCGACGACGAGTGCGCCGGGCGCCAGCCAGTCCGGGTCGATGAAAGCCGTTCCCTTCTGCAGGCTGGCGACGGTGATGACGACCGCCGCACCGCCCACCGCCTGTCGGACGTTCTCGGCGGGCCGGACCAACGCCGCACCGCGCGCCGCGTTCTGCTCTTCGGCCAGGGACGCCGCTCGCTGCGGGTGCCGATCGTGCAGCCGGACCTCGGCCGCCGGCAGCAGCTCACTGAGGAGATCGAGGTGGCTGCGTCCCTGGACGCCGGCGCCGATGATCGTTACCACCGGCGCGTCGGATCCGGCGAAGAGACGCAGCGCCACGCCACTGACGGCGGCGGTGCGGTGAGCCGTGATCGCGCCCGCGTCGACGATCCACGTCGGCACGCCGGTGTCGGCATCGTTGAGCACGATCAGCCCGTTGATCGCAGCGAGGCCGCGGCGCCGGTTCTCCGGGAAGGCGGCGATCCATTTCATGCCGACGAGGTCGCGCGTGCGTAGCCAGGCTGGCATGGCGTGGAGCAGCGCTCCCGGGCGCGGGTGGACGCCGATCTTGGGCGGCATCTCCGCGTCGCCACGGGCGAGCGCCGTGAGTGCGCTCGCGGCGAGGTCGACACGCTCGTGCGCCGGCGGCAGGCAGGCGGCCACGGCGCCTGCCGAGAGGTAGCGCAGCTGCATCGTTTCCATCGCCACATTCTGTGCGCAGCGTCGGGCCGCTGACTACGCTTAGCGCGCAGATGACCGAGGGAACGCTTCGACTGAGCGCCGCCGAGTTGCGCCAGAACATCGACAACCTGAAGCTCGAGCGCGACGCGGTCGCGCTCTACGAGGCGCTGGCCGGCATCGAGAAGGATCCCGATCGCGCGGCCGCGTTCCGGCGCATCGCGGCCAATGAACGCCGCCACGCCGACATCTGGGCGCGCCGGCTGGAGGAGGCCGGTGCTGCCGTGCCGGCCTGCGGCGGTCCGCGGGCGCGCGTGCGACTGATCATCGTGCTGGCTCGGCTGCTCGGAACGCGCGCCGTGGCCGACCTGGTGGAGGCGCTCGAGGGGGACGAGGAGGAGGCCTACGGCGAGCAGCTGACGGCCGAGACCGCCGCGATCGCCGCCGACGAGCGAGAGCACGCGCAGATATGGCGGACGTTGCAGGAGCATGGCCGGCCGGCGCCTAAGCGCCGACCCCTGCACGAAGAGGCATGGCACCGTGGCGGACGCTCTGGAACGCTCCGCGCGGCCGTGTTCGGCGCGAACGACGGGCTGGTCAGCAACCTCTCGCTGGTGATGGGTGTCGCGGGTGCCGTGACCGACAACCGAATCATCGTCCTCGCCGGCATCGCCGGGCTTTTGGCGGGTGCGTTCTCGATGGCCGCCGGCGAATACATCAGCATGCAGAGCCAGCGCGAGCTGTTCGAGCGTCAGATCGCCCTCGAGCGCGAGGAGATGCGCGTGATGCCGGACGTCGAGAAGGCCGAGCTGGCCGAGATCTACCGCGCCAAGGGCCTGCCGGCGGCCGATGCCGAGCGCGTTGCGGCCAACCTGATGGCCGACCCGGAGGTGGCGCTGGATACGAAGGTCCGTGAGGAGCTCGGGCTCGACCCGGGCGAGCTTGGCTCACCGTTGGGTGCCGCCGGCTCGTCATTCGTCTCGTTCGCCTTCGGCGCGCTCGTACCGCTCGTGCCGTTCCTGCTCGGCAATGGGCTGCCCGCGCTTGTCGCGGCGCTCGCCCTCGCCTTCGGCGCGCTCTTCCTGGTGGGCGCGGCGGTCAGCCTGGTGACCGGGCGCGGGTTCATCTTTTCGGGCGTGCGCCAGGTGGCGATCGGTGCCGTCGCGGCGGCGGTCACCTTCGGCGTCGGGACGGTGATCGGGGCCAGTGTCCGCTGAGCAGCTCGCCGCGCGCCTTCGCGCCGAGGGGCTGACGCCGTCGAGCTGGGGCAACTCGCCGGGCGACCGCTACGGCGAGCACGCGCACGCCTACGACAAGGTTCTCGTCGCGACGGCCGGCTCGATAGTCTTTCACCTGCCCGAGCTCGGCGTCGAGGTCGAGCTGCGCGCCGGCGAACGCCTGGAGCTGCCCGCCGAGACGCGCCACGGCGCGACGGTCGGCGAGCACGGCGTCAACTGCCTGGAGGCTCACCTGCCTGCGGGTTCGCTCGGTCGGCGGCCACATCACCGTCGTCAGTGGTAGGCCGGCCGGCGGTGTCCATGGGCCGCCCGGCGAGGTACTCTGAATGGAGCTCGAGCACCTCCTCGACCAGGTCCGGTGGGGCGAAGCCGCCGCGCTGAGCGATCGCCTGGCTGATCCGGGCTGCTTCGGCCGCGCGTTCCTCGGCCGAGATGTCCTCACTGCGACGGGGTAGCCGCCCGAAGGCGAACCAGTACAGCGCTACACCGAGCGAGATGCCGACGATGAGCGCCCAGACGATGTACTGCTCGGTCACGCGGCCGCCCGGTCGGTCATCGCGGCGAGTATAGGTATGCTGCCGGCGTGCTCGCCCTGATCGAGATCACGCCCGATCCCATCCTCTTCCGGATAGGGCCGCTGGCCATCGGCTGGTACGGGATCGCCTACATCGCTGCGATCGCCGCGATGCTGCTGGTCAGCCAGCGAGAGCTCGAGCGGCGGGGCATCGCCGGTCGCCACTTCGTCAACGCGATGCTCTTCGTTGGCGCGCTCGCACTGATCGGCGGCCGGCTGTACCACGTGATCCACGAGTGGGACGTCTACCGCGACGACCTGCTGCGCGTTGTCCTGCCGCCGTATGCCGGCCTCGGCCTCTACGGCGGAATTGCCGGCGCGGCGCTGGGCATCTTGATCTACGGACGGTGGAACCGCCTGCCCATTCGGCTCGGGCTCGATGCGATCATCCCCGGCACCTTCTTCGCGCAGGCGATCGCCCGTTGGGGCAACTTCTTCAACCAGGAGCTGTTCGGCCCGCCGACCGACGCGCCGTGGGCGATCGCGATCCAATGCGCCTACCGGGTGGGCACGCCGTGGCCATGCCCGCCGGGGTCCGATCCGGCGGCCGTCCTGGGGCCCGGTTTCCACCCGCTGTTCTTCTACGAGTCGGCGCTGAACCTGGCCGGCGGGCTGATCGCGCTGTGGCTGTCGCGTCGACATCTCGACCGGCTGCGGCCCGGTGACCTGGCCGCGTTCTGGGGGATCTGGTACGGGTCGACCCGAGCGTTCCTCGAGACGTTCCGCGAGGGCTACAACTGGACGCTCGAGGGAGTACCGACAGCGCAGCTCATCGGCTTCGGACTCATCGCTGTCGGCGTCGCCTGGATCGCCTGGAACCACCGCCCGCGCGCCGACCGCAGTCGACGCAGTGACGTCGTCGCGGAAGCGTCGCCCTACGTCGGCGTAACCTCGGATCGTGTCCCGGTGCGCCGAGCTGATGCACGACGCGACAGCCGGCTCATCGGACGCGCCAGCCCGCGCCCCGGGCTGCTCTATCGCTTCTTTCGTTGGTACTTCGGGCTGGTCGGGCCGCTGCTCTTCCGGATCGAGATCTCCGGCCTGGAGCACCTGCCGCGGACCGCCGACGGCCGGCCGGCGGGCGGCTGGATCGCGTGCGGCGTGCCGCACCGGACGTGGGTCGAGCCGTTCGTGCTGCTCTTCACGTTGCCTGCCCAGCCGCGCCTCGTCATGCTGGGCGAGGGCGCGACCATCTTCGCCTCTCGCTGGAGGGCCTTCCTGTTGCGGCGTGTCGGCGGAGTGATCCCGGTCTGGCGCGGGCCGGGCGCGCGCCGTTTCGCCGAGATGGCGAGCGCCGTCGACGCGGCGACAACATCCGGTGCGGTGGTCGCCATCTTCCCGGAGGCCGGGCCGCCCTCGCGCCCGCCTGCCCTGCGCCGGCTCTCGCCCGGTGTGGCGCATCTCGCCCGCGCTGCGAGAGCACCCGTCGTGCCGATCGTCTTCGGCGGGACGCACGACGTCTACCTGCGCCGCCGGATCGTTGTGCGCATGCTGCCCGCCCTGTCGCCACCGGCGCCCGACGCCGTCCGGGAGGCGCTCGAGCGCTTCATGGACGACCTCCGCGCGCGCGCCCAACAGGCGGCCGACGACGCACACGTGCGCGCCGAATCAGGCGCTCCGTTGCGCCGGCGGTGGCGCTGGCTGCACGGGCCGTTTCCGCGTCCCGGCTGAGCAGACGGCCGCGCTGGCGCGCCTATACTCGGCCCACGATGGAGTACGCGGAGTCGATCCTCGAGCTCGTCGGCAATACGCCCCTCGTCCGCCTCAGCCGGATCACTCGCCAGCTTGGTCCAGCCGAGCGCCAGCCGTTGCTGCTGGGCAAGCTCGAGATGCTCAACCCGGGCGGGTCGGTCAAGGACCGCATCGGCCTGCCGATGATCGAAGCGGCCGAGCGCGCCGGATTGCTCAAGCCGGGTGGCACGATCATCGAGCCAACGTCGGGCAATACCGGGCACGGGCTGGCGATCGCAGCGGCGCTCAAGGGCTACCGCTGCATCTTCGTCATGGCCGACAAGCAGTCGGTCGAGAAGCAGGCGCTGCTGCGCGCCTACGGCGCGGAGGTCGTCCTCTGCCCGACGAACGTGGCGCCCGAGTCGCCCGAGAGCTATTACTCGGTCGCCCGCCGCCTGGCGCGCGACATCCCGGGCGCCTTCCAGCCCGACCAGTATGCGAACCCGGAGAACCCGCGGGCGCACGAGGCCACGACCGGGCCCGAGCTGTGGCGACAGACGGACGGCCGTATCAGCCACCTCGTCGTTGCCACCGGCACCGGTGGCACGATCAGCGGTGCCGCGCACTACCTGCGCCACCACAGGCCCGACCTGAGTGTCATCGGTGCCGACCCGGAAGGGAGCGTCCTGTCAGGCGACACCGCCAGGCCCTACCTCACCGAGGGCGTGGGCGAGGACTTCTTCCCGGCAACCTACGACGCGAGCGTCGTCGACCGCTGGATCAGGGTTTCCGACGCCGACGCCTTCGCCATGGCGCGCCGACTGACGCGGGAGGAAGGCATCCTGGCCGGCGAGTCGTGCGGCACGGCGCTGGTCGCCGCGTTGACGGTTGTGCGAGAGCAGACCGACAGCGACGGCGGCCACGATGCGGTCATCGTGGTCATCCTGCCCGATGGTGGCCGCAACTACCTGTCGAAGCTCTACAACGACGAATGGATGAGGGCCAACGGCCTACTTGGCTTCGAGCCCGGGCGCCTCCGGGTTCGCGCTCTGTTCACCGATCAGCGCGCGGCCGAGCTGCCGGCGGTCGTCCTCGCGCGGACGTCGGAGTCGGTGGCCAGCGTGATCGACACGATGGAGCGCTACGGCATCAGCCAGATGCCGGTGAGCGAGCGCGACGACGACGCCATCGAGGGCATCGTCGGCTCGATCAGCGAGAAGAGCCTCCTCGAGCGCGCCTACCGTGACCCGGCCGTCGTCGAGCGCACCGTCGGTGAGGTGATGGAGCGCCCGCTGCCGACGATCGACGACTCAGCCAGCCTGGAGGACGCCTTCGAGCTGTTGGCCAACCACGCGCCGGCGCTGGTCGCCGTAGCCGGCGGCCGCCCCGCCGGCGTCGTCACCAAGCTCGACCTGCTCGAGTTCCTCGCCCACCGCAACGGCGCTTACTGAGCGCTCTGCCTGCGCCGGCGATCGCTGTCGTCGACGCCAGCGCCGCCGTTGCCGGCACGCAGTCGGCGGATCCGTCCGGGGAGCCGGTGACGATGTCCTTCAGCTTCCCTGCCAGCTGGCGGGCGATTGCACCGCCGACGCATCGAATGGTCGAGATCCTCTCACCGGCCGCAACCTGATGGCGGCGGCCTCGGATCGTCTCGTGCTGCACTAGGGCGCGGCGCTGTCGCCACCGCTGACCGTAACGACGCCGTCCCGCTCGAGCGAGTTCGACGCGTTCAGGTTGGCATCGCGGTCGACACCCACGCGTAGCCGGTAGACCAGCTCGCCGCCAAGCCAGGCGGTGACCAGCGCCAGCGCGACGCCGACGAGCCCGAGCAGGAAGGGCACGAGATCCGGGGCGTAGGCCGGGTTTTGCAGGCGGAGCAGCCAACTACCTGCGAAGAGCAGCACGATGATCAGGTTGCCGATGCCGTGAACAAGCCCGAGCCGTTTCGCCCTCGTGCCGCTCGGTATCGCCAGCCAGTCAATGAGGCCGAAGAGCGCCGCCGCCAGGCCGCCCACGACGCCGGCGACGATGTTCCAGTAGGCGACCTCGGCGAACACGTTGTTGCCGCTGACCAGGTAGAAGACATCGAACACGACGGCGATCGACAGCAGCCCGAGCGGGAACACGATCAGCATCGGGTGGACGGGGTGGCCGAGGACCTTGAAGCGACTTTCCATTGGCACCACTCCTTTGGCGGAGCGAAGCTTGGTCGCAGCGCCCTTCGACCCGTCGCCGGCACCGCTGGTTCTCTATCGCAAGTCCGTTTCACTTTTTCTGACGCCAGCGGGCGCAGCGGCGCTGAGCCGCCCCTCGGCGCCCGGCGGGCGGCCTCAGCGGCCCTGTTCGAGGCTTGCGCGCGGCAGGCGACGCCACAGCGTCCGCCGCGTATTCACCACTGCGATGCCGGCCAGCACCAGCGCCGTGCCCAGCGCCAGGCCGGTGTGGATCGGCTCATCCAGGACCAGCCAGCCGAGGGCGATGCCCCATATGGGCAGCAGGTAGGTGACGAGCGAGACGCGCGTCGGCCCCCAGCGCGCCAGCAACCGATAGAACAGTAGGTACGCCATCCCAGAGCCGAACAGGCCAAGCCAGACGACGGCGACGATCGCCTCGACGGGCAGGCCGGTGAGCACCGTCAACGGCGCCTCGAAGGCAAGAGCGGCGGCGCCGGACATGAGCATCGCGAAGAAGACCTGGAACACGGACGGGATCATCGGGCTGAAGCCGTGGACGAAGCGCCGAGCGTAGACACCGCCGAGCGCGTAGGAGGCCGTCGCTCCGAGCAGGGCCGCCTGTGGCGCGAGGTCGGTACGCCCAAGCTCGGCGACGTCGAAGCCGACGAGGATGGCCACGCCGACCATGCCCATGCTGACGCCGACGACCTTGTTGAACGTGAACCGCTCGTCGGGCAGCATCAGCGCCGCGATCGGGATGACGAACAGCGGCACCGGCGAGGTCAGCGTCGCCGCCAGCGCAGAGTCAACGCGTTGCTCGGCCCAGGTGATCAGGAAGAAGGGCAGCGCAACGCTGAAGAAGCCGAGCACGACGAGGTGGCCGTACGTACGCGCGTACGGCGGCAGTGCCACGCGAGCGACGACGGCCACCGCGGCCAGCAGCAGGCAGCCGATCAGCAGGCGCAGCGTGACCAGCGTGAACGGCGGGAGTCCCGCCTCCACGCCGATCTTGATGAACACGTAGCTGCTGCCCCAGAAGAACCCGAGCAGCACGAACAGTAGCCAGTCGACCCGAGATCGGATGGTCCTCGCTCCTAGCGGCGGCTGACGGCGCGCGCCAGTCTGGCACCGCGTGCCCTTGGCTGTCTGCAAGCCGTCGGCTGTTCGCCGCAATCCTGCCTTCGGCCGCCCGGCGTAAAATCGTCGTCGACGAACTGCGAAAGCCGACTTCCGCCCGCGCTCGGGCGGTACGCGCGGCCGGTCCGCCAAGTGCTGTAGCGCAACCCACCGATGGACGCCCATGCAGGAGGAGCCCAGCCCGTGGCGACGACGGTCGACCGCCCGTCAACTCAGCTACTCGGGCGCCGGACGCTGGCCAACCTGTCCGTTGCGGCGCTCTACGAGCAGGCGATCGAGCGCGGCGAGGGGATACTCGCCGCGGCCGGCCCGCTCGTCGTTCGCACCGGCCATCACACCGGTCGCTCGCCGAAGGACAAGTACATCGTCGATGAGCCGTCGAGCCATGACGGCGTCTGGTGGGGCGGCTTCAACCAGCCGATCAGCGAGGAGCGCTACGAGGCGCTGCGGCGACGCTTCATCGACCACATGAACTCACGCGACGTTTTCGTCCAGGACTGCTTCGTCGGCGCGGACCCGCGCTTCCGCCGCTCGGTGCGCGCCTACACCGAGACCGCGTGGGCCAGCATCTTCTGCGACAACCTGTTCATCCGCCCGGCACCGGCTGACCTCGCCGGCTTCCGGCCCAACTTCACTATCCTCGACGCGCCGTCCTTCCGCGCCGACCCGGAGCGCGACCGAACGCGCAGCGAGACCGTCATCCTCGTCCACCTGGCGCGCCAGGAGATCCTCATCGGCGGGACGCAATACGCGGGCGAGATGAAGAAGGGCGCCTTCGGGATCATGAACTACCGCCTGCCCGAGGAAGGCGTGCTGCCGATGCACTCGTCGGTCAATGTCGGCGCCGAGGGTGACGTCGCCGTCTTCTTCGGCCTGTCGGGCACGGGCAAGACGACCCTCTCGGCCGATCCCGAGCGGGTCCTGATCGGTGACGACGAGCACGGCTGGAGCGACGAGGGTGTCTTCAACTTCGAGGGCGGCTGCTACGCCAAGACGATCCGTCTGTCGCACATCTACGAGCCCGACATCTACTCGACGACGCGCCGCTTCGGCTCGGTCCTCGAGAACGTCGCGATCGACCCCGAGACGCGCGAGCTGGATCTCGACTCCGATGCGCTGACGGAGAACACCCGCGGCGCCTTCCCGCTCCACTTCATCTCCAACTCGTCCGATGTCGGCATGGCCGGTCACCCCTCGACCGTCATCTTCCTCACCGCCGACGCCTTCGGCGTGCTCCCGCCAATCGTTCGTCTCACGCGTGACCAGGCGATGTACCACTTCATCAGCGGCTACACCGCCAAGCTGGCCGGGACCGAAGTCGGCGTGAAGGAGCCGCAAGCGACCTTCTCGACCTGCTTTGGTGCGCCGTTCATGCCGCGCCATCCGGGCGTCTACGCTCGGATGCTGGGTGAGCGCCTGGACAGGCACCGCGTGCCCGTCTGGTTGATCAACACCGGCTGGAGCGGTGGCCCGTACGGGACGGGCGAGCGGATGAACATCGCGCACACGCGCCAGATGGTGCGCGCCGCCCTCACGGGCGTGCTCGAGGGGATCCCCACGCGGACCGACCCGGTCTTCGGGGTGGAGGTGCCCACCGCCTGCCCCGACGTCCCAACCGAGGTGTTGTGGCCGCGTGACACGTGGCACGATCCGGAGGCGTATGACCGCCAGGCGCGTCGGCTGGCCGGCATGTTCGGTGAGAACTTTCGCCAGTTCGAGGACGCGGTGAGCGAGGAGATCAGGGCGGCCGGTCCGCGCGTCGCATAGACCGGTCACCTCCCGACGGCTTGCCGCGCCGGCTATAGTCTGGGCTGCCTGAGGCGTTTGTCGCACCGTCTCGCGTCACGCGTCACCCCGGCCGCGTCCGAGCAACTTTGGAGGAGGGGATCCCGTTGTTCAGTCGTCAGCGCCGCTCGGCGGCCGCGCTCGGTCTCGTGCTGCTCGTCGCCAGCGTTGGTGTTATCCCGCCGGCGGCAGTCCTCGCTGCCGACACGTCGGCACCCTCGTCGGTCACCGTCGCGGGCAACCTGCAGACCGAGATCGGCTGCTCGACCGATTGGGATCCGGCGTGCGCCGCCAGTCACCTGGCCTACGACAGCAACGACGGCGTCTGGCAGAACAGCTGGACGGTCCCGGCCGGCAACTGGGAGTACAAGGCCGCGCTGAACGACTCGTGGGACGAGAACTACGGCGCGAGTGCGGAGCGGAACGGCCCGAACATCCTGCTCAACCTGGCTGACCCGGCCAGCGTCAAGTTCTACTACAGCCATCGCACGCACTGGATCACCAGCAACCGCAACGCGCGCATCGTCACCGCGCCGGGCAACTTCCAGAGCGAGCTCGGCTGCTCGGGCGACTGGGACCCGAGCTGCCTGCGCTCGTGGCTGCAGGATACCGATGGCGACGGCACGTACACCTTCACCACCGGCGACCTGCCCGCTGGAACCTACGAGGCCAAGGCGGCGATCGACGAGTCGTGGACCGAGAACTATGGCGCCGGCGGCGTCGCCGGCGGCGACAACATCAGCTTTACCGTGCCGAGCGATGCCGCGACCGTCACGTTCAGCTTCGTCTCCGCAACGAACTTGCTGTCGATCTCGACGGGTGACGGCGGCGGCGGCGCCAGCCACGACAACGACGTCTGGTGGCACGATCTGGGCCACAACAGCCGCGACGCGCTCTTCCGGAACCCCGGTGGCGCAGTAACCACCGGCACGCCGGTCACCCTCCGCCTGCGTGCGGCGAGCGGCGACCTGACCGCTGCGCGTGTTCGGCTGTGGAACGACCGCACGAACGTCCAGTCGATCGTGAGCATGACGCTCGCCGCCGACGACGGCACGCACGAGTGGTGGGAGGCCACCGTTCCGGCCAGTTCAGATCCGACCATCTACTGGTACCGCTTCATCGCCATCGACGGCACGGCGACCGCCTACTACGAGGACGACAGCACGCGGACGGGCGGGTGGGGCGAGACGACCGGCTCGAGCGCCGACAACAGCTGGCAGCTGACCGTTTACGACGGGACCTTCACTACCCCCGACTGGGTCAAGAACGCGGTCATCTACCAGATCTTCGCCGACCGCTTCCGCGACGGTAACCCCGCCAACAACCCGCCAGCCGGGCAGTTCTTCTATAACGAGGCGCCGACCGTCTTCCGCTCGGGAGGTAGCGACTGGAACACGCCCATCTGCGACCCGCGCAATGGTGCGCTCTCGACCGCCAACTGCCCCGGCGTCTACAGCCAGAACTTCTACGGCGGCGACCTGCAGGGCATCATCGACAAGCTCGACTACCTGCAGGATCTTGGCGTAACCGCGCTGTACCTCAACCCGATCTTCGAGTCGCCGTCGAACCACAAGTACGACACGACCGACTTCACGGTAATCGACCCCGACTTCGGCGATCAGGCCAAGTTCCAGGAGCTGGCCAGCGCCCTCCACGGCCGGGACATGCACCTCATCCTCGACGGTGTCTTTAACCACTCCTCGTCCGACTCGATCTACTTCGATCGCTACGGCCGCCACGACTTCGTCGGCGCCTGCGAGAGCGAGGGCAGCCCGTACCGCGACTGGTACTACTTCAGCCCGGTTGCGCCGGGAACGGGCAAGTGCGTCGCCGACGACGGCACGCCCGCGGCGGCCAACTACGAGGCGTGGTTCGGCTTCGACAGCCTGCCCAAGCTGCGCGCCTCGAACACCGAAGTGCGCGACTTCTTCTACGCCGGCGGCGGCAATGCCATCGGCCCGTACTGGCTGACATGGGCTGACGGGTGGCGGCTCGACGTGGCCGGCGATGTCGACCCGGGCGTGACCAACGACCCGGGCAACGACTACTGGGAGGGCTTCCGCGAGGCAGTTCGCGCTGCGAACTCGGACGCTTACATCGTCGGTGAGGAATGGGGCAACGCTACTCCCTGGACACTCGGCCAGGAGTGGGACGCGACGATGAACTACCAGCTCAGCTCGGCGCTGCTGTCGTTCTACCGGGACGAAGCGTTCGTTGACAACGACCACAACAACAGCAGTTCGGCCGGCGTGCTCGCGCCGGTGACGCCCGAGCAGTTCGCCGAGCGCGTGCTCAACCTGCGGGAGCGCTACCCGCCCGAGGCGTTCGCGGCGATGATGAACCTGCTCGGCAGCCATGACACCAACCGGCCGCTGTTCATGCTCGATCACAACGCGGACCAGAACAGTCGCGCGCTCTACGAGGACGCGAACTACGACTGGAGCGACGCGATCACGCGCCTGAAGGGCGTGGTCGTCCTGCAGGGCACGCTGCCCGGCGCGCCGACGATCTACTACGGCGACGAGGTCGGGCTGGTCGCTCCGCCGACCTACGACGGCTCGAGCTGGCAGGACGACCCCTACAACCGCGTTCCGTACCCCTGGCTCGACGAGACCGGCACGCCGTTCTACAGCCACCTACAGACGTCGACCGGCCAGGCACAGCTGCTCGACCACTACAAGGCGGTCTTCGCGGCGCGCAACGACCACCCCGCGCTGCGCACCGGCGACCTGCGCTTCCTCTCGGCCGGCAGCGGCGACGCGCTCGTCTTCGGGCGCAAGATGGCCGACAACTCGGATGCCGCGGTGGTCATCGTCAACCGGGCCGGCTCGGCTGCCGACGTCGGCGTCGACGTTGCCGGCTACCTGCCCGCCGGGACGCAGCTCACGAGCGTCTTCGACAGCGGCGCGGCCATTACCGTCGGGTCGGATGGGTCACTGACCGTACCTGTCGGCGCGCGCTCGTTCGGCATCTTCGTGACCGGTGGCCCCTTGGCAGCGGCGCCTGCTGCTGTGACGGACGTGGCCGTGACCGCCACGCGCGCATCCGAGGTCGACCTCGATTGGTCCGCCGCGACGGGCACCGACAGCTATGACGTCTACCGCAGCCTGCTGTCGGGCGGCGGTTATCACCTCATCGCCAACACGACGAGCACGAGCTTCACTGACAGCGGCCTCGATGTGGCGACCACGTACCACTACGTCGTCGTATCGCGCGACGACACGAGCCTGCTCACGAGCGGTTACTCAAACGAGGTTTCGACCACCACCGGCTACGACCTGGGCGACGCGGCAAGTAGCTGGTTCTCCCTGTGGTCGCCGGAAACGCTCAGCCACACGATCAGCACCTCGGCGCGGACCGAACCCATCTCCGGCCGGATCTGGATCGCCGGCGTAACCGAGGCCGCCGGCGCGCCAGCCGGCGTTCGCGCTCAGGTCGGGTTCGGGCCGGCAGACAGCCAGCCGGGTGCATCGTGGACGTGGGAAGAGATGACGTTCGATAGTCAGCATGGCAACGACGACCAGTACATCGGCTGGCTGCTGCCCGACTCGACCGGATCGTTCTGGTACGCCACCCGCTGGAGCGGTGACGGCGGCAAGACTTGGTATCTCGCCGACCTTCAGGCGCCGGAGCGTGATGGAACCGTCGACAACCCGGGCGTGCTGACGGTCAACCCCGCTGCCGACACCGACGCGCCCGGCGCACCGACCCTGTCGCTCGCGGGAACGACCGCTTCGAGCATCAGCCTGTCATGGACTGCTCCGGCGGCCGACGACCTTGCCGGCTACGAGCTCTTCCGTGACGGCGCGAAGGTCGCCACGCTCGCCGCCGACGCGACGGGCTACGTCGACGACACGGTGACCACCGGCCAGAGTTACGCGTACTTCCTCAAGGCGTACGACACCAGCTTCAACCGTTCGCCGGCATCGAATACGATCGAGGCGACGGCGGAGAACCGGACGGTCGCCGTCACGTTCACCGTCGGCGTGCCCGACTACACGCCCGACAGCGCGACGGTCTACGTCACCGGCAGCATCGCCGAGCTCGGGCCGTGGAATCCGGGCCTGCACGCGATGACCGACAACGGCGACGGGACCTGGTCGCGCACGTTCAACATCGCCGAGGGCACGAGCTTCGAGTGGAAGTACACCCGCGGCTCGTGGGACACCGTCGAGCAGTGGGGGACGATAACCGGCCTCGCCAACCGCGGGCCGATCGTCGCCGACTACGGTGTCGACGGCACGATGCTGATCAACAACACAGCGACGAACTGGGGCACCGGCCCCGACGGCGAGAAGGCCGTCCAGGACTGGCGCGACCCGCTCGTCGCCAGCCACTCCCCGGCCGCCGATGCCGTCGATGTGCCGCTCGACACGACGATCGTCGTGACGTGGAGCAAGGGGATGGCGAGCGACAGCGACTTCTCGGTGGCTGGACCGGGTGGCCCGGTCGCCGGCTCCTTCGCACTCAGCAACGGCGACAGGACGGTGACGTTCACGCCGTCGTCGCCGCTGAGCCACGCCACCGAGTACGAGGTGTCGATCACCGGCGAGCGATCGCCGGGCGGCGACATCCAGCAGGTGCCGGTCAGCTTCAGCTTCACCACCGTATCGGAGACGACGCCGCCGACGACGTCCGACGTCATCGTTGCCCTGCGCCTCGGCGGTCAGGTGAACGCAAACAGCGCTCCGACGACCGTCACCTGGAATGCCGAGGACGGCGTTTCGGCCGACGCGGACCTGGTCCATCAGCTCCAGCGACGGCAGCGTAACCGGTCGGGCTGGTCGGCCTGGACCGATCTCGGAACCGTTACCGGCGTCGAGTCGGCTGAGCGCGACGAGAGCCCGCTCGGCCGTCAATTCCAGTACCGCGTCCGGACGATGGACGAGGCGGGCAACTGGAGTGAGTGGTCGGAGAGCAACGTCCTGCAGATCAGCCTGCGCCAGGCGGACGCGTTCGACTACAGCCCGGCGTCGTGGACGAGGGTCAAGCTGCGTGCCGCCCTCGGCGGCTATGTATACAGCTCGTCGACCGTCGATTCGACGGCAACGCTGAGCTTCACGGGCAACGGCGTCGGCGTAGTGATGCCGACCGGTGCCGGCCAAGGGACGGCCGAGGTGTGCGTCGACTTCGGCACCGCCGGTGAGCAATGCACGACGGTCGATCTGGCGACCTTCAGTCCGTCCGGCCAGCGCGTGCTGGTGGCTGCCTTCACCGAGCTTGACTCAGGGGCGCATACGCTGCGCGTGCGCGTCGTCGCCGGCACTGTCAACGTTGACGCGGCTGTGGTCAGCGAGTAGTCGAACGCGCAGGGGGCGGGTGGCGGCTGCCCCTCGCGCTACAGCGGCTCGAAGCGGGCGGTGAAATGCCGCAGCTGCGGCGGCTCGTCGACGATGCGGTAGCCGCTCAGCTCCTCGGCTCGCGCGGCAACCCAGCGTACGACCTCGATCACGTAGTCGACGTGCGACTGGGTGTAGGTCCGCCGTGGGACGGCCAGTCGCACGAGGTCCATCGGCGCCGGTGCCTCGCTCCCGTCGGCGTGCCGTCCGAACATCACCGTGCCGATCTCGACGGCGCGGATGCCGCCGCTCACGTAGAGCGCGACACATAGCGACTGGCCAGGGTATGCGAGCGGCGGTACGTGGGGCAGGAGCGCGCGAGCGTCGATGTAGACGGCGTGCCCGCCGATCGGCAGCACGACCGGCACGCCCGCCATGTCGAGCGCCTCACCCAGATAGGCCGTCGAGGTGATCCGGTAGCGGAGGTAGTCCTCTTCGATGACCTCCTCCAGCCCGCGCGCGATCGCCTCCAGGTCGCGCCCGGCCAGGCCGCCGTAGGTCGGGAAGCCCTCGGTCAGGATGAGAAGGTTGCGACAGCGGTCGGCCAACGCGTCGTCGTTCATGGCCAGCCAGCCGCCTATGTTCGCCAGCCCGTCCTTCTTGGCCGACATCGTCATGCCGTCAGCGAGTCCGGCCATCTCGCGCACGATCTCGGGGATAGGCCGCTCCGCATAGCCCGTCTGACGCTGCTTGATGAACCAGGCGTTCTCGGCGAAGCGGCAGGCGTCGAGGAAAAGCGGCAGGCGGTACCTGTCGCAAACCTCCCGCACCGCGTGCAGGTTGGCCAGGCTGACCGGCTGGCCACCCATCGAGTTGTTGGTGACGGTCATGAATACGACGGGGATGTTGTTCGCGCCTCGTTGGCGGATCAGGTCCTCCAGCGCGTCGACGTCGATGTCGCCCTTGAAGGGCAGCACTGCGCGCGGATCGTGCGGCGGGGTCAGGTCGATCGCCTCGGCGCCGGTGTACTCGACGTTTGCCCGGGTCGTGTCGAAGTGAGCGTTGTTGGGCACCGTCTTGCCCGGCCCGGCAACAGCCGAGAAGAGGATCTTCTCGGCCGCCCGGCCCTGGTGGGTGGGGATCACGTGCCGGAACGGAAACAGCTCGCGGACCGCGGCGAGGAAGCGGTACCACGACGGCGATCCTGCGTAGCTCTCGTCGCCGTGCTGGATCGCGGCCCACTGATCGCGGCTCATGGCGCCGGTACCCGAATCGGTGAGCAGGTCGACGATCACGTCGTCGGCGTGCAGGTTGAACAGGTTGTAACCGGCTTCGACGATCTTGACCTGCCGCTCCTGCGACGAGGTCATCCGGATCGGCTCCACCGAGTGGATGCGGAACGGTTCGATGATCGTGTGCCAGCGTTCCACCGGCCGAGGATACGCGCAACTTGCCGCGAACCGGCCGCAGCGGTCATCGGAACGCTCGCCGTCCGCTGGTCGACCTGACCGATCTGTTGGCGCTGGGCGACGGTCGCCGTTTACTGGGTTGGCAACGTCGTCACCGCCGGACCGCTCGTGCGCGCACGCCACCGCATGCTCATGTCGTGGCGACTTGATTGCCCGCTCTGCGGGCGCGAGTGCGCTGCCGATCGGCTCGGCGAGGACCATCCGTCGTTCGTCACCGACGTCGCCGTCGACGCTGTTCGCGAGCAGGCGCTCGAGCTGCTCGCCGAACAGCAGGCGTAGTCTGTAGGCGGAAGTGAGCCGATCGCTGCCTGACAGGTGAACCGATGAGCGAGCTGGCCGAGCTGCGCGGTCGGCGCGATGAGGTGCGCGGCCTCTCGATGTTTGCGCGCGTGTCGGGCGATCCAACGCCGCCCGACGCGATCGACGTCGTGCTCGTCCACGGCCTTGTCGTGTCGAGCGCCTTCGTCCGCGAGGCTGCCCGCCATCTGGGCCGCTACCACCGCGCCTGGGCGCCCGACCTGCCCGGTTACGGCCGCAGCGCCAAGCCGGCGCGCACGTTCGGCATCGAGGAGCAGGGCGAGATCCTCGGTGAGTGGCTGGAAAGCGTCGGGCTGCGCCGGGCGGCACTGGTTGGCTGCTCGCTTGGCACGCAGGTTGCGACCGCCGTCGCCGCCCGCCGTCCGCAGCTGGTCGAGCGCCTGGTGCTGCTCGGCCCGACGATGGATCGCGAGCTGCGCTCATGGCCGAAGGCGCTTCGGCAGTGGCTGAAGGAGACGCCGCACGAGGTGGGCATGACGCAGATCAAGTTGCGCGACTACGCGCGGGCCGGGATCGGTCGCGCGATCGAGACCGCCCAGCTCGCGATGGCCGACCGGATGGAGGATCGTCTGCCGCTGCTGAACATGCCGACGTTGGTCGTCCGTGGCTCGCGCGACCACCTCGTGTCCCAGGAATGGGCGGAAGAGGTGACCCGCCTGCTGCCGCGCGGACGGCTTGTCGTGCTGGAGGGCCAGCCGCACGCGCTCAACTTCACCTCGCCCGCTCTCTTCGCCGACGTCGTCCTCGAGTTTCTGGCCGAGCAGGCTGCCGTTGTCGGTGGTTGACGGCCCTGCTCTCGTGTCGGCCGGCTAGGCGCGGTCGAGCGCCTGCGTGACGTCGCCGACGAGGTCGTCGGCGTTCTCGATCCCGACCGACAGGCGCACCAGCGACGGCGAGACCTCGAGCGGAGAGTTCGCCACCGACCCGTGAGTCATCAGGGCCGGGATCTCGACCAGCGACTCGACCCCGCCAAGTGACTCGGCGAGCGCAAAGATGCGCGTGCCCTCCGCGAAGCGCTGTGCCCGCTCTTGGGCCGAGCGACCGTCACGAGCGGCGGGGATGAAGCTCAGCATTCCGCCGCAGTGGCGCATCTGGCGGGCGGCGACATCGGCCGCGGGATGGGCGTTGCGACCGCGCCGCAGGCCGGGATAGTGGACGGCGGTCACATCAGCGCGTTCGGCCAGCGCGGCCGCGATGCGCATGGCGTTCGCGGCATGGCGCTCGATGCGCAGGGCCAGCGTCCGTATGCCGCGCAGGACCAGGAAGCAGTCGAATGGACCGGGCACCGCTCCAATCGCGTTCTGCACGAACTTCAGCCGCTCGAACAGGCCGTCGCGCGAGGTCGCCAGCACGCCGCTGACGGTGTCCGAGTGGCCGGCCAGGTACTTCGTGGCGGAGTGGTAGCTGATGTCTGCGCCGAGCGCCAGCGGCTGCTGGCCGAGCGGCGAGGCGAAGGTGTTGTCGACGACGAGGATCGGCCGCTCGCCGCGCGCCCCGCGGTGGTCGGCCAGCCGCTGCGCGACGGCGGCGATGTCGATGATCTTGAGGTGCGGGTTCGACGGCGTTTCGAGCCAGACCAGGCGCGTGCGGGCGTCGAGCGCACGGTCGAGTTTGCCGCGCGGATCCGTCGAGAAGTCGTGATAGGTGGTCTCGACGCCCGTTTCACCCAGTACCCGCTCGAAGTAGCGGTAGGTGCCGCCGTAGACGTCGTCGGCGCACAGGATCCGCTCTGCTGGCAGGGCCAGCGTGGCGATCGCCTGCGCCGCGGCCGAGCCGCTGGCGAAGGCAAGCCCATGGCGTGCGCCCTCGAGCGCGGCAATCGCCGCCTCCAGTCGAGCGCGCGTCGGGTTGCCCGTGCGTGCGTACTCCCACCCGCCACGTGGCCGGCCCACCGCTTCCTGCGCGAACGTGGCCGTTTGGTAGATCGGCGGCGCAACCGCGCCGGTCAGGTCGTCAGGCGACATGCCGGCATGCACGGCGAGCGTATCGGGCTGCCACGCCGGATCAACGTGGTCGGGCGAGGGCGGGTGGTCGCCCTCGGCCGGGCGATCGAACGGCGGCTGGTCGGTCATCACGGTCAGTATGAGCGGCGTCGCTACAATCGACCGCGAGTGCAGCCGAGGCCGGTCCCCATTCCCGAAGCCAAGGAGGGCGATGCCATGCCACGTCCGCTCGTCACGGTCATCGGCGCCGGTAACGTGGGCGCGTCTGTGGCGCAACGCGTCGCCGAGGCCGGGCTGGCCGACATCGTGCTGGTCGACATCGTCGAGGGGCTGCCGCAGGGCAAAGCGCTTGACCTGGCCCAGGCGGCGCCCATCGTCGGCCACGACATGCGGATCAGCGGCACGAACAACTACGACGACACCGCCGGCTCGGACGTCATCGTCGTCACGTCCGGCCTCGCCCGCCAGCCCGGCATGAGCCGCGACGACCTGCTCGCCAAGAATGCGGGCATCGTCCGCTCGGTGGTGCAGCAGGCGGCCGCACGCTCGCCCGGCGCGGTCCTGATCGTCGTCACCAACCCGCTCGACGCGATGTGCCACGTTGCGCTCGAGGCGAGTGCCTTCCCGCCCGAGCGCGTCATCGGCATGGCCGGCGTGCTCGACTCGGCGCGCTTTCGGACGTTCATCGCGCAGGAGCTCGGCGTAAGCGTCACCAGCACGCACGCCTTCGTGCTCGGCGGCCACGGCGACACGATGGTGCCACTGCCGCGCTACTCGACCGCCGGCGGCGTGCCGATCACCGAGTTGCTCGACGGCGAGCGGATCGAGGCGCTCGTCGATCGCACGCGCAACGGCGGCGCGGAGATCGTCGCCCTGCTCAAGACGGGCAGTGCCTTCTATGCGCCGGCGGCGTCGGTCACCCAGATGGTCGACTCAATCCTCAATGACCGCAACGCGGTCCTGGCCTGCGCCGCCTTCCTGCAGGGCGAGTACGGCGTGGACGGTCTCTTCGTCGGCGTGCCGGTCAAGCTGGGACGGACGGGCATCACCGAGATCGTCGAGATCGACCTGAGCGACGCCGAGCGCGCCGCGTTCGACACATCGACGGCGTCGGTACGCGAGCTCGTCGAGACGATGAGCAGGACCGCCGCGCCGGGCTGAGATGCCCGTCATCACGATCTCGCGCCAGTTCGGCGCCGCCGGCGTGCCGATCGGCCGAGCCCTTGCCGACCGCTTCCGGGCCGAGTTCCTCGACCGTGCGATCGTCGGCCAGGTCGCCCTGCGTTCGGGCATCCCCGAGTCTGAGCTCGAGAGCTACGACGAGCGCCTACCGAGCCTGTGGCACCGGCTCGCTTCGGCGCTGGCCAGTGGCTCACCCGAGATCGCCATGCCGCCGCTACCCCACGACCAGCTGCCGTCGATGAGCATGCACGACCGCCTCGTGACCATTACCCGGGTGGTGATCGAGGAGGCGGCCGCGCGTGGGAACGCGGTAATCCTGGGCCGTGGCGGTGCGTTCATACTCGGCCGCCGTACGGGCGTCCTGAACGTGCAGCTGCATGCAGCGATGGACGCGCGCGTTCGCTACCTGCTCTCGCGGGTGGAGGAGATCCCGCCCGAAACGAGACCCGACGAGCGCTCGCTGCGCCAGCTTTGCAACTCGATCGATCACGCCCGTGCCGACTACATCCGTCGGCTGTTCGGCGCCGACTGGATGGACGCGCGCCACTACGACCTGGCAATCGACAGCGGCCGATTTGGCATCGACCAGACCGTCGAGCTCATCGCTGCCGCGGCTGAGCGGCAGCTCGCCGAGACGGGCGCCCCCGAGCCCGAAACGTCGCCGGAAGATGGACCGGCGTCGGAGCCCGAACCGGCACGCGAGCCGGAGGGCCGCCAGCCGGCCGAATGACGGCGCCGCTCCCGCCGGCCCCGCAGACCCGCCTGCCGCGCGGGCTGTCCGCCTTCAGACACCATAACTTCCGGCTCTTCTGGGGCGGGCAGCTCATCTCGCTCGCCGGCACCTGGATGCAGCAGGTCGCCCAGGCCTGGCTGGTGCTGCTGCTGACCGACGATCCGCTCGCGCTGGGCATCGTCGCCGCCGCCCAGTTCGGCCCGGTGCTCGTGTTTGGCCTGTTCGCCGGCATCGTCGCCGACGCGGTGAGCAAGCGGCTGGCACTGATCTGGACGCAGCTGACCGCCGCCATGCTCGCCCTGCTGTTGGGCGTCCTCGTCGCGACCGGCCGGGTGGACGTGTGGCACGTGTATCTGCTCGCCGGCCTGCTCGGCGTGGTCAACGCGTTCGACATGCCGGCGCGGCAGGCGTTCGTTGTCGAGATGGTAGGCCGGCCAGACGTGGCCAACGCCGTCGCGCTCAACAGCGCGGTCTTCAACGGCACGCGCATCGTGGGCCCGGCGATCGCCGGCCTGTTCATCGCGACGATCGGCATGGAGCCGCTGTTCTTCTTCAACGCGGCGAGTTACCTGGCGGTGGTGGTGGGGCTGCTGGCGATGCGCCCGCACGAGCTCATACCCGGGCAACGGGCCGCCCTGGAGCGGCACTGGCGTTCGGTCGTCGATCACCTCGTCGAGGGACTGCGCTACGTGCGCGCCGACGGTGTCATCTTCCTGTCGATGTTCGTGCTCGGCGTGGTCTCGACGTTCGCACTCAACTTCCAGGTCCTGGTGCCAGTCCTCGCGCGCGACGTACTGACCGGCAACGCCGATACGTTCGGCTTCCTCATGGCGGCCAGCGGGATGGGGTCGCTGGTCAGCGCGCTGTCGATCGCTTTCGGCCAGCGGCCGACGATGCGGCTGCTGCTCGCCGGCACTGTCGCCATCGGCATCGGCATGGTCGGCCTGGGCCTCACCACGTTCCTGCCGCTCAGCCTGGTGCTGATGTTCGTCGCCGGCTGGGGCGTGATCGCCATGGCGGCCACGATCAACACCTATATCCAGATCCACGTCCCCGACGTGCTGCGCGGGCGGGTGATGAGTGTCTACACAACGGTGTTCGCCGGTTCGGTCCCCATCGGCGGCCTGTTCTCGGGCGCCGTAGCGGCCGTCTGGGGGGTGCAGGCCGCGCTGGCCGTGGGCGGGCTGATCGCTCTCTTGGCAGCGCTGATTGCCGCGCTCCGGCTGGGCGGCGGAACGCGGTTGCGGGCGGCGGGGCGGCTGGTGCGCGGGCAGGCGACGCAGCGCTGATCCGTCCGCCAAACTGACCCGCGTGCCGGTGGTCGCGGTGATCCAGCTCTCCTTCGACCCCGCCTTCCAGCTGGGCGATCTGGTCATCCGCTGGCAGACCGTCGGCGTCACCGTCGCGATCCTGCTCGGGTTGGGCTTCGCCGCGCTCATCGACGGCTACCTGGCGCCGTCGCCGCCGGCGCAGGCGGAGCAGCGGCCTGAACCGGCCGACGCCAGCGGCGACCGGGCGCCGGCCGAAGCAGGCCGCGGCCGGTTGCGGCTCGACGACCTCGCCTACATCGCACTGGGCATCGTTCCCGGCGCCGTTGTCGGCGGTCGGCTGGTGCACGGGCTGGCCTACTGGGACGCCTACACCGCTGCCCCAACCCGGCTGCTCGACCCCTCGGTCGGCTCACTGTCGCTGCTCGGCGCCGTCCTCGGTGGTGCGGTCAGCGGCGCCTACGTCGTGCGCGTGCTTGGCGCGCCTGTCCGTCGGTGGGCGGATGCGGCGGCGCTGCCCCTGCTCCTCGCGCTGGGCCTGGGCAAGCTCGCCCAGCTTCTGGGCGGGAGCGGCCAGGGGGCAGCGTGGGACGGCGCGTGGGCGGTCGCGTTCATGGGCGACGGCCCGTGGATCAGCCGCAACCCGCACGTGCCGGCGCACCCGGCGCAGGTGTACGAGGCCATCTGGCTGCTCGCCGGCGTCCCGGTCCTGACGCGCTCGCTGGGCCGCCGACGCAGCTCCGAGAGTCGGATCGGCTCGGTCTTCGCCAGGCTGCGCGGACGGCAGCTCGGTGGCCGGCTGTTCGCCGTGGCCGTCGGCTGGTTCCTCCTCGGGCGAGTCGTCGTCGGCTTCACCTGGCGCGACGACGGGGTCATTGGCCCGCTCAACGCCGAGCAGGCGATGGCGCTGGTGCTGTGGGCGCTGCTGGTGCTGGGCGCGTTGGGCGCCGCCACGCGGCGCCGGCGCGAGCCGATCGACACTCGCGCTGACGCGCCCGGCTAGGCGCTGAGACTCGCTTCGCCCTCCCGTACCCGCCGCGCCGCGTATGGCCCAACGATCGCCCCGAGAGTCCGTCGTAGCTCCAGCTCGTTCACCTGCGGGTCGAGCGCGGCGCCGAGGTACGCGCGCCTGAGCGCCATCGCCAGCGACTGCAGTGAGGTGGTCGAGAGCGGACCAGATATGCGGCTGAGCGCGTCGACGAAGTCGTCGAAGTTGGCGCGTAAACCCGACTCCGCAGCCTGCGTGAAGACGTCCGCACCCATGCCGAGCGCGGCCATGACCGCCGGCCGCACCCACATGATCTGTGCGACCGAGAAGTCGGCGAACGCGTTCAGGTACGCGCGCGGCTCGGCGTGGCGGACCGGCTCCCAGCGCAGCTTGAAGGCGTGGCAGCGGCGGTTGGCAGGGCCGTCGGAGAGCAGCGGGTAGAGCATCAGCTCGCGCTTGTTGCTGAAGTAGTGGTACAGCCCACCGACGCTGATGCCGGCCGCCGCTGCCAGCTCCTCGACCGACGCACCGGCGCCGCGCCTGGTGACGACCGGCCGCACCGCGTCGTAGATCTCGTCACGCCGCGCGTCGTGATCCTCGCGCGGACGGCCCGGTTTTCCGAACGACTTGGCCATCTTTCCGATCAACCCTCGCCAGCGCTTCTCGCCGCCCGGCCGCCTCGCTAGCCTCGGCAACGGTCCGTATTTCACCACTTTACCGGCTGCTGTCCAAACGTTCGGGGAGGTGCCGCATGAAACAAGAGCGCTGGTTCGAGCGCTACGCCTGGCTGTGGTTCGCGGTGCTGAGCGGCGCCGTCATCCCGCTCGCGCTTGTGGTCTACATCAACCCGCCGGCCGCGATCGACCTGTGGGCGCGTTTCGGGTACGAGCTGCCGGCCGCGATCGCCGGCGACGAGGCATCGCTCGGCTACGTCGAGTTCATCTCGCACTGGGCGTCGACGGGCACGATCGGCTTCGACCTGTTCGCGCTCGCCGTGGCGGTCACAGCCTTCCGGCGCGGCGAGCGCTGGGCGTGGCTCGTCTTCTGGTACTGGGCGGTGCTCTTCGTGACCCACTTCTTCACCTACCAGAGCGACTTCCGCTACCTCCAGCTGCTGTGGCTGGTGATCACGCTGCTCGTGCTGGCGGCGACGTTCAAGAGGGCCTGGCGGCGCCACGCCGAGCACGACGTCGTGGCCGGCGACGTACGCTGAGCTCAGCCCGCGAGCGCTGAATGACCGCTCTCGGCGGCGGCTGTATCGTGGGTGGCTGACAAGCGATCGAACGCCGGCCAGGAGCCGGAAGGAGCCCTCACCATGACCGAGATCGCCGAGCGCCGTCGTGGCGCGATCGAACCGACCACCGAGCAGGGCCGCATCAGCCACTGGATCAACGGCCGTATCGTCGAGGGAACATCGGGCCGTCGTGGGCCGGTCTACGACCCGGCAACGGGCCACCAGACCAAGTGGGTCGACTTCGCTTCGGCCGACGAGGTTGACGCGGCCGTCCGCGCCGCAGACGACGCTTTCCCCGCCTGGCGGGCGACCTCGCTGTCGAAGCGGACCGAGATCATGTTCCGCATTCGGAACCTGGTCGACCAGCGGCGCAAAGAGATCGCCGCCATCCTGACCGCCGAGCACGGCAAGGTGCCCGGTGATGCGCTGGGCGAGGTCGCGCGCGGGCTGGAGAACCTCGAGTTCGCCTGCGGCATCCCGCATCTGTTGAAGGGCGGGTACTCGGAGCAGGTCAGTGGCGGCATCGACGTCTACCAGATTCGGCAGCCGCTGGGCGTGGTGGCCGGTATCACGCCGTTCAACTTCCCGGCGATGGTGCCGATGTGGATGTTCGCCAACGCCATCGCCTGCGGTAACACTTTCGTGCTCAAGCCGTCGGAGAAGGACCCATCGGCGTCGATCTTCATCGCCCAGCTGCTGGCCGAGGCGGGCGTGCCGGACGGCGTCTTCAACGTCGTTCACGGCGACAAGGTCGCGGTCGACCGGATCCTCGAGCACCCACACATCAGGGCCGTTTCGTTCGTCGGCTCGACGCCGATCGCGCGCTACATCTACGAGACGGGCACGAAGCACGGCAAGCGGGTGCAGGCGCTCGGCGGCGCCAAGAACCACATGGTCGTGCTGCCGGACGCCGACATCGAGATGGCCGCCGATGCTGCCGTCTCGGCCGCCTACGGCTCGTCCGGCGAGCGCTGCATGGCGGTGTCGGTGGTGGTCGCGGTGGGCGACGTGGCCGACCCGCTGGTCGACGCGATGAAGCAGCGGCTGCCCAAGATCAGCGTTGGCCCGGGTTCGGATCCCGGCGCGGAGATGGGCCCGCTGGTCACCGGCGAGCATCGCGATAAGGTCGCGTCATACATCGGCAAGGCGGCCGACGCGGGCGCCGACGTCGTCGCCGACGGCCGGCAGCACCCGCTCGCCGATGAGGACGGCTTCTTCCTCGGCGCGTCGCTCATCGACCGTGTCACGGCCGACATGGAGTCGTATCAGAACGAGATCTTTGGGCCCGTGCTCGAGGTCGTCCGCGTGCCGACCTACACCGACGCGGTCCGCCTGGTCAACGAGAACCCGTACGGCAACGGCGCCGCCATCTTCACGCGCGACGGTGGCGCGGCGCGGCAGTTCCAGTTCGAGGCGGAGGCGGGTATGGTGGGAGTGAACGTGCCGATTCCGGTGCCGGTCGCCTACTACAGCTTCGGCGGCTGGAAGAACTCGCTCTTCGGTGACCTGCACATGTACGGGCCGGAGGGTATCCAGTTCTACACCCGCGGCAAGGTCGTCACCTCGCGCTGGCCCGACCCGGGGACTTCGAAGGTCGACCTCGGGTTCCCGCGGACGCGATAGGAGCCGGAGGCGAGGGTAGAGCCGCCAGGCGCGCATCCATCGCCGGCTACATCCGTCGGCGTCTACCCCATGCATTCTTATCGTCAGCGCATCGCGTGCGGTTTCGGAGACCGGTGACGGTAGTCCTCGCCGCACCACGCGAAATCGGCGGCCTCGTAGGCCCGCTGCCCCCACCGCCACGTTCAAAAACGACGCGGGCTCGGCAGTCGGTTCGCCGAACCAGCAGATAAGCCTGGGCTAATCGGGCGCTAAGCCCCACAGATAAGAATGCCGAGCATGCCCAATCGGCGACGCTCGAAGCACGACACGGAAGCGGAGCGTCGGCTGTCCGCCCTCGTCAGCGCGGCCGGCCCGCAACAGACGTCGGACTACGCAACGATGCCACGCGCCGCCTGCTGCAGATCGAATGCTTCAACAGCTTCGGAAGCATCAACGCCGCCGCCCGGTCGACCGACCGCAAACGGGCAGAAGCAGAGGCGCTGTCGATCGCCGTTGGCCACGGGCGACCCTATTCGGTTCACGTCTGCTGGGGTAGTGCGCGCGACACGCCGCAATCGCGCGCTACTGGCGCGATACGCGGAGATCTTCGCCGTGCGCTTCCCGGGATCGTCGCGCGAGTGGGCCAAGGCGCTGACGGTCGGTTCTGCGCCGTCCTCCGCCGCTGGACTCGTCTGCTGCAGCGTCGATGCAACGATGATGTTCGAGTGGCGCCGGCGGCGTGGCGAAACGAGCCAAGCCGCGTAGGCTGGCCCAACACGAAGCGCCCCGGGCGGGTGCCCGG
>JALYGJ010000090.1 GCA_030777155.1 Chloroflexota bacterium | reverse complement strand
GTTCCGGTAAGCGTCGCCTGGCCGAGCGCGTCGCGTCCGGCGCGGCGCACCTCGTCGGCTGTTGGGACGCCGGTCACGGCGAGCGGCTCGCGCAGCGCATAGAGCGTGAAGACGTAGCGATGGCTGCCCGACGGCGGGCACGGCCCACCGTAACCTTGACGACGGAAGTCGTTGCGGCCTTCCCGTGCTCCGGGTGGCAGGGGATCGCCGGCCAGCTCGGTTGCGCTCGCCGGAATGCCGACCACCAGCCAGTGGACGAAGCCGCGTGCGTCCGGGTCGTCCATCACCAGCGCGAATTCGGCGGTACCCGCCGGCGCGCCGGCCCAGCTCAGCGCGACTGCTACGTCTTCGCCGTCGCAGGTGTGCCGGCGCGGAATCTCGCCGCCCGGCTCGAAGTCGGGACTGGTCAGCTCGAAGTCGGTCATCGGCTCCTCCGTTGCTGTTGGCGGATCTCGGCAGTGCCGCCGGCCTCAGGCGCTGCGGTCAGGCACAGTAGGCCGAGGCTCTTGGCGTGGGCCAGCCGGCCAAGCGGAGACATCAGGGCCTTATTGTGGCCGCCGCGCCCAAACCGGATCGAGGAAGACGAGCGGAGGAAGCAGATGCGCTATCAGCGGTTCGACAGCCGGCTACAGGTGCGCCTCGAGAGTGGCGAGAAGGTGCTCGAGGTGCTGACCGCTTTCGCGGCACGCGAAGGCATCGCTTATGGCGCCGTCAACGGCATCGGCGCGGTGCGCTGGGTCCGGCTCGCCTACCTCAACGCCGTGCAGAAGAAGTACGAGGCTTACGAGTTCGAGGAGCAGCTCGAGGTCGTGAGCCTGACCGGCAACGTCACGCGGCGCGACGGCGAGCCCTTCTTCCACCTGCACATTTCGCTCGCCCGCCCGGACCTGTCCCTCATCGGTGGCCACTTCATCGACGCCATCGTGCGTCCCACGCTCGAGGTCTCGATTCAGCAGGAGGCGGCCGCCGTGACGCGCGTCCCGGACGAGGCCAGCGGCCTGGCGCTGATGGACCTGCCTGAGCGCGGCTAGCATGCCGACGATGGCAACGCGCGGACGCCTGCTGCAGGTCAACGTGTCGAGAGGCGGGGTGCCGAAGCTGCCCGTCGCCGAGGCGTGGGTCGGGCGGTCCGGGCTCGAGGGCGATGGGCACCGCGAGCGGACGGTCCACGGCGGCCCGCATCGCGCCGTCTGCCTGTTCTCGATCGAGGCGATCGAGCGGCTCCAGGCGGAGGGCCATCCGGTCGAGCCGGGAAGCGTGGGTGAGAACCTGACCACCCTCGGCGTCGAATGGTCGCTGCTGCCGGTTGGCACGCGCGCGCGGATCGGCGACCAGGTCGAGGTCGAGCTGGCCAGCCCAACGATGCCCTGCTCGACTCAGCGGCCGAATTTCCGCGACGGCCGGGTGAGCCGCATCTCGATCGACCTACACCCGTCGGACAGCCGAATGTACGCTCGGGTGCTGGCTGAAGGCACGGTCCGGCCGGGCGACGAGATCGAGATCGTGCCACCCGCGCCCGGCTCGCGGGCAGCCGACGAGCTCCTCCTGGCGCGGCTAGACCGCGCCGTCGGCCGCTCGTCGCTCGCCGGCTGGCGGATCGCCCGTGACCTTGGTCGCGACATACGCATCGTCGACGACGGCGAGCTGCTCATGGCGGCAGCTCCCGCGATGCCCGGTCCGCGCTGGAACCAGGCGCTCGGCCTGGCTCGCCTGCCCGAGCTTGTCGGTGACGCACAGCGCTTCTTCGATGACAACGCGACGGTGGGCTGGATCGTGACCGAAGCGGCAGCCCGGGAACGCGGGCAACCAGGCACCTTCGTCGGCGTGTTCGCGGCCGCGCCCGGCGAGATCAGCGATGCGGCCGCGCCGCCCGGCGTTCGCATTCGGCAGGTGACGCCGGCCGACCTGCCGGCAATCAACGAGGTCCGCCGCGCAGGCGGCAGCGCTGACCTCGACGCGGCCCTCGAGGCCGCATTCGACGCCGCCGTGCTCGAGCTGCCGCACTCGTTTCGTCTCATCGCCGAGCTTGACGGCGAGCCGGTGGCCGTCGCCTCGCTCCATGCCAGCCACGGGACCGGATGGATGCGCGGCGCGATGGTCGTGCCAGCGGCCCGCGGGCGCGGGATACAGCGCGCGCTGATCCGCGAGCGCGCGCGACTGGCCAACGAGCAGGGCTGTGACCTCGTCGGGGCGTGGGCGGAGGTGAGTTCTGTTTCGGCGGCCAACATGAGCGCCGTCGGGCTGCGCAAGGTCGGGCTGCGCCAACATCAGCGCTACGCTCCGGCCGGCCTGGCGCAGGCAAGGTGAGCGAGCCGCTGCTCGTCGCGCGGTCGGGCGCGGACGGCGTCGTCACCCGCGTCACACTCAACCGACCGCAGCTGCACAACGCGTTCGATGCGCCGCTCATCGGGCTCTTGCGCAGCCTCTTCCGGCGCTTGGCCGACGAACCACCGGGCCGGCTGCGCGCGGTCATCCTGGGCGGCGCCGGTCCGTCGTTCTGCGCCGGTGCGGACGCTGGCTGGATGCGCGCCTCGCTCGGCCTGTCACGCGACCAGAACGAGCAGGACGCGATGGTCATGGCCGAGATGTTCGACGCCATCGACCGCTGCCCGGTGCCGGTCATCGCGCGCGTCCATGGTGCGTGCCTCGGCGGTGGCATGGGGCTGTGCGCGGTCAGCGACCTGGTGATCGCCGAGTCCGGTACCCGCTTCGGCTTCACCGAGACGCGCCTGGGCATCCTGCCGGCGGTGATCAGCCCGTTCGTCATCGCGAAGATCGGCGAGAGCCATGCGCGAGCGCTGTTTCCCGGCGGTCGTCGTTTCGATGCCACGCGCGCGCTGCGCATCGGCCTCGTGCACGAGGTCGTCGAGGGCAGCGATGCCCTCGACCGAGCGGTCGACACGGCGGTCGAAGACATCCTCGCCGCCGGGCCTACCGCCGCGCGCGCGGCAAAGTCGATCGTCAGGGAGGTGCGCGGCCTGCCCCACGAGAGCACGCGCTGGCATACCGCGCGCAAGATTGCGACACAGAGGGCAAGCGCCGAAGGGCAGGAAGGCCTGCGCGCCTTTCTTGACAAGCGTGAGCCGTCTTGGCGCCAGCGCGATTGAACATCCACCGCCACGACGCCAGCCTCCCGCCGGCCATCGCTCCGATCGGCCGGCTGCTGGTCGCCAACCGCGGTGAGCTCGTCGTCCGCATCGCCCGCACATGCCGGCGGCTTGGCATCGCCTGCCTGGCCCTCGTCGCCGCCGACCAGGCGCGTGCGTGGTGGACCTCCGCTGCCCACGAGCTGGTGCCGCTCGACGGGACGTACCTCGACCGCGAAGCCGTTCTCGACGCCGCCGTCCGTGCGGGCGCCGACGCGATCCACCCGGGCTACGGCTTCCTTGCCGAGAACGCCGACTTCGCCGACGCCGTAGCGGCGCGCGGCCTGATCTGGGTCGGCCCACCCGGCGCCGCCATGCGTGCGCTGGGTGACAAGCAACAGGCGCGCCGCCTGGCGGCTGCCGTCGGGGTGCCGGTAGTCCCCGGCTACGACGGGGAGGCGCAGTCCGACGCGGCACTGCGCGAGGCGGCGGCGACCGTCGGCTACCCGCTGCTGGTCAAGCCGAGCGCAGGCGGTGGCGGCAAGGGTATGCACGTCGTCCGCGCGCCAGGCGAGCTGGACGAAGCGGTGGCCACCGCCCGGCGCGAGGCAGGCAACGCGTTCGGTGACGAGCGGCTCGTGCTCGAGCGCTATCTCGGGCAGGCGCGCCATGTCGAGGTCCAGCTGCTGTGCGACGCGCGCGGTGGAGCGGTCCATCTCGGCGAACGCGAGTGCTCCCTGCAGCGACGCCACCAGAAGGTGATCGAGGAAGCACCGTCGTCTGCGGTCGGCGAACGCCTGCGCCACGAGCTCGGTGAGGCGACGCTCCGCCTGGCGCGCGCAGCGGGCTACGTCGGCGCCGGAACGGCCGAGTTCCTGCTCGGTCAGGACGCCCAGTTCTACTTCCTCGAACTCAACGCGCGCCTCCAGGTGGAGCACCCGGTCACCGAGCTGGTCACGGGCCGCGACCTGGTCGCCGATCAGTTGCGCATCGCCGCCGGTGAGCCGCTCGGTATCGACCAACGCGATGTCCGCCTCGGCGGCCATGCAATCGAGGCACGGCTGTATGCCGAGGACCCGTGGCAGGGCTTCCTGCCCTCGACCGGCGATGTCGTCGACGTGCGCTGGCCGGTCGATGCGGAGGGGCTGCGCATCGATGCCGGCGTGGGCGACGGTGACGTCGTTGGGACGCGCTACGACCCGCTGCTGGCCAAGCTCATTGCACACGGCGCGGATAGGACTGCTGCGCTCGCCCGCCTGCGGGCGGCACTGGCCGAGGCCGCGGTCCTCGGCGTAACCACGAATCGGGCCTTCCTGCTCTGGCTGCTCGCGCGGCCGGAGGTGGCGCGCGCTGACCTCGACACCGAGCTGATCGACCGGCTGTGGCAACCTGACCGACCGGGCGTGCCCGAAGCTGCCTGGTCGACCGCCGCCGCCGCCCTTGCCCGCGCCGCCGGCGACGGGCATCGGGTCGGCTTCCGGCTCAATCAGCCGCCGGCACTGAGCGTCGAGCTCGACGGCGAGGTCCGCCGGGTCTCGGTCGAGCAACCGTTCGACTCCCTGCCCCACGCTGTCCTCGACGACGGCAGCGTCGTCCTGGACGCCGACGGTCGCGCGCTGACCGCCCGACTGTTGCCGGCGCCAACGGTCGAGGCGGCCCTCCGCCAGGCGGGGCATGCTGGCGGCGCGGTGAACGTCGTTACGGCGCCGATGCCCGGCGCCGTCCTCGCCATCCGGGCCGCGGCCGGTGAGGACGTGTCGGCCGGCCAGGTGCTGCTCGTGCTCGAGGCAATGAAGATGGAGAACAACGTCACCGCACCTGCGGCCGCCTCGGTCGCACGCGTGCTCGTCGAGCCGGGCCAGCAGGTCCAGCGCGGCGAACCGCTGATCGAGCTAGCCTAGACTCGCCGAACGATGAGCGTCCCGCGCCGCGTCCGCATCTACGAAGTCGGTCCGCGCGACGGGCTGCAGAACGAGGCGACGCCGGTCGCGACCGAGACGAAGCTGCGCTACATCGACCTGCTGCGCGCTGCCGGGTTACGTGAGATCGAGGCGACCAGCTTCGTCTCGCCCAAGGCAATCCCCCAGCTGGCCGACGCCGACGAGGTCATGCCCGCGCTCGCCCGCGAGCGCAATGGCGTGCGCTACCCGGTGCTCGTGCCCAACGAGCGCGGGCTCGAGCGCGCCATCGCGGCCGGCGCGAACGCCCTCGCCGTGTTCACGGCCGCGAGCGACGCCTTCACCGAGCGCAACATCGGCATGACCGTCGAGTCGTCGTTGGCGACCTTCGCGCCGGTGCTAGGACGGGCGCGCGAACTCGGCTGGTGGACCCGCGCCTACGTCTCGACTGCGTTCGGCTGTCCCTTCACCGGTCGGATCGACCCGTCCCGAGTCGTGGACGTCAGTCTGCGCCTGGCCGAGCTCGGCGCCGGTGAGATCTCGCTCGGTGACACGATCGGCGTGGGCGTCCCCAGCCAGGCGCGCGACCTGACCGGCCGGCTGGTCGCTGCGGGGCTGCCGCTCGATCGGCTGGCCTTCCACTTCCACGACACGCGCGGCACGGCGCTGGCCAACGTCGTTGCCGCGCTCGAGGAGGGCGTGACGTGCTTCGATTCCTCGGCCGGCGGCACCGGCGGCTGCCCGTACGCGCCGGGCGCGGCGGGGAACCTGGCCACCGAGGATCTGGTGTATCTGCTCGATGGAATGGGGGTCGAGCACGGCGTCAGCCTCTCGGGCGTGCTCCTCGCCGCGCGCTTCATCTCGACTGCGCTTGGTCGGCCGCTGGCGACCAAGGTCGGCCAGGCCGGCGGCTGGGACCCGCTGACCGGCCAGCAGGTGGTCTAAGGCCGCCGCGTCCCAGCCTTTCGCACGCTGCCTGCTACCATGCGAGCGTCGCCCCGGCCGAGTCCCGACCGGGCTTCAGGGAGCAATGGATAGCGTCGTACTTCTTCTCAATTCGGACTACGAACCGCTCAACGTGTGCAACGTCCGGCGGGCGTTTCGGCTCCTCTTCGTCGAGAAGGCGGAGGTGATCCAGTACGACCACCACGAGATCCGGACGCCAACGGAGATCTTCCGCGCGCCCAGCGTCATCCGTCTCCAGCACCACATCAAGCGGCCGCGACCGCGGGTGCGGCTGTCGCGGCGCGAGGTCTTCGTGCGCGATAAGCACACCTGCCAGTACTGCGGCAAGCAGACCCACGACCTGACCCTCGATCACGTGATCCCGCGCCACCGCGGCGGCACCCACACCTGGAACAATCTGGTCGCGGCATGCAAGTCGTGCAATCACCGCAAGGGCGGCAAGACGATCGAAGAGGCGCGCATGAAGCTGCAGCGCGTCCCCTTCGAGCCGCGCTGCGACGTCTACACGATGTTCACTCCCTACCTTGCCGACCCGCGCAACGAGGTGTGGCGCGACTACCTTTTCGTGGGCAGCAACTGACGCGCTCGGCGGCCGCGCTCCCGCCTCCGCAATTGCCGACGGAGGTCCAGCAGATCCTCGCTCGCCTGTGGCAGAACGGCCACGCCGGTTACGTCGTCGGCGGCGGCGTGCGCGACTGGCTGCTCGGCCGTAGCGAGGCCGACTGGGACATAGCGACTGATGCCCGGCCGGAGCGCCTGCTCGTGCTGTTCCCGCGTGGCCGCTACGAGAACCGCTTCGGGACCGTGACCATCGGTGCTGTCGAGGCGACCACCTTCCGGCGCGACCATCGCTACGCCGATCACCGGCGCCCTGACTCGGTCACCTTCAGTGACGACATCCTCGACGACCTCGCGCGGCGTGACTTCACCGTCAATGCCATCGCCTGGGGACGCGCGGGCGGTGCGCGCGCGGCCGGCGACCAGCCGCGGTGGGTCGATCCACATGCCGGCTTGGCCGACCTCGACGCGCGACTGCTGCGCGCGGTTGGCGATCCGGCGCTTCGCTTCGACGAGGACTCGCTGCGCCTGGTGCGCGCGGCGCGCCTGGCAGCGCAGCTCGGCTTCGAAATCGAGTCCGAGACGAAGTCGGCGATGACGGCGTCGCGCGACCTTGTCAAGTGGGTCTCGCGCGAACGAATCGGGGCAGAGCTGCGCCGGATGCTGGACGCCGATCCACCGTCGCGTGGCTTCCGCCTGCTCGCCGAGACCCGACTGCTCGAACCGCTGCTGCCCGAGCTGGCCGCCGAGCAGGGCGTGCCTCAGGACAAGATTGCGGGCCACGACCTGTGGCAGCACTCGCTGACAACGCTCGACGCCGCCGCCGAGCTCGAGGGTTCGAGCGACCGGCTGCGCTTGGCCGCCGTTCTACACGACATCGGCAAGCCGACGACGTACGCCGACGGCCGCTTCGTCGGTCACGACGTCGAGGGCGCGCGGCTGGCCGAAGCGCTGCTCGGGCGGCTCGCCTTCCCCCGCCGCGACGTGCAACCGGTGGCCGATCTCATCCGCCACCACATGTTCAGCTACGAGCCGCGCTGGTCGGATGCGGCCGTCCGCCGCTTGATCCGGCGCGTCGGTTGCGACCTGGTTGCCGACCTGCTGCGGCTGCGCCAGGCCGACAACATCGGCAGCGGGCTGCCGGCGGACGCGGGCCACCTCGACGAGCTGCGCCGGCGCGTGGCGGGCGAGCTCGACGCCGGCGTACCGCTGCAGCTGCGCGACCTCGCGGTCGATGGCGATGTCCTGATCGCCGAGCTCGCGATCCGCCCCGGCCCGCAGCTCGGGCGGCTGCTCAACGACCTGCTCGATACCGTCGTCGCCGATCCGCGGCTCAACACGCGTGAAAAGCTGCTCGCGCGCGCCCGCGCCCTGCTCGCGACGCGCCAGTGATCGAGCCGCTCCTGCACGCCGAACGGCTGCTGCTCCACGGCCAGATCGACGCCGCCGAGCGGATCTATGCGCAGACTGCGGCGAGCGATCCGCGCAACGCGATTGCGGTGGTCGGGCTGGCGCGGGTGGCGATTGAGCGCGGCGACGACGCGCTGGCCTATCGCCATGCCTGCGTCGCGCTCGAGATCGATGCCCACAACGTCGCTGCCCTGCGCCTCGAGGCGCGCCTGTCGGAGGTGATGGCCGCGCGCGGCGAAGAGGTCGCCCGGCCGCCGTCGCTGGCGCCGCAGGAGAGTCGGCCGATGCCCGCGCCGCAGGAGCAAGCGGCCGCCACGTCCGCACCCACCGCGGCAACCGGTACTGAGGCTGAGCAGGCCGCCTTCGCACGGAACCCGTCGATGGCCGAACATCGGGCACGCATGGAAGAACCGCGCCATGGCGCGCCAGCTCCATCCGCCGCCGGACGTCCCGCCCCACCTCGCCGGCGCCGCCTACTCAGGCGGC